>CAKNJL010000017.1 GCA_930982035.1 uncultured Clostridium sp.
TTTATTATATATCAATATCTATCAAAAGAAAATATTTTCCTTTTTCTTGTGTCTACTTTTTAGGTTTTTATACCTTTTTCTTGTGTCTATTTTTTAGGTTTCTATACCTTTTTCTTATGCACACAATATTGGGTACCCTTTTTCTATTGTGTCCACATCTATGGGTATATTATATCTTAGTCCTTCTTCTAGCCCTTTCTTTAGCCCCTCTTCTAATCCCTTTTTAATTGCAAACCTTCTTTCTGCTTTTTCATCCATTATCGCTTTTAATCTTAATTCCTCTAATCTTTGAAGTCTTTCATCTCCACTTAATCCTTCTAGTTTATTTTTAGCTTCTTTTATTCCTTCATTTTCATTCATATAATTTTCCACCTCTTTACTAGTTGGATCTTCTATAAATTCCAACCATTTTACTAATTCTTCATTTTGTTTTTCTCCTATTAATTTATAAATCTTTGGTATTTCAATTATATGTATTTCTAGTTCATCTGTCAAGATATTTTTCCTATATTTCGTTTCTATAATTTTCCACATTGTATGGTATTCTAAGTCTTTTAAACTGTCAATTTCAAAATCTACAATTAATACTTCGATTGTTTTATTTAGAAATACATAATCATTTCCTGATTTTATTTGTTTAGTATATATTCTTGACCAATAATATAGTATCCTTTCAAATAGTTTATCTTTTTCTATTAATTGCATTTCTACATTACAAAATTTTTTATCATCAAATTTTACTAAAACATCTAATACCCCCATTTTTTCTCCTATATTTTCATGTCTCATTACAATATTTTGACTTAAATCTACTGATTCTATCTTCTTATTTAATATTGCTTCCAAAAATTTTTTAGTTATTATCTCACTTCCTACTTCTCCAAATAATATTTGAAATATTATGTCTACCTTTGGCGATAATAGTTTTGGCTTATTTTTTTCTTGGCTTTGTACCATAGATTCCCTCCTTTTTATTTTTATATTGTTTTTAATAATTAAATAGATTAAAAATATACTTGAATCAAATAGTAATACTTTTGTTGTTTTTTATTGTATAGAAAATATCTTTTAATTCTTACTAAAATCCTTATGAATTTGTTTTTTAAATTGGAATATTTAGAAAATTGGATTTAAATTAAAGATTTATAAATTTTTTTAAAATTAATTGACATAAATTTTAATATACTATAATCTTGGATATGTTTTAAAACAGATTTAATAAATTTGATAAAATATATTTTGGGATTTAATTATTAAAAATTATGTTAATAATATATCATATATGTTTGTGTTTAGCAAGTAGTAATTGTAAAAAATTTACATTTTAATTTTTTATGGAATTACTAAAAAGAAAACACTGTACAATTTTAATATTGATAGTGTTTTCTTTCATATAACCTCAAATAATTTAATTAATTTTATGTATTAAAATTTTCTTTTTCTTGCAGCCTCAGATTTTTTCTTTCTTTTTACACTAGGCTTCTCATAATGTTCTCTTTTACGTACTTCTTGTAATACTCCATTTCTAGCACATTGTCTTTTAAATCTTTTTAGAGCATCTTCTATATTACCATTATTTACTTTTATCTCTAACATTTAATTTCCCCTCCTTCCGGTCATACGAAAACTGTATGTTGGGATAACCCTTATAACGATATATATTATACATTATAGGTTTAGAGTTGTCAATAGGCTCTTTATAACAACTTTATATACATTTGAATTTTTTATCACAAATTGAAAATACTATTTAAATTAATATCATTTGTGTTCCATTCATTATTTTATTATCTTTCACAGTTAAATCTATATCATAAAATTGGGCTGTCAATTTATCATATAATAACGGTAGAGTTGTTGGTTCATAATGTCCATCACTTTTTTCATATATTAATCTTATAAGCAATAAGATAACTTTATATACTTTTTTGTTTATTGGAATCCAAAAATCATATTTTTCATCTAATGCTGGAACATAAATACTTACTAAAATTTTATTCATCGTCATCATCTTCCTTTTCTTTCATTTCTAGAAGTTTAACCAATATTGCAATACCTTCTTTTACAACATATCCAAAACTACTTCCACAATTATTCTTTAATTCTCTTCTATTAGAACTTATATTTATTAAATATTGATTATCGATTCCATTTCCTACCCATATACCATCTTCTTTAGTAATGTATTCCTTATACCATGGTTCAAACTCATGTGATTTTAATTTATTTGCTGTTTCTACTAATATAAAACTATTATTTTCATTTTCTTCTAGTTGATTCATTGTTTGGTTAAATGCATTTCCCATATCTCCATATTCTGTTAAAAGTTTGTCAATTCCTATTATCACACATATTGTATGTTTCTTATTGCTTTTCTCTGCTAAAGATACGAATTTTTCATATTCTTCTTTTGCATTTGATTTATCTGTTATTAATATTCTTTCTGTATCAAATATTTTTACATCAACATTTTTTAGTTTATCAATCTCTTGAAGAACATTTGAAACAAATTGTACAGCATCTTCTAAACTTTTTGATACAACTAAAGTTGCAAAGTTTTTCTTAAAGTCATATGTATATATTCTCAATTTCTTTTCTGAAATTCCTATTGGAACTCTTGATATATCTTTTAATTGATTCTCTACATCTGCATATGTTACAACTTCTGGTAATATTGCAATTGGCTCTGCTTTTTCTGGTAGTTTTTTATTTAGTTCTTTAATTGTTTGTCTTATATGTTCTGTATATTTTTCTGGTTCACATATCTTAGCTGTTTGGAATTCATAGATGTTATCATTATCCATTGAAATTAAACCTCTACCAAACATTTTTGAAGGACGTTTTTTACCTACTTTATCAAAGACACTATAATAGTCATTTTCGTCATTCATTTGTAAAGCAATCTTTTGTTTAAAGTTTTGTGTTATACGATATCTTAAAGAATTGTATGCATTTGCTGTTATTACAAATACAATTCCACATTTTGTACATTCTCTTGTTAAAGTTCCTACCAAGTCTTCATAATCATCTTCATATGTTTCTGCAAATACGTCCCAGTTGTTTAATGCAATTACAATCATTGGCATACTCTTTCCACTTGTTTTTATATATAAATCATAATCTCCATTATATTCTAATAATTCTGTCTTTCTTTCTTGTATTTTTTCTTGAATCATATCAAAAAATCTTTTTAGTTTTTCAGTATCACTTATAAATACTACATCACCAACTTGTGGACTATCTTTATATATTTTTAGAGCTTCTGTTCCAAAGTCTAATAAATACAATTGTACTTCTTTAGCTGTATGTGTAGTTATTAAGTCATATATCATTGTACTTAAAAATGTTTCTTTTCCACTTTCTGCATTTCCATAAATAATTGTATTTCCACTACTAGAAAGATTTAGTTTTACTACTCCTTGACGTTGATTAAATGGATCGTCATATTCACCAAGTACTGGTGCTATTACATTTTCTTTTGTTTTTACTTGATATTTTCTTTTTATATCTTTTACAAAAATTGTTTCTGGAATACTATCTAACCATAAAGGTTCTGTTTTTATATCTTGTTGTTTTGCTAACAAATATAAATATTTTACAATGTTTGTTAATTGATCTCCCTTATCTACTAATGTTTTTTGAACCGCATCATCTATTTGTTTTATTGGAACTCCAATATCAGATATTAATTGTAATGAATTATCAACTTTTTTCTCTATCATATCTGATGGATAATATGGTGCTCCTGACCATCCTGATTGTCCTAATACAAAATATTCATCATTTCCTACTTGTAAATAAAATTGCCCTGCTGTTTTTATTGTTGCAGCATCTGGTCTTTTGATAACATCCATACTATCTTCTTTTTCTTGTACTTTTAAACATACTGCAAATTTGCTATTACTACGAATTTGGTCATTTACTATTCCAGCTGGTTTTTGCGTTGCTAATATTAAATGAACACCTAAACTACGTCCTATTCTAGACACACTCATTAATTCTTCCATGAAATCTGGTTGTTGTTGCTTTAATTCAGCAAACTCATCACAGATAATTAATAAATGTGGAATTGGTTTTTCTACAACACCATCATGATATAATTTTTGATATTTGTAGATGTCTATTGTTCCTCCATCTGTTACATTTCTAGCTTCATTAAACATTACTTGTCTTCTTCTCAATTCACTTTGTATTGAATCTAGTGATCTTTGAAGCTCATTTGTATCTATATTTGTAATTGTTCCTACTAAATGTGGTAATTTTACACCTCTTTTTGCAAAAGCTCCTGCTAATCCACCACCTTTATAATCTATTAAAATAAATGTAACATCATCTGGATGATAATTAATTGCAAGTGATAAGACATATGTTATAATAAACTCACTTTTTCCTGATCCTGTAGTTCCTGCAATTAACCCATGTGGTCCATGAAATTTTTCATGTATATCTAATAAAATATGCATTCCTGATGTATCTACTCCTATAGGTGCTTTTAATGATAAAGTAGAATCATTTTTATGCCATCTTTCTAATACATTTAATTGTTCAATACGTCCTACATCATACATCTCTAAAAATGTATAATTTGTAGGTAACATATATCCTCCTGTTTCAGTATATTTTATTGGAATATTTGAAATTTTTTGGCATATTCTTTCAAAAAATATTTTTACTGTATTATCTAATGTGATTTGCTTTTGCGTACTTGAAGATATTTCATTTTCAAATATCATTCCAGTATTGTTTTGTATATCTAAATTGATAAATGTTTTACATTCATTTGGTAATTGTAATAAGTCGTTTGCTATACATAACAAACTAAAGCCTACATTCTCTTTTGTTTTTAAAATTTCTGTTATTATTTTTAGATTTTCTATTTTTTTATAATTATTTGTTATTATTAGATAATATGGTCTAAATGATTTATAATTTTTATCTTTATATTCTAATCTCTCCTGTAAATCCATTTCTAGATATTTTGAAATATCTTTCATTTCATCATTATCATATGAAAAAAATCTTATTTGTCTTGTTTTATCCCATACATGTGGTAACAATTTAACATATTCTAAATTTGGTTTTTCATCTTTATCTAGTAAAAATACCAATTTTAAATCTTCATAACTGTGAAATGCAATTAGTTGTACCATTAAACTTCTAAAAAAGTTGTCAATGTTCTCATTTTTATTTACTATTAATGCTGATATATTTTTTTCAGTAAGTGATACTGTTATTGGTGCTTCTTTTATTACTTTAGAAGTATTAGCTATATCGTTTAATATTTCAACTAAATTATCATCTTCCATCATGAATTTTTCTTCTGGATATTGAATATCTATATCAGTATCTACATCTCCAATTCCTAACCTTACTGTTAAAAAGTCATAATCATCTATTCTTCTTTCCCATAAACGTCCACTTCTATTTAAGATTACTTGTGTACATTCTTCTGGTGATAGGTTATTTTCATATAATATACTTTTTTGCTTAAGCATAATTTTAGCAATTGTATCTTTTTTCTTACTTAAATATTCTTTATATCTTTTTTGACGTTTTTCTTCATATCTTTTCTTTTTTCTTTTGTTATATCTGTTTGTTAAAATAGGAAAAAGTATAATTGCAATTAACATTACCAATGCTGTAATAATTGTTGTAACTGTTTGACTTGTAGATGCTTGTCCACTCATTGACCTTTCTATTGCGCTATACATAGAAATTAGCATTATTACACCCATTGACATAGAAGACCCTAATGTTAGTATTAAAGGCATTTCTTCTTTATCTTGTGCCTGTGGTGGTTCATCTATTTTTACTTTTTCTCTTTCAATTATATTAGTGATTCTTGGAGCTCTAGAAAAATATTCATTTTCATCATATAATTCTACATATTTTTCTTCTTTTTCTTCTGTAGGTTTTTTTATTTTTCTAGTTCCTACTGTAAACATTTCTCCACTATAATATAGGTTTTCTTCTGGGTTTGTTATAAATAGTTTATCTCCCATAATAACAATTTTTAATCCCATTATGAAAATCATGTCACCATTAAATAATATTTTTCTTGCTCTATCTAATATAGGTTTTCCATTTACAAATGTTCCAAAATTGGTGTCATAATTTTCTATTGCCCAATTATTTTCAAACCAATATATTTTTGCATGTGTCTTTGCTACTAATTTATTTCTATATGAAAGATGATTTTTAGGGTCTCTTCCTATTAAAAATCCTTCTTTTGATTTTATATCTAATTCTACGAAATTTTTTTCAAAACTTGGCAGACAACAAAGAATAAACAATTCTTTAGAATCTTCAAATGTTATTCCATACATCTTATATTCTTCTAAAATAACTGTTTTTTCTTTGCTTGCATTATTTGTATATACTTTTATTCCATTATCATTGTCATTTATCTCTATAAATTTTAAATCAATTACATTTGTTCTATCATTAACTATTAATTGCCATTTTCCATTTTTTCCTTCTACATTTATCAACTTTTTTTCATTTTTTTTGTTTTGGTCTGTTAACCAGTAATTTCCTACTACTGTTTTGGGTAATGACAATTTATATAAAGTATTTTTGCCTATTAATGCTATTTGCATAAATAACCCCTCTTCTTCTGCTTTTTTATATAATCTTATCTTTCATTGGACAAACCTCAATCTGTTAGAACTTTTCTATACTTTTCTAACTTTACTATATGTATTTAAGTTCTTAAAAAAGTAAAAAGATTTGTCGACATATAAAATAATATTTAATTTATTTTCGCTTTGTATTGTGAGACTAGAAAATTTCATAGAGCTTCTTATATAATAAAAAACTTTATACTGGCTCTTAATTTAAGAAATGCAATTCAATTTGAAAATAAAATGTTAAAATTTATTCTCATTCTGAGTTGCATAACTTAAGTATTTATATAATTAAAAATCTATAAAATATAATATTGTTTTTGTAATTTATTATATTTTTGTAGTTTGATCATTTTTTTCCATTTTTTCTAAATTCATTTGTACTGCAGAACCACTCTGACTATGATCATATGCAACCTGATTTGTTATCTCATCATAAAATAAATTATCTTCTCCTACAGCTTCTATCATTACTTCTGTAATCGCTTTTGAATCGGCTGTATTACGTATATGCATTTGCTGTGTTTCTGAATCGTAAAATGCTTGTACATTTGAGATATCTGTTTCTGTTCCTCCAGCATTTTGATATGCTTTCATAAATTCTTCGTCTATATCATAAATTTGAACTTTTTCAGTAACTGCATTAACTTGTTCTTGTGTTAGAGTTCCATTATTTATTAGAGTATCAAAGTTTTCTTTTGCTTCTTTTAATTCAAATTGAACATTTAAATCAGGCTGACTTGCAATATATTCTTGCAATGTTTCATTAGTTATATTATTTAAATCATATTTATTTTCCATTCCATCTTTAACAATTTGTGCTTTGATTTGATTTGCTGTTTCTTCATCAAGTCCATTTAATACTCCTGTTTTATCAATGTTTTCTACTGCATTTACCACTGTTTGTTTTTCTTCATCTGTAAGTTCTGCATCTTTTCCATATATCATTTCTATAACTGTTTGTGTCTCTGAATTTATCTCTTCTGGTTCAGTTTCAATCTTGGTAAATGCTTCTCCTATTATTCCCACTGATGTTGCAGGTTCATCCGGAATAACTTTTTGCATCTCTTCTGGATCTGTTATATTATTTCCTATTCCTTCTTCTAATTTGCTAGCTTTACTTGAGATTTGTTTTGCCTCTTTTACTTTTCCAATTTTTGCTTCCACTTTTGTAGAAGTACTCTTTTTAGATTTTGAACCAGAACTTATGCTTGAACTACCAGAACTTGAACCCGCACTTGCTCTACTAGTACCTGAACTTGTACTTCCACTTATTCCAGCAACAGATGCACTTCCAGCTATTGAACTACTAACATCTCTTGCATTAGATTCAGCTGTTTCAAAACTATCTATTTTATCTTTTATCCAAGTTACTAAATCTTTAACACTGTTTAAATTAGACTCTACGCCATCTATTATCTCTCTTGTGCCAATACTTACTTTATCTAATATATTTATTAGTTCATTTGCACCATCTAACCCCGGTAATATTATTTCTACCTTTTCTGCATTTTTCAAATTTGTTTTACAATCTTTTAATTTTTGCTTACATTGCTTTAAATAAGGAATCACAGTATCTGACAAATTATCTGTATTTATATGTACTCCCATATTTTTCCCTCCTATTTATGGATTATTTAATTTAGCTAGTTGAACTTTTGTATCTGATAACTTGATTTGGCAATTTTGTAATTTTGTTTGATATTGAGTTTTCAGGTTATTTAACTTTTCAATACAAGTATCCAAACTATTAATATATACCTGTAATAAATTAAACTCTAGCTTCATATCTCTTTTTAGTTCTTTCATTTTGCCTAATTTTTTTTCTGCTGTATCACTTCCATTATAGTTTTCCTTAAAACTATCTACAGAATTTTGTATCCATGTTCTTGCTGCACTTAGATCTCCTTTACCAGCTGTTAGTTGACTTTTCTTACTTTTTATGGCTAAAATTGCATTGTTTGTTACAGATATTTTTTCTTTATAGTCAGCAACCTGATTATTTAATTCACTTATTTTTCTATTTAATTCGGTTATTCCTTCTCCTGCCATCTTTCTTTTCTCCTTTCCACATAAGATTAACTATTTTTTTATGTTTTCATTTACCTTTATTTGTTAATACTTAAGTTTTATTATAATGTACTTTGGTATATTTGTTTTACACCTGTCTATAAATGCTTTTCAAATAACTGCCATTTGAGCAGTTATTTCAAAAACATTTATATTTGTCTCTTTTTCAGTTACATAACTGTATTTGAAGTTTCTGCTGACTGAACATCTTGTTGTGCTTGTGTCATAAGTTTTGCAAATTGAGACTTTATATTTTCAAATGAACTTATAATTTGGCTTTTTAATTTAGTAAATTTTGCTTTAAATGCTTGTGAAGCTTCACTTTCCCATTGTATTTGATTATAAATAGACTCAATTGAATTCATTTTTTCTTTCGCATTATCAAAATTCTTTTCAACTTGCGTTTGTGTCATTTCGACTTGTGCACTTATAAATCTTAAACCAATCCCTGTAGACAATAGTATTTCCTCAATTTTATCAGGTGCTGTATTTTGTGGACTTGTTACATTAGCTCCTTTATCAGCTTGAGAATAATTGTTAGCAATTATTTCCAAAGCATATGGGAACTCAGATACAACCAATGTCAATAACTCATTGATATCTGGAACAATTCTATTAAATTCTTTAACTAATGAATCATATCTTTGACCATACCAAAAATTACGCATAAGATTAATACTTTCATATGCTGATTTTAACTCCTTATTTAACGCTTGTCCTTCTGATCTCATTTGTGATGCTTGTCCAGGAATTCTTTCATAATCTACATTCTCAATTTTTGCCATAGTTTCACCTCCTATTTTTTTAGACATTTGCTGAAATTTATATATTTTGCAAATGATCCTTTTTATTTTATTTATAAATTTCTCCAACTATTACATATTCATAGTATTACTACAAGTATGTAATAGTTAGAAACTAAAAATCAAAAAATTTTATTTATATATATATAATCTTTAATTTTGATATCTTATAAAATGCTTTGCGCTTTCATTCTATCAATAAAATATTATACTGTCAATAAAAAAATACAAAAAATCAGGGAAATTTAATCATATTACAATTATGTTACAAAAGGAAATATTTGTAAGTATCTAATGTTAAATTATATGACCTGTAACAATAATCAGTTAAAAATTTTAAAAAATAGTAATAGAAATATAAATTTTTATAAAAAAACGCATAATATTTTACATTATATGGTAATTGTAATATTTCTGTAATATGATTAAATTTCCCTGACAAAAAATAACAAAATATCTCCTTCAGTTTTTTGGACAAAACTAAGTAAATATTCCCCCAATAAAATTAAATATTGGATTTTCAAATAGTAGTTGTCTCATCCATCCATTTGTAAAAGGTATAAACCATAATACAACCCCAATAATAATTAATGCAACTATTGTTAATCCTATAGCTAAAAAGTCTGTTTCATTAAGTTTTCTCTTTTCTCTTTTTGGTGGTCTATTATTTTTTAAATCCTTCATTAGTTCCACAATACCAAATATAGTTCCTACATTATTCTTTTTTCTTCCTGCATTTAAATTATTTTCTTGATTTTGAATATTATTTTGGTAATTCATATTCTTATTTCTATTAAAAAATTGATTTATTATATTTTTCTTATCACTTTTATTGTCTCCAACATTGTTATAGCCATTATTCGCACTATTAGTATTATTTACATTTCTTATATTATCATTATATGTTGGTCCATTATTATAATAATTATAATTATTATTTGCCCTATTTAGCCTTTCTTTTTCTAATTCTAAGTCATATTGATGTCTTAAAAAACTATCTGATAATATATTATATGCCTCATTTATATCTTTCAATTTTAATTCTGCTTCTTTTTTCTGTACTGTAGAATATAAATCTGGATGATATTTTTTCACTAATGTTTTATATGCTTTTTCTATTATTTCTTGTGATGCTTTTTCATTTACTTCTAATATTTCATAATATTTTTTCATAATCTACCCTCACCAAGATATTGGAGAATTTTTCATTAAATTAATGGTCAATCCTCTTTTTATTTCTGTCATTTTTCTTTTGAAAATAAAACATTAATTTATTTTCAATTTGGGTTGCAAAACTAAAAAGTTTCATAGTGTTTCCTTTTTAGCAAAAAAGGGAATTTAAGGTCATCCTTAATTCCCACATTTTTCTTATAATCATTACTTTTAAGTATGTCTTTGATTTCAAAGAATTTCAGAATGATTTTTTCCACTTAGCTATTTAACTTTTCTGAATGTTACAAAATATATCTTAAGCATTTTCTCCAAATATTGCTTCAAATTCATCTGCTTCTATTTTTTCTTTTTCAAGTAATATTCCTGCAACTTTATGCAATTTATCAACATTATCAGATAATATTTGTTTTGCTCTATTATATCCTGTATCAACTATTTTCTTTGTTTCTTCATCAATAATTGCTGCTGTTTCCTCAGAATATTCTTTTGTATGTCCAAAATCTCTTCCTAGGAATACTTCTTCTTGGCTAGCTCCTAGCATTAAAGCTCCTATTCTATCGCTCATTCCATATTTTGTTACCATACTTCTAGCGATTTTTGTTGCTCTTTCTATATCATTGCTTGCTCCTGTAGATATGTCGTTTAATATAAGAGCTTCTGCTACTCTTCCTCCTAGTAGTGATACTATATTTTCTTCCATTTCTGTTTTTGACATAAAGTTTTTATCTTCTGTTGGTCTATACATTGTATATCCTCCAGCCATACCTCTAGGCACTATTGATATTTGATGTACTGGGTCTTGTGTCTCTAAATAATGACTAACTACTGCATGACCTGCTTCATGATATGCAACTAATCTATTTTCTTTGTCACTTCTTACTCTTGTTTTCTTTTCTGGCCCCATAGTTACTTTAACCATAGCGTCTTCTATTTCTTTCATTCCAATTTCATTCATATTTCTTCTTGCTGCTAATAATGCTGCTTCATTTAATACATTTTCTAAGTCTGCTCCTGCAAATCCTGATGTATTTTTTGCTATTACTTTTAAGTCTACATCATCAGATAATCTTTTCTTTCTTGAATGTACTTCTAATATTTGCTCTCTTGCTTTTACATCTGGTAGTCCCACTACTATTTGTCTATCAAATCTTCCTGCTCTTAATAATGCTTTATCTAATACATCTGGTCTGTTTGTTGCAGCAAGTACAATTACACCTTCATTTTCTGCAAATCCATCCATTTCAACTAGTAATTGGTTTAATGTTTGTTCTCTTTCATCATGTCCTCCACCAAGTCCTGCTCCTCTTTGACGTCCTACTGCATCAATTTCATCTATAAATATGATACATGGCGCATTTTTCTTAGCTTGGTCAAATAAATCTCTTACTCTTGATGCTCCTACACCAACAAACATTTCTACAAAGTCTGATCCACTTATTATAAAAAATGGTACTCCTGCTTCTCCTGCTACTGCTTTTGCTAAAAGTGTTTTTCCTGTTCCTGGTTGACCTACTAATAATACTCCTTTTGGGATTCTTGCTCCCATGTCCGTAAATTTCTTTGGATTTTTTAAGAATTGTACTATTTCTTCTAATTCTTCTTTTTCTTCATCTACACCTGCAACATCTTCAAATGTTATTCTATTTTTTTCTGCTGGTGTCATCATTCTTGCTTTACTTTTTCCAAATGACATTGTTTTGCTTCCTGGACTTCCACTACCACTTCCTCCGATTGTTAAGAACCAGAAAAGCATAAATATTATTAATATTGCAAATGGTGTAACTAATGGAAGTAATGTCATAAATATAGATTCAGCCTTTTCTTCTATTGTAAAATTTCCATTGTTTAAAAACTCTTCTATATATGTCATGAAACTTCCCATGTCTGGTATACTTGTTTCTTTTCTAATACTATCATCTTTTAATTCTACTTCTGCTGTTTTTCCATCAGCATTTATAACAATTGATTTTACATTGTTACTATTAATATTTGTAATTAATTCTGAGTATTTTAATTTTGAATTACTATTTTCTACGATTGATGATAATACCACTAAAAATATTACTATTATTATTAGCCACATTGCTAATGTTTTTATCCCGTTTTTCAAAATAATTCCTCCTCCTTGAAACTTTTGATGTATTTTTTGTGTTCGGACATTTCGTTGTCTTCTAGAGACTATCATATTGTTTTTGCTTTTTCAAGAGTTTTTTTATTTCTTTTTTATTACAAAATTTCTTGATTTTCTAAACCTTTACGGCTACTTGTATTCCTTAGAAAATTTTATTTTACCATTTTTTACTAAAACTTTTAAATTTTTATTTGGTGTAAGAAATTTATTACCTATATTATTACTACATAATTTAATAATATCCTCTATATGTATTCTTTCAATACCTTTTGCTGTGTTAAAAAGTCTTGTTATAGTATATATAATTATATTAGATTTTATTACTTTTTCTTGATTATTGAACTTTTTTAAATCTAAAACTATATAGTCTTTTGGCTTATTGACTACTTTGCTATCATTTTCTAGTTGTTCTTCTAATAAAAGTTCTTTATAAGTTTTCTTTACTTGATTTTGTATATATTCTTCTTGTTCAGATACAAGTATAGATAACCTATCCATCGTCTCTATTATATTAGGATTAAATTCCTGTTTTATATAGGGAATAACTATATTTCTAATTTTATTTCTTGTATAAATATTTTCAAAATTTGTTTTATCTATTCTTGGATTTAATTTGTTATCATTACAATATTTTTCTATATGTTTTCTTTCACATTCTATAAGTGGTCTTATATATTTACCTCTCATTGGTTCTATACCCTTTAAACCCGAAAGACCGCACCCGCGTAGCTCATTCATTATTATTGTTTCTATCTTATCATTTTTATTATGTGCAATTGCTATTTTATTTCCGCCTGTTTTTTTCAATATTTCATCAAAAAATTCATATCTTGCATTTCTTCCTGCTTCTTCTGTACTGATTTTATTATTATTGGCTATTTTTTGCACATCTATACTTTTAGAGTAAAATTGTATATTATTTTTATTGCAATATTCTTTCACAAAGTTTTCATCTTCATCTGCTTCTTCTCTTATCATATGGTTTATATGTGCGACAATAATATTAAATGTTGGATTTTTCATTTTTCTTAAAATGTCAAGTAAGCAAATAGAATCTGGTCCTCCAGAAACTCCTACAACTATCTTATCTCCATTTTTTATTAAATTGTATTTTTTTATGGTCTTTGTTACTTTATTATAACAGTCATCTTCTAAATTTTTTCTCATGATAACTCCTTTTCAAAAAAAGATGATTTAGGGACGGAGAAAAAATCATTATTTTATTTATTATTTTTAAAAATAACGATTTGGTATAAAAATAAATTTCAAAATGATGATTTTTTCTCCGTCCCCAAATCATCATTAGTCAAACCTCTTTTCTAAATTAACGAATTTTGTATAGCTTCCTAACCACAATAATTCTACTGTTCCTAATGAACCGCCTCTATGTTTTGCTATTATTACTTCTGCTATATCTTTTTTCTCACTTTCTTTATTATAGTAATCATCTCTATATAAAAACATTACAATATCTGCATCTTGCTCTATTGCTCCTGATTCTCTTAAGTCTGATAACATTGGTCTATGGTCTGGTCTTTGTTCTACTGCTCTTGATAATTGTGATAAAGCTATTACTGGTACATTTAATTCTTTTGCTAATATTTTTAATGATCTACTTATTTCTGAAATTTCTTGTTCCCTACTTCCATTTCTTTTATTACTTCCTTGTACTAACTGTAAGTAGTCTATTACTACCATCCCTATATTTTTTTCTAATTTCAATTTTCTGCATTTAGCTCTTATTTCTGATACTGATATTCCTGGTGTATCATCTATATATATTTCTGAATCTGATAATGGTCCTATACTTCCCGCAAGTTTTGTCCAATCGTCTTCTTCAAGTTTTCCTGTTCTTACTTTATTGCTATCTACCATTGCTTCACTACATAGAATTCTGTTTACCATTTGTTCTTTAGACATTTCTAAACTAAAGATTACTACTGGTACATTTGCTCGAACTGCTGCATTTGTAGCTATATTTAAAGCAAAGGCTGACTTACCCATAGCTGGTCTTGCTGCAATTAAGACTAGGTCTGATCCATGAAATCCTGCTGTTTTATAATCTAGTTCAATAAATCCCGAAGGAACACCTGTAATATGTTGCTTTCTATTATATAGTTCTTCTAATTGGTTGAAACTTTCTACAAGTATATCTTGAATTGGTGCATATCCTTTTTTATCTTTATTTTGCATAATGTTAAATATCTTTTTTTCTGCGCCTTCCATTATATCTTCCACATCTTCTGTTGGATCATATCCTAATTCAATTATTTCATTAGCTGTTTTTATCAGACTTCTCAAAGTAGATTTTTCTTCTACAATTTTTATATATTTCATTGCATTTGCTGTTGTTGGTACTTTATCTGGTAAACTAACCAAATATGTTAGTCCTCCAACTTGTTCAAATTTCCCTATTGATTCTAACTCTGATTTTACTGTTATTATATCTATTGGCTCTGCTCTATTATATAAGTTTAGAATTGCCTCATATATTGCTCTATTATCTGTTCTGTAAAAATCCTCTTCTTTTAAAACTTCTATGGCAGAGATTACAGCATCTTTATCTGTTAACATACTTCCTAAAACTGCTTGTTCTGCCTCTATGTCATGTGGTGGTACTTTTCCTAATTCCATTTCATTTCCTCCATTAATCTATTATTTATTTCTTTTTTTACATATCACTTGCAACCATTGGAGCAAAGCTACTTTTATGCAATAGGAAAATATCACTTTCCTATTGTATAAAACATAAACTTCTCTATTAATATGCTTTTATAGATTTTTCCGTTATATAATTTTCTGTTTGCTTGTAAACTAAATATTATAGATTAATTCCTTAATAATTACTCTGAAATCACATCTATTTTTAAATTTCCTACCACACCTTCAAATAATTTTATATCAACATTGTGAACACCAAGTGTCTTTATAGTTTCTTTTAAGTCAATTTTCTTTTTGTCAACTTCTATTTTATACTCTTTTGATAGCTCTTGTGCTATTTCTTTTGCAGATACTCCTCCAAATATTTTTCCATTTTCTCCTGCTTTTACTCTTATTTTTAATACGATTTTTGATAGTTTATCTGCTATTTCAATTGCTTTTTCTTTTTCTACACCTTTTTGATATTTAGCTGAATCTTGTTTAGCCTTTAATTTACTCATATTTTCGTTATTTGCCTCTACAGCCAAATTTTTAGGAAATAAAAAATTTCTTGCATATCCATCTGATGCATTTATAACTTCATCTTTTTTTCCTACCCCTTTTATATCTGCTTTTAATATTACTTTCATTTTGACTCCTCCTTTATAATCTCATTCTCTATGTGTTCTTTATTTTATACTAATTTGCATATTTTTTCAAGTTATTTCTTATGACTTCACTTTAAAAATGATAATTTTTCCCCTGCCTAAAATGTCATTAGGTTAAGGTACTTTAAAGACTGCTACTATAGGGAACATATATAATATAAAAAAATGAACGATTTTGCGTATCTAAATTTGAATTAGAAATTCTTAAAGAAAAAAATGTAGGATATGCACGGCACTCTCGATAGAGAGGGTCTGAGTGCAAGAGTACATTTTTTTCTTTTAGAATTTCTTTAAAAATTTAGCTTATACAAAATTGTGAATGATTTTATATTATATATGTTCCTTATAGTAGCAGTCTTTAAAGCACCTTAACCTAATGTCGTTTTAGACAGAAGAGAAATCATCTTAGCCTTCTATTTCTGAAAAATATTCATTTATTCTGTTAATTAGTTCTTGCTTTGTTTCTTCTATTGTCATTCCTTCTACTTGTGCACCAGCTAGTGTGATATGTCCACCACCGCCTAGTTTTTCCAATATAACCTGTACATTTATATCTCCTATTGACCTTCCACTTATACAAATTTTATTTCCCGTGTTTCCTAAAACAAATGATGCTGTTATATCACTTATAGTTAATAATTCGTCTGCTGTTTTTGCACATATTAGGCTTGCTTCTTTATCTTTCTTTTCATAAACTGCAATTGCTATTGTATTATTTACAATCTCTGCTTTTTTTACTATTCCTGCAATTTTATTAAATGTATCTAAATTGCTTTGGAACCATTTCTTTACTCTTATTATATTAACACCACATTTACGTAAATATGCTGCTGCTTCAAATGTCCTTACTCCTGTTTTAAATGTAAAGTTTTTAGTATCCATCATTATACCTGCATATAAACTTTCTGCTTCAATTGTTTTTAAATCTACTTTTACTTCTGCATATTGCAATAATTCTGTTACTAATTCTGCTGCTGATGAAGCATATACTTCCTGGAATGTTAATGTAGCATTTTCTATATAGTCTGTACTTCTTCTATGGTGGTCTATTATAACTATTTTATCTGTTCTTTTTAATAGTTCTGGTGCCTCTACATAAGTAGATTTATGTGTATCTACAATTACTACCAAAGTTTCTTTATCTATATTTTCCTCTGCTACTTCTTTTGTTATTAATATATCTTCATATTCTGGCTCTTTTGATAAAGATTCTTTAAAACTTTGCAATGTATTAGTATCATTGCTATCTAATATATATGCTTTTTTACCTAAACTTCTTACTAATCTATAAATTCCCATACTTGATCCCATAGAATCTATGTCTGGATTAGTATGCCCCATTATCATGACTTTACTTGCATCTTTTATTAGATTCTCTAGAGCATGTGCAACCACTCTGGCTTTAACTTTTGTCCTTTTTTCTACTTCTTGTGCTCTTCCTCCATAGAATTTGTATATCTCGTTTTCTCTAATTACCGCTTGGTCTCCCCCACGTCCTAAAACAACTTCCATTCCTGCTTGTGCTGATTTATATTTTTCTTTGTCTGTTGCTCCATCATTTGATATTGCTATACTTAGAGTTATTTGCACATTTTCGTTTGTTTTTATTTCTTTTACTTTATCTAATATACTAAATTTATCTTCTTTTACTATATCAAAATATCTTTGCTCAAATAAATAAACATATTTGTCTCTATCTGTTTTTATTAAAACTCCGTTTGTTTTATCTGTCCATTCAAATATGCATTTATCTATTTCTGCTGTGATTTGTGGCTTTTCTTCACTTTCTAATTGTTGTATTGTTTCTTCATAGTTATCTATCATTATTATAGTTACACATGATTTTGAGTCTTTATATTCTTCTTTTAATTTAACCATTTCTGTTTCATCTATAAAATATAACATCATCATGTATTTATCATTATGCTTTTTGTCATATTTTCTTGAATGTACGAATTTTCCTAAAATTTCATAATTTTTGTTATTTATTTCTACATGTTTTGATATCTGCTTTTCTTTTGTTTCATCTTTTTCAGTTTCCTCTATATCTGCTCTTATTTCATCAATTAGATTGTTTATATAACTGTTGATGTCAAAATCTTTAAATTCAGTAATAAATTTTGAACTTTCCCAAATTATGTTTCCATTTGATTCTAATATTACTAGTGGAAATGGTGAATTTATTAAACTGCTTTTCGCTGCTGTGTCTACTGATAATGTTAAGTCTTGTAATGTTTCTGATATTTCGCTTTTTCTTCTGTTATTTGCATAGTATGAATATGCTACAACTGCCATAAGTATTAATATTGATGGTATTATCATACTGATGTTTTCTATGCAAACAATTACTAGTAATATAAAGATAATTGCTAAATATATTTTGGTTTTTGATATTAATTTATCAAAAATCTTTCTATTTGTATTTTGCATATATCACTTTCTCCTTAAAATTATTCTATTCTATTTTACTTGCAAATAGCCATTTTGTCAAGTTTGAAACTTGTTTTTCAGTTACTTAATGTCGTTGTTTTCTAATAAATATTGGTCGAGAAAAAATCGGAAAGTCTTAAAATTTATACTAATTTTATCTTTTCTCGTTGGCTTTCCGTAAATTTGAAAGGTTTAAAGGTTTTGTAAGACAACCTATATCGGAAGCTATTATTTGTACTAACATCTCTAGCTCTTTTTTATTTTGAACATTGTTTCTATCAACAATATCATTAATATATACATTATCTTTTTGTGTTCTTAGATAGTTTATTTTGCTATTGTCAGTCTTTGCTATGACTGTTAGTGGTAATCCTCCATAAGTATAATATTCACTTAATGCTCTTTCTTCTGTACCATCATATATAGAATAAAATTCTGCAAATGATAGAGGATATACTCTGATTTCATCTCCTCTACCTCTAAATTATGTTACAATATCTGATGATAAAAACTTTGAATTGCTTCCTGTTACATATATCTCTACATTATCAATATGCATAAAACCAATTAAAACTGACTCAAAATCTTTCACTTCTTGTATTTCGTCCAATAATATATAATATTTGTCCTTATCTTTGATTAAGCTCCTTATATACTCATCTAGTATATCAGGGGCTAAATATTTTTTATTTTTATTTTCATCTAAACTCAATTGTATTATATGATTTTTATCTGTCCCATTTTCTATAAGATAATTTTTAAATATTATATTTAGTAAGTAAGATTTTCCGCATCTTCTGATTCCTGTTATGATTTTTATAAGCTGATTATCAATTCTATCTATTAGTTCTTTTAGATAGTAATCTCTTTTTATCTCTATAAAAATATCCTCCATTACGAATTTTTTCGGTTTACGGAACTTTTTCGTAATGCTTTTTTTATTTAGTTATATATTATAAAATCACAAAAACTTGTCAAAATTTATATTTTGGCAAGTTTTGTATTATAAAGATATATTTATATTTTCTCTTAAAATAAGATTAATCAGAAAACATATCACTTAGTTGGTATAATCTGGTGCATATGTGAAACCGTCGTATCAGCTCCATCTGCTAAATCTCCAGTACACAGCTGTATTTGACTAGTTTTGATAGAAACTACAGGGCGAAGATAATACACATTAGCTGTTGCATTGCCAGATCTACCACTAGAATTAAACATACCATTTCCAGCAATCGCAATATCAGAGATAACACGTAATCCAAAGTTTGTATCATTACCACAATCAGCAAATCTAGCTGCTAGCCAGTAAGAAAATCCATCTTTAAATAGCATATTATACACTGTATTATTATCAAAGTAATCTAACATATTTTCAAATCTATAATATGTTTGTGTTACAGTTAATTTATTATTTGCTATACGACTTGTTTCTGATGTTGGAGTAGTATAACCATTATGATTTACATCTATTCCATCTTTTTTTGTTTCTGTAGTATTTATGCCACTTCCATTTTCCTTAGCATATAAATTAGGATATGAATAATTTCCACCACCATCTTTACTATCACCATATTTTAATTGACTTTGATTATTCCTGTAGTCTTTTATCGCATTTATTCCTGATTCATTTAGATGATTTTCAATATCTTTCAAATTTAAGTTTCTTGCATTTATTCCTAAACTATTATTACTATAAAAATTTTTACATACATTATTTATTAATAATACGCCATTATTATATCCTAATGAATCATTAAAATATATGCTTTCATTAGTTTGCTCTTCACTAATTAAATCTATCGTTCCATTATCATTAATTGCTAGTATTCTCCAATTTAATCCTTGTGTTTGGGCAAGTGATTGGTTACTTGCATATCCGGTTTCTGATGATTTTAAACTATAAGCACTTGATACAGTGTCATAATTGTAATTCACATAATCTCCGATTTTTAAGAAGTCTTCAATATGCTCATTTAGAGTATCATCATATATTTGATCAATATTATTTACAGACTCTTGATATTCTTCTTTTATATTATCTATTTCAGAACTTTGAATTACATTTTTATTACTACTTTTCATAAAAAGTGAAAATATTACTATTAAAAAAAATAGTATAGCTAATAGTACAAATAGCGTTATTGACCCGTTTTCACGTTTTAATATTTTTTTTTGCATGATAACTCTCCTTTTTTGGCGTGGAACTGCTATTTTGTGCAATGTTTAAGTTTGAATTTTTATAAAAAAAGTTATCATTAAATCACATTTTTTGCTATTTTACATAATTAAATACTTCTATAAATTCCAAAAATTATTAAAAAGCAAAAGTGGTTACATAATATACTTTTCTTATTTTATCTTTGTAAAGTATGAATTTCAATAAATACCAGTTTCATTTGTTTATTTAATATACATTATAATTATTTTAATATATATTATTTAAAAAATCAATCCCTTATTGTCACATAATTTTACATAAGTTTATAAATATGTACGGACTGTTCAAATTAGTAATGATATCAAATATATTAAATTTGTATTACACTTATATTACCAATATTTTGTTTTTACTAAATCCATAAAGTACTACAGAAATCAAGGATTAAAGTTTTTTGAAATTTATGAATCATTGCACAAAATAGCAGTTTTGAGACAAGAAGGAGAAACAATTATGCAAAAGAATGTTTTTAAAAATGAAAAAGGATCAATAACGCTATTTGTACTATTAGCCATATTATTCTTTCTAATAGTGATATTTAGTCTATTCATGAACAGTAGTAATAAAAATGTAATTCAAAGTTCTGAAATAGATAATATAAAAGAAGAATATCAAGAGTCTGTAAATAATATTGATCAAATATATAATGATACTGTATCCAAACCTGAAAAGCCAACACCAGGAGAAGGAGCAAATTTTGATATGTCTAATGGTGTAATTGAAATAGAATTTTTAGAAGGAACTAGCTATAATATTGCACAAACGCCAAATCATCCAATTTTGAAAACTGGAATGACGGCTATAACATATAACACTAATGGAACAATAAATACTGTAAATAATCCAAATGGAACAGACTGGTATAGTTATGTGGCAGGAAGTGGCATAAGTGATAATAATGCAAGTCATTGGGCAAATGCAAAAGTAACAGTAAATAATGTAGATAGTTATTTTGTATGGATACCAAGATATGCATATAGGATAATATATTTTGATTCCTCAACTAGCAAAGAACAATATAAAGCCGGAACATTATCAGAAGAAGACGCAGTAGCAACTGGTAAAATTGTAGGTTATAGTGATTCAAGAGGAATTGTAGATACAGAGGGCAGGACCAAAACAGGAGTATCAGAACAAACAGCAATTCCAATAGGTAAAAAACATTTTAAAACACATCCTGTGTTTGATGGAGATGTAAATTATGGAGGATGGGCAGAAGATGATGGGACACCAGTAAAATTACAAGGAATATGGGTAGCAAAATATGAAGCAAGTTCAGTAGAAGGAAATTCGAATAATATGAGTGGAGATAATGTAACAACAAAACATATAAAAATTCAGCCAGGTGTGCAAAGTTGGAGATATATAACAATTGGAAATGTGTTTACAAATTCTCAAAACTACAACACAACATTGAAAAGCCATTTAATGAAAAATAGTGAATGGGGGGCAGTAGTATATTTAACAGAAAGCAAATATGGAAGAAATGGAACAGAAGTAACGATAAATAACAATGGAACAACATATTATACAGGAGGAGGTTCTGGAACAACCTTCGTAAACAAACCAAATCAAAGTAGTACAGGAAATATATATGGAATCTATGATTTATCTGGAAATGCATATGAATATGTAGCAGGCTATTATAAAGAAGGAGATTTTTCATCTGCTGATAGTACATTTACCACAGAAATAAGTGATGCATATTCGACAGTATATAAAGATACGACAGAGAGTAAAAATTATATATATGGAGATGCAACATATGAAACACATGGATGGCATGATGATTACACTAACTTTGTCAGTTCAGATTATCCCTTCTTCAAGCGTGGTGGTTGGTACAACGATGGAGTTCGTGCTGAGATATTTAGTTTCAACGGAAATAATGGAGATGGTAACGATAGTAGCGTCGGTTTTCGTATATGTCTTGTAGTACAATAATATAAAATCTGCTATACTAATTCATAAATAACTTAAAATTGTCCAAAAAGAAACGTCCCCAATGGACGTTTCTTTTATGTATCTGTAACTTGCTCTAGTTCTTTTTCTGTATTTATATGAATATCTTGATATTTTTTCATTCCTGTTCCTGCTGGAATTAATTTACCAATGATAACATTTTCTTTCAATCCCATCAAGTCATCTGTTTTACCTTTAACAGCTGCATCTGTAAGTACTCTAGTTGTTTCTTGGAATGATGCTGCTGATAAGAAGCTTTCTGTTGCAAGCGCTGCCTTTGTAATACCAAGTAATACTCTTTTTCCTGTTGCAGGTCTTTTACCTTCTGCAATTGCTTGAGCATTTCTATCTTCAAATTCATACATATCTATTAATGAACCTGGGAACATATCTGTATCACAGTTATCATCAACTCTAACTTTTTTAAGCATTTGTCTACCAATAACTTCGATATGTTTGTCATTAATATCAACACCTTGGTTCCTATATACTTTTTGTACTTCTGAAATTAGGTATTCATATACTCCTTCTGGTCCTTTTAATGTTAAGATTTCAGATGGGTTAATTGATCCTTCTATTAATGGTTCTCCTACTTCTACCATATCTCCATCTTTTACTTTCATTTTTGAACCAAATGGAATTGTGTATGATTTTGCAGTGTCTTTACCTGTAACTACAACTTCTTTCTTTTTCTTTGTTTCTTTTATTTTAACTTTACCAGCAATTTCTGTAATGATTGCAAGTCCTTTTGGTTTTCTAGCTTCAAATAACTCTTCAACCCTTGGAAGACCTTGTGTAATATCTGCTACACCTGCTACACCTCCAGAGTGAATTGTTCTCATTGTAAGCTGTGTACCTGGCTCTCCAATTGATTGTGCTGCAATTATACCTATTGCTTCACCAATTGATACTAAATCTCTTCTTGCTAATCCCATACCATAACATTTTTGACATACACCATGTTTTGAACGACATCCAAGAACTGAACGTACTTTTAATTTTTCAATTCCTGCTGATACGATTTCATCTGCAATTTTTTCTGTAATCATTGTATTTGTATCTACAATTAATTCTTTAGTCTCTGGATTATATACATCTTCTACAACAAATCTTCCAAGCAATCTTTCTTGCATTTTTTCAATTACTTGTTGTCCGTCTTTTATGTCATAAACAATAATTCCTTCATCTGTACCACAATCATGTTCTCTTACGATAATATCTTGTGATACATCAACTAATCTTCTTGTTAGATATCCTGAGTCAGCTGTTCTTAAAGCTGTATCTGAAAGTCCTTTTCTTGCTCCATGGGCAGAAATGAAATACTCCAAGGCATCTAGTCCTTCTGCAAATGATGATTTGATTGGTATTTCTACTGCTTTACCTGTTGTACTAGCCATTAATCCACGCATACCTGCAATTTGTCTTAACTGGCTCATATTACCTCTGGCTCCAGATTTAACCATCATGTAGATTGGGTTTAATTCATCAAAGTTATCTTCCATCGCGTCACTAACTTTGTTTGTTGTATCTTCCCATACTTTGATAACTTCATTATAACGTTCATCATCTGTGATTAAACCTCTTGCATATTGTTTTCTAATATTTTCAATTTTGCTATCTGCTTCTTGTAATAATCCTTTTTTAGCTTCTGGTACTTGTACATCACTCATTGAGAATGTAATACCAGCAAGTGTTGAATATTTAAATCCTAAAGCTTTGATATAGTCTATTACTTCTGCTGATTCTGTTAATCCATGTGTCCTGATAACTCTTTCAATTATATTTCCCATTGATTTTTTCATAACAGGGAAACTAATCTCGTATTGGAATGGGTCTTCTTTTCTATCAATAAATCCTAAATCTTGTGGGATTCCTTGGTTGAATATAATTCTTCCAACACTTGTTTCTACTTTCTTTGTTTTGATTTCTCCATCTATTTCTTTTGAAACTCTTACAAAGATTTTAGCATGGATTCCAACATCATGATTTTCAAAAGCCATTAATGCTTCTTCTGGATCTTTATAATATGTTCCTTCTCCCTTTTCTCCGTCTAAAACCATTGTTAGATAATAACTTCCTAAAATCATGTCAAGTCTTGGTACTGCTACTGGCTTACCATCTTGTGGTTTTAATAGGTTGTTTGTTGAAAGCATTAAATATCTTGATTCTGCTTGTGCTTCTGGTGATAATGGTAAATGTACAGCCATTTGGTCACCGTCAAAGTCAGCATTGAATGCCTCACAAACTAATGGGTGAAGTTTTATTGCTCTACCTTCTACCAATACTGGTTCGAAACTTTGAATACCTAGTCTATGTAGTGTAGGTGCACGGTTTAACATTACAGGATGGTCTTTAATAACCTCTTCTAATATTCCCCATACTTCTGGTTTTAATCTTTCTACCATTCTTTTTGCATTTTTTATATTTTGAGCAATTCCTCTTCCCACTAATTCTCTCATGACAAATGGTTTGAATAATTCTACTGCCATTTCTTTTGGAAGTCCACATTGATAAATTTTAAGCTCTGGTCCTACAACTATAACTGAACGTCCTGAATAGTCAACACGTTTTCCTAGTAAGTTTTGACGGAAACGACCTTGTTTACCTTTTAATAAGTCTGATAAAGATTTTAATGGTCTGTTTCCAGCACCTGTTACTGGTCTTCCTCTTCTTCCATTATCAATTAAGGCATCTACAGATTCTTGTAACATTCTTTTTTCGTTTCTAACGATAATCTCTGGAGCACCTAATTCTAATAGTCTTTTTAATCTGTTATTTCTGTTGATAACTCTTCTGTATAAATCATTTAAATCTGATGTAGCAAATCTACCACCATCTAATTGTACCATTGGTCTTAATTCTGGTGGAATTACAGGAATAACATTCATAACCATCCATTCAGGTCTGTTTCCAGAAAGTCTAAATGCTTCTACTGTATCTAATCTTTTTATAAGTTTACTCTTTTTTTGCTCACTAGCTTTTTCTAGTTCTTTTCTTATTTGTAATGCTAATTTTTCCACATCAATTTGCTCTAATAATTCTCTTAAAGCTTCTGCTCCCATTTTTGCCTTAAATGAACCTTTACCATATTTTTCTTCTGCTTCATGATATTCTTTTTCATTTAAAACTTGGCATTTTTCTAGGTTTGTTGTTCCTTTATCAATAACAACATATGATGCAAAATAAATTATTTTCTCTAAATTTCGTGGTGAAATATCTAGCATTAAAGCTATTCTACTTGGTATTCCTTTAAAATACCATATATGTGCTACTGGTGCAGCAAGTTCTATATGCCCCATTCTTTCTCTTCTGACTTTTGATTTTGTTACTTCAACACCACATCTGTCACATACGATTCCTTTATATCTAACCCTTTTATATTTACCACAATGACATTCCCAGTCTTTTGTTGGTCCAAATATTCTTTCACAAAATAGACCATCTTTTTCTGGTTTTAATGTTCTATAGTTTATTGTCTCTGGCTTTTTTACTTCACCTTTTGACCACTCTCTTATTTTTTCATCTGATGCAATCCCTATTTTTAATTTATTAAAAATATCTAATTCGTCCACTTTATTTCCCCCTAAATAAAATTTTTTTGGGTAATTCTAAAACAGTTAAGAGGTCTAGCCACCGCTGGTGCAATTCCCTCCTGTCGCCCCTTTCCTTTTTAGAATTTATTCAGTTAATTTATTTTTCTAATAATAGATTTTCAATTTTTCCTTTATGCCATTCTTCATCAACTGGATATTCTTCAAATGCATCTTTTAAATCTTTAACTTTTCCATATTCATAAGCTGTTTTCAAAAAATCACTTAATTCTTTTTGCATGATTTTTCTCCTTCACATTTCATTTTTTTGTAACAACAAATGATTTTCTTTTCTGCATTAACGATGTCTTTTTTCTTATTCATTTTGTTTACTCTCTTTGTAAACAAAAGTAGTAATCTTTTTCTTTCTTACAAAACGAAATAAATTAGGTATATTACTAGGCAATTCGGAAAAGAAAACCGGAGGCGTACTTTCTGTACGTCGAGGATTTTCTTTTTCGAATTAACGACGTAAGATGCCTGATTTAGTTCGTTTTACATGATGTCATTATCATTATCAAGATTATCTCCTGCCAAATCACTTCCAAAGAACATCTCATCATCTTCATCATCTAGCCCCTCAAATAATTCATCATTTCCATCATCTAATGATTCATTCTCGTCTTCAAGTAAAACATCATCCTCTGTACTTTCCTCTGTATAACCTTCATCTAAATCTCCATCTGCAACAACTTCATCTTCTGCTAAATATTTCTTTTCTTTTTCTGGATCATATTCTATACCATCTTCGATATTTTCTTTAAGCTCTAATTCTTGATTATCTTCTGAATATAATCTTACATCTAATCCTAAAGATTGAAGTTCTTTTACCAATACCTTAAAGCTTTCTGGAACGCCTGGTTCTGGTACATTTTCGCCTTTAACAATTGCTTCATATGTTTTTACTCTTCCGACAACATCATCTGATTTTACTGTTAACATTTCTTGTAATGTGTATGCAGCTCCATAAGCCTCTAATGCCCAAACTTCCATTTCTCCGAAACGTTGTCCACCAAATTGTGCTTTTCCTCCTAGTGGTTGTTGTGTTACTAGTGAGTATGGTCCTGTTGAACGTGCATGGATTTTGTCATCTACTAAGTGATGTAGTTTTAACATATACATAACACCAACTGTAATTGGACTTGCAAATGGTTCTCCTGTTCTTCCATCATATAATGTTGTTTTACCATCTTTACTCATTCCTGCTTCTGCTAATAATTCTTCAACATCTTCTTGTGTTGCACCATCAAATACTGGTGTAGATACATGCCATCCTAAAGCTTTTGCTGCTCCTCCTAGGTGAACTTCTAGAACTTGACCTAAGTTCATACGTGATGGAACTCCAAGAGGGTTTAATAAGATATCTATTGGTGTACCATCTGGCATAAATGGCATATCTTCTTCTGGTAATACTCTTGAGATAACACCTTTGTTACCATGACGTCCAGCCATTTTATCTCCAACTGATATTTTTCTCTTTGTTGCGATATAACATCTGATAATTTGGTTAACACCAGGTCCTAATTCATCTGAGTTTTCTCTTGTGAAGATTTTAACGTCTACTATTGTTCCTGCTTCTCCATGAGGTACTCTTAATGATGTGTCTCTAACTTCTCTTGCTTTTTCTCCAAAGATAGCTCTTAATAATCTTTCTTCAGCTGTTAATTCTGTTTCTCCTTTTGGTGTTACTTTTCCAACCAAGATATCTCCTGGTCTTACTTCTGCACCAATACGGATAATTCCATTTTCATCTAGGTCTTTTAATGAGTCGTCACCAATGTTTGGAATATCTCTTGTGATTTCTTCTGCTCCTAATTTTGTATCTCTACATTCACAATCATATTCTTCTATATGAATAGATGTAAATACATCTTCTTTTACTAGTCTTTCATTTAATAGAATTGCGTCCTCATAGTTGTATCCTTCCCATGTTGAGAAAGCAACTAATACGTTTTTACCTAATGCCATTTCTCCATTTTTTGTTGAAGGTCCATCTGCTATGGCATCTCCTTTTTTAACCTTTTCACCTTTTTTAACAATTGGTTTTTGGTTAATACAAGTACCACCATTAGTTCTCTTGAACTTACGTAATTTATGTACAACTGTTTTTCCATTATTATATTTAACTGTGATAGCGTCACCTGTTACTTTTTCGATTACACCATCATCTTCTGCTAATACTAAAATTCCTGAATCTTTTGCTGCTCTATATTCAATACCTGTTCCAACAATTGGACTTTCTGTAATCATTAATGGTACTGCTTGACGTTGCATGTTTGCACCCATCAATGCTCTTTTTGCATCATCATGCTCTAAGAATGGAATCATTGCTGCTGCTATAGAAACTAATTGTTTTGGTGAAACATCTACATATTGTACTTTTTCTCTGTCAACTTCGATAACTTCATTTCTATATCTAACTCTAATTCTTGGATGTACAAAGCTTCCATCATCATTAATTGGTTCAGATGCTTGTGCAATTATGTAATTATCTTCTACATCTGCACTCATATATTCTACTGTGTCTGTTAATTTATGTGTTTCTGGATCTACTTTTCTATATGGTGTTTCGATAAATCCATATTCATTAATTTGTGCAAATGATGATAAAGCTGAGATTAATCCAATGTTTGGTCCTTCTGGTGATTCGATTGGACATAATCTACCATAATGTGTATAGTGAATATCACGAACCTCAAATCCTGCTCTATCTCTTGTTAATCCTCCAGGTCCTAATGCTGAAATTCTTCTTTTATGTGTTAATTCTGAAAGTGGGTTTGTTTGATCCATGAATTGTGATAATTGTGAGCTTCCAAAGAATTCTCTTATAGCTGATGTAATTGGTTTTGTATTGATTAATGTTTGTGGTGTAACTACATCTAAGTCTTGGATTGTCATTCTTTCACGAACTACTCTTTCAAGTCTTGTTAAACCAATTCTAAATTGATTTTGTAATAACTCACCAACACAACGAATTCTACGGTTTGCTAAGTGGTCAATATCATCTGGTTCTCCTAATCCATGTGATAAGTTTAATAAATAGTTAATAGAAGCTACCATATCTTCTGTTGTAATATGTTTTGGCACTAGTTCATTTTGTCTTTCTTCTATTATTTTTACTAAATCTTTTTCTTCTGTGTTGTCTATAATATTTTTTAATACATCATAATTTACTAATTCTTTAAAATGTAATTTGCTTAAATCAACATTTGGTAATACTGCATGAATATTTACTGTGTTGTTTCCTATAATTCTTACTGTTCTTTCTCCTAACACAATATCCACAACATTGATTCCTGCATTTTGGATATTTTCTGCGATTTCTTCTGTAATAACTTCTCCAGCTTGTACAAAAACTTCGCCAGTTTCATTATCTACAATATCGTCTGCTGATACTTTACCTTTGATTCTTCCAGCTAAAGCTAATTTTTGATTGAACTTGTATCTTCCAACTTTTGCTAAATCATATCTTCTGTTATCAAAAAATAATCCGTTAAATAGATTTCTAGCTGCATCTGCTGTTGGTAACTCTCCTGGTCTTAATTTTTTGTAAATTTCAATTAAAGCTTCGTCTTGGTCTTTGATTGTATCTTTATTTATTGTTGCAGTTATTAATTCTTCGTCCCCAAATAGTTCTCTTATTTGGTCATCTGTAACTATTCCTATCGCTCTTAATAGTGTTGTTACTGGAACTTTTCTTGTTCTGTCAACACGTACCCAGAATATATCATTTCCGTCTGTTTCATATTCTAGCCATGCTCCTCTAAGTGGCATTACTGTTGATGTATATGTTCTTTTTCCTGTTTTTGTGTCAAATTCTTCGGCATAATAACATCCTGGTGAACGAACTAACTGACTGACAACAACTCTTTCTGCTCCATTTATTACAAATGTACCACTATCTGTCATTAATGGAAAATCTCCTAAGTAAATCTCTTGTTCTTTGATTTCTCCTGTTTCTCTGTTGATTAATCTTACTTTTACATGTAATCTTGTTGAGTATGTTGCGTCTCTTTCTTTTGCTTCTTCTACTGTGTATTTTGTTTTGTCTTCCATGTAGTAATCAAAAAATTCAAGTACTAGGTTTCCTGAATAATCTTCTATTGGAGAAATGTCTTTTAATACTTCTCCTAATCCTTCTTCTACAAACCAGTCATATGAATCTCTTTGTACTTTGATAAGATTTGGCATCTCTATGTAGTCGCCAACTTTTGCGAAATCTTTACGAGAAGCTTTCTCGTATTTAACTTCTTTTAGTTTCAAGAAAATCACCTCATAATAAAATATTAAGCAGAAATAATTATCAACTTTTGTTGATATTTAAATAATTTATTTATTAAAAGAAGTCCTTCTTAAATAATAAATTTCTTGCTAAGGTTTAAAATTGTCTGCTTTTACAATTTTAAATTTACTTAGGGAAACTTATATTTAATTCCTCTTCTTTTAGTTTTAACTTTTGAATAAAATTTTTTGAATTTTTAATTTGTTTTTGAGAGATATTATTTTAATATTTGATTATAAAAGTTTTAATTAATAAAAGGCAACAAAAGAGCTGTCAAAAAACTCGCATTTTTCAACTGGCTCTAGTAAAATATTCAATTTCTTTAAAATTTCTTTTTCTCTATTTTAATCACCTTTTTAATTTTTTCTTTTAGGCTAAATTAAACTCTCTTTTCAAATATCTATTATTATATAACAAAATACCTACGGAAGTCAAGCCTTTTTTGAATATTTTTATTTTGAGTATGTCCAATTGGGGACGTTTCTCTTTTGGACATTTTTATGACTTGATTAATTATTCATGATAAAACTTGACCAATTTTTTAATATATAGTAAAATACATAAAGATTTTAATTTAAAAAAAATATAGGAGGAAACATGGCAGGATTACCAATTATAGTAAAATATTTACTAACAACGTTTGTTGGAATGATACCAATATTAGAATTAAGAGGAGCAATACCAGTCGGAGTATTTACATTTCATTTAAATTATGTAGAATCTTTTTTATGTAGTTTTATAGGAAATATTATTCCTGTATATTTTATTGTAAAATACATAAGACCATTGTTTGACTTTTTCGGTAGATGGAAACCATTCAAAATAGTTATTGATTGGGCATCTGAAAGAGCAACTAGAAAAATCGAAGAAAGTGAAAGATTACAAAACTTCGCAGCTTTAGGTTTATTTATCTTTGTTGCTATTCCATTACCAGGAACAGGTGCATGGGTTGGATCTTTAATTGCAAACTTTTTAGATTTACCACCAAAAAAAGCTATACCACCTATAATTGCAGGTGTTTTTGCAGCAGGAATTATAGTTCTTACTTTAACAGCAATAGCAAATGGCGGTATACAATATTTACTACAAAGAGGATAGAGACGTGAAAAAGGGGATTAGGTGACGGTCCTTGGAAAAGGGAATTGAGGGACGGTCCTTGAATCCCTGTTTTTTAAATATTTTAAGATTTGTTTTCTTACTA
>CAKNJL010000018.1 GCA_930982035.1 uncultured Clostridium sp.
CTTAAAAATTTTTTTGAAAAACTATTGACAATTAATAGTTAGTCTTTCTTTTGTTATTTTTTAATAATTTATAAATATTATCTTTTTATACTCTCACTAAAAAATAATATCTATATCAATTATATTTTACATTCTCAGGTGAAGTAAGTCAATATATTATAGTAATATATTTCTTGACAATTATTACTACTTGTTCATAATAATCTAACTTACTACACATATTATGCCTGTAAGTTCAAGTTTCATTTCTTACTTTTAGATACTCTAAGAACATTCAATAAACTCTGATATCGTTCTTACTACAGATTTTAATCAAATTTATATATGTAAAAAATTGATTAATCTTTATTAAAATTGTCACGCTATTTTATAAAAAAATTTACGTTTTTTGGTTGACTTTGTAGCGGTTTATTGGTATTATTTAGATATCATAAATATTCTTAGAGTATCTAACTCTAAGATTTTTCTATGCAAGATTGTTTTTTGATTTTATAGGAAAATGAGCTTTTTGTTTTAAAAATAAAATAATAAAAAAGTTTCATATTGTTTCCTATTCAATAAAAAAATAGAAGAAGTATTTTAATAAAAATCTTCTTCCATTTTATATACTTACCAACTAAATTACATATGCTTTAATCTCTTTAATTTTTCCGCTTTATTTACACTATTTTTTATATTTATAATTTTACTCATTTTTTATAATACTTTCTTTATTTCTTTAACTAATTTTTCTTTTGCTTGTTCAACTGTTCCTTGTATTAATGCTCCTGCTGCTCTTGGGTGTCCCCCACCGCCAAATACATAACATATGTCAGAAACATTTATATTTGAGCCATTTCCTGCTCTCATTGAAACTTTGTATAAATTTTCTTCTTTTTCCCTTATAAATACAGATACCTTTACACCTTCTATACTTCTTCCATTTTCGACAATTCCTTCATGGTCTCCAGCTTCTGCATTAACTTCTTCTTCATCTTTTTTATTAATATATGTAAAAGCAATTTTTCCATCTTCCAATAATTCTAATCTATTCATTGCTCTTTTTGCCAATTCGAAACTTGATTTTGTTTTTGTTTCCAATACTCTTTGGTATATGTCAGATACATTAACACCTTTTCTTAAAAGTTCTGCTGTAAATTCAAATGTTTCTGGGGTTACACTTGAATATTTGAATCCTCCTGTATCTGTTATGATTCCTGTTAATATACAACTTCCTATTTCATCATCTATTGATATATCAAAATACTCAAATATACCTGCCAATATTTCACAACAAGCTGGTGATACTGGATTTACAAAATTTATATCTCCATACATTGCATTTGTACTATGATGATCTATTACTATGGTTCTTTTTGCTTTTTCAAAATATTCTTTTCCTATTAATCTTTTTAAATCAGCACAATCTAAAGAAATTGCTAAATCATATTTTTCTATATCTGAATTAGATTTTACTTCATTCGCTCCTGCTAAAAAGTCAAATGTTCTTGGAAATTCTCTTACTATAACATCTGATTCTTTTCCTAATTTCTTTAGAGCTAACCTCATGGCTAGCATACTTCCTATTGCGTCACCATCTGGTGTTTCATGTGCCATTATTACTATTTTTTCAGCTTCTTTTATTTCTACTAAAATATCATCCAATGTCATTTTTCATCTCTCCTCGTTTTAATGTTAAACAATAGCGGGCTTTTTTTACTTATAACATTTTAAAGCCCGCATCATTATCAACATCTTTATTTATAATATAGTTCACTCCCATGTTAATTTATCACAAAGTAAGATAAATTAAGCCAGTTGTAAATTATAGATTTATTTTTCATCTTGTTCTTCTTTTTTTGGCATAATTTCTTTTAATATGGAATCTATTTTTGCTCCATATTCAATTGAATCATCTAATTCAAATATCAATTCAGGAGTATTTCTCAAGTTCACTCTTTTAGCTAATTCACTTCTAATATATCCTGATGATTTTTTTAGTCCTGCTAATGTATTTTTTATATTTTTAGAATTTAGAATACTTACATAAACTTTAGCATATTTTAAATCACTTGTTACTTTTACTTTTGTAACACTTATTAACCCTGTGACATTTGGATTTTTTAATTCATATCCTATAATTTGACTAAGTTCTTTTTTGTATTCCTCATCTATTCTTCCTAATCTAGGATTATTTTTTCCTTGCATCTATCGCCCTCTCCTTTATATTGACACCTTATCTTTTTATTTCTTCCATTACATATACTTCAATGATGTCTCCTTCTTTAATGTCATTATAATCTTCTATTTGCATTCCACACTCAAAGCCTTTTGTAACTTCTTTAACATCATCTTTAAATCTTTTTAATGTTGCCAAATGTCCATCATGTATTACAATATTATCACGAATTACTCTTACATTTGCATTTCTTTCAACTTTACCATTTAAAACATATGCACCAGCTATTGTTCCTACATTTGAAATTTTGAAAGTTTGTCTTACCTCTACATTTCCAATAACTTTTTCTTCATATTTTGGTGCTAACATTCCCTTCATAGCTGATTCTACATCTTCTATAGCTTGATAAATTACAGAATATTGTTTTATTTCTACTTCTTCTTTTTCTGCCATTTCCTTAGCTGTATGGTCTGGTCTTACATTAAATGCTATTATAATTGCATGTGATACTTTCGCAAGAGTTACATCTGATTGATTAACAGCTCCTACCGCACTATGAATTACTTTTACTCTAACTTCTTCATTTTGCAATTTTTCTAGTGATTGTTTTACTGCTTCTACTGAACCTTGAACATCAGCTTTTACAATTAAATTCAATACTTTTAGTTTTCCTTCTTCCATTTGACTAAATAAGTTGTCTAATGTTACTTTTGTAACTGAATTTATTGCCTTTTCTCTTGCTTGACGTTTTCTTCTTTCTATTAAATGTTTTGCCATTTTTTCATTTTTAACTTCATAGAATGTATCTCCTGCCTCTGGCACATCTGTAAGTCCCATTATCTCTACTGGAGTTGATGGTCCTGCTGATTTTACTTTTTTACCTTTATCATTTATCATTGCTCTAATTCTTCCGATTGATGAACCAACAACAATTGTATCTCCAACATCTAATGTTCCTCTTTGTACAAGCATTGTTGCAATTGCTCCTCTAGATTTATCTAGTCTTGCTTCTATTACTGCTCCTTTAGCTTGTTTTTTAGGATTTGCCTTTAGCTCTAAAACATCTGCTTCTAATAGTACCATTTCTAATAATTGGTCTATATTCTGATTTTTCTTAGCTGAAATTGGCACATATATTGTATCTCCTCCCCATTCTTCTGGTACTAAGTCATATGCCATTAACTCTTGTTTTACTTTTTCAACATTTGCATCTGGTAAATCTATTTTGTTTATAGCAACTATTATTGGAATCTCTGCTGATTTGGCATGGTTTATAGCCTCAATTGTTTGTGGCATTACACCATCATTTGCTGCTACGACTAATATTGCTATATCTGTAATTTGAGCTCCTCTTGCACGCATTGCTGTAAATGCCTCATGTCCTGGTGTATCTAAAAATGTAATCTCTCTGTCATTAATTTTTACCATGTATGCACCTATTGCTTGTGTAATTCCTCCAGCTTCACCTTCAATTACATTTGTTTTTCTAATGGCATCTAATAATGAAGTCTTACCATGGTCTACATGTCCCATTACAACAACTACTGGTGGTCTTGGTTGTAAATCTTCTTCTCTATCCTCTGATTCATCAAATAATATATCTTCTTCTGTTACAGTTTCTTTTTTGGTTGCTGTAATTCCAAATTCTTGTGCTATTAGATATGCTGTATCAAAATCTATTTCATTATTAATTGTTGCCATTACTCCAAAACCTAATAATTTTTTAATAACCTCTGCTGTTGTTTTTTTCATTTCAGCAGCAAAATCTTTTACTGTAATTGTTTCAGGAATTTCTATGTTTGTTAATTTAAATATTTTTTGTTTTGTTCTTTCTTCTTGATTTTGATTTTTCTTTTTCTTTCCTCTTCTTCCTCTTTCTGTTGTTAAATCATAATAGTCTAACATTCCACCTTCTTGGTCATCAAACATATTTGATAATCTATTAGTTGTTTTTAGAGTTTTTAATTTACCTTCATCAAAATTACCATTATTTGAATTTCTTCTATTTTTTCCTTTTTTATTATTTTTATTCTCGTCAAATCTATTATTATTTTTTTGTTTATCAATGTTTTTATTATATTCTCTTACAGTTTCTTTTTCTATAGTTTCTGTAGACATTATATTTTTTATATTTTTTTCAATTCCTTTTTCATCTAATGGTCTTCTTCCATATCTATCATTATTTGCATTTCTGTTAAATCTATTATTATTTCTATTAGAGTTAGAATTACCATTAAAATTATTATTTTTTCTTTGATTATTAAAGTTATTATTTCTGTTTTGATAATTAGTATTATTATTTGTTTTTACTTTTTTAGTTTCTGTTTTCATATCTTTTCTTTCTTCAACCTTTTCTGTAACTTTTTTAGATTTTTCTTCTTGAACAGTATCATTTTCTTTTTTTGCTTTTTCTTCTACTTTTTCTGTTTTTTCTACTGTTTTATTTTCTTCTTTTGGTTTTTCTTCTTTCTTTTTTTCTTCTTTTTTTGGCTCTTCTTTCTTCAATCCAAATAGTTCACTTACCGTCATAGGTTTGTTTGGTTTATTTCTATATACAATGTTGTAATCTTTGTTTGTTTTTCTTTCTACAAAACCTATATTACTATTTCTTTTTTCTTGCTTTTTTTCTACCTCTTTATTTTTTTCAGATTCATCTTGAGATATTATTACTTCTCTTCTTATAATAACAGGTGTATCCTTTTTATCTTCTTTTTTGGTAGTTTTCTTTTCATTATTTTTTTTCTGTTTAGTTGAATTTTTTTCAAGTTCTTCTTCTATTCTTTTTGCTTCTTCTTCTTCAACTCCACTTAAATGACTTTTTGCTTCAATATTTAATTTATTTGCCACCTCTAGTACTTCTTTACTGGTTAAGTTAAATTTTTTTGCAATTTCATGTATTTTTATCTTACCCAATAACTTCACCCCCATTATTGATTTTTTTTATTTCTTTCGATAAATTTACATCTTTTATACCAATTATTGCTTTATTATTTTTTCCTATTGCTTTACTTAATGCTTCTATATTTCCAAATTGTATTATTGGTACATCATAGTTTTCACATATTCTTTTAAATTTATCTTTAGTTCTATTTGATGAATCTTCTGCTACAATTACTAGTTTTATCATTTTCTTTTTTATATCATTTTCTACGCTATCTGCTCCAAATGATATTTTTCCGTGCTTTTGCAGATAATCCAATTAACCCCAATATTTTTTTATTTATCAAGAATTACACCTCTTAAACTTTCATAAATTTCATTTGATATTTTAGTATCTAAGACTCTTTCTAGTCTTTTTGATTTTATTACTTTTTCTAAGCAATTTATGTCATCACATATATATGCCCCTCGTCCAGCCATCTTGCCTGTTCTATCTAGATTTATTTCATTTTCTTTATTTTTTACAATTCTAATTAATTGATTTTTATCTTTTTTTTCATTACATCCCATACAAGTTCTCTGTGGTATTTTTTTCATGATATCCCCCTTTTATTGTATGTTACAGATTTTTAATTATTCTTTTATTTTTAATTATATTTAAATCTCAAAAGCATAATATTTAGGTGAAATATCAACCTTTCTGATTTAACTATAATTACTCTTCTTGTGGTTCTTCATTTACATCTTTGCTTTCTTCTGTATCAATTTTTAACTCTTGTTGTTCAACATTCTCTTCTTGTTCATTATTTGCATTCATTAACATTTCTCTAAATTGTGTTTCTGATTTTATATCTATTTTCCAATTTGTTAATTTTGCTGCTAGTCTTGCGTTTTGTCCAGATTTTCCTATTGCAAGTGATAATTGGTCATCTGGAACAATTACTTGTGCAAATTTTTCATTTTCTTTTATATCTACCGCTAATATTTTTGCTGGTAATAATGCAGATGATATATATATTGAAGGATCTTCATTCCATTCAATAACATCTATTTTTTCACCATTTAACTCATTTATTACATTTTGAATTCTTATACCTTTTTGACCTACACATGAACCTACCGGGTCTATATTTGGGTCTGGTGAATATACTGCAACTTTACTTCTGTGTCCCGGGTCTCTTGAAACACTTTTTATTTCTATAACTCCTTCATAAATTTCAGGTATCTCAAATTCTAATAATTTTCTTACAAAATCAGGATGACTTCTAGAAACAATTACTTGTGGTGCTCCCTTTGCTCCTTTTTCTACATCTAATACATATCCTTTAATCTTATCATTTACTCTATATGTTTCTGTTGGTATTTGTTCTTTTGTTGGCATTATTCCTTCTAATCTTCCTAAATCCATTACCACTATGTTTTTATCTGCTTTTTGAATAATTCCAGAAACGATTTCTCCTTTTCTATCATTAAATTCTGTAAATATAATTTCTCTTTCTGCTTCTCTTAATTTTTGAATTATTACTTGTTTTGCTGTTTGAGCTGCTATTCTACCAAAGTTTCTTGGAACAATTTCTATTTCTACACTATCTCCTATACTTGCATCTTTTTTTACTTTTTTTGCTTCTTCTAAACTAATTTCTAATGCACTATCTTTTGCATTTTCAACTACCTCTTTGATTGAATATACATGTGTTGCTCCTGTTTGTGGATCCATTACTACTTTTACATTGTCTAAAGCATCAAAATTTCTTTTATATGCTGTAAGTAATGCAGTTTCTATCGATTCTAATAAGTATTCTTTTTTTATTCCTTTTTCTTTTTCTAAATCTTCTAACGCTAATATTAATTCTTTATTATCTATAGCTTGTTCTTTGCTTTTCATTTTCTTTTTCCTTCCTTTCTTATTTTTCAATCCCAATTATATACTGTTTTTATTTGTGCTATATTTTTTCTTTCTATTTGTATATTTTCATCTAATTCTATAAAATCTTCGTTAAAATCTTTTAGTATTCCTTGATATTCTTTATTTCCTGCCTCATCTTTTTTGAATAGTTTTATTGCTATTTCATTTCCTTTATTTTGTTCCAAGTGTTTGTCTTTTCTTAATATTCTTTCTATTCCTGGTGATGATACTTCTAAAAAGTATTGCTCTTTTATATAATCTGCTTCATCCAGTAAATCTGATATTTCATCATTTACTTTTTCACAATCTTTTAAGTCTATTCCTTCTGGTTTGTCAATATAGATTCTTAGGAAATAATTTTTGCCTTCTTTTGCATATTCTACATCATATAAGTCATATCCTATTTTTTCTATTTTATCCTTTAATAGATTTTCTACTTTTTGTTCTATATTTGCCAAGAAGTTTTCCTCCCTTTTTTCAAAATTTAAGAGTGGGATTTGTTCCCACTCTCTCGCTCATCTTGTACCTTTATATTATACCCATTTCTTGCCAAAAATGCAAGGTTTTTTAGAAAATTTCTTTATTTTATTAATCTTTTATATATAAATCTATGTTACCTTTTTTATATTCTTCCATAATTCTCATATTTATTTCATTTTGTACATCTCTTGCTTTTTTCGGATGTACTAAATATCTTAAATACATTTCTATGTGTGACCTTTCTATTTTTATATAAATAATTGGATCTAAATTATTGTAATATATTCTGTATTCCAAAATTGCTTCATCAACAGCATCTTCCATCTTCTTAGGAATTTCCTTCAATATTTCATTATCAAATAAAATTTCATACAATATTTCTTCTGTTTTCTTAATATCTGATTCCAAGGTGATATCTACTTTAATTTCATCCCAAATATATTTAAATACCTTTGTATAATTTTTTAAAGTCTTTGTAAAAATGTATGAATTTGGAATATGTATGATTCTACCTGTACTTTGCTCTCCATATACTCTTTTGCCTATTTCTAAAATTTCAAAACTTAATGCATGTTTACTTATAACATCTCCCATTACATCATCAATTTCAATTCTATCTTCTATTTCGAAAGGTCTATTGATGTTAATATACATACCTGCAAAGAAATTGAATATGATTTCTCTTATCGCAATGGTTAAACCTGCTGATATAAAACTAATCAATGTAATAAGTCCAGATAGTTTTTCTCCCCAAAGAAGAAAAACCAATATGAAAGATACTACTGTTAATATGATTCGTATTTTTCTATTTCTAAAAAATTTCTTTTTGTCATTTACAGGAAGATTAGCATATATTTTTTTAATGATGGCTTTAATAATTCCAAAAAATAGAAATACAAGTATTGTTAATATTGTTAATTTTATATATTCACTATCTATTCCTGTTATTTTACTTATATAATCTGATAAATCTTGTATATATATCATTTTTCTCCTTTCTTTATTTTACATATGTAAAATTTGTGTTCAACTATTAAGTTATATGAATTACAATTTCTTTTGAACATAAAATATTTAAGTTCTATTTTCACTTTGCTATTAAATGACTTAAAGTTTCATATCATTTCTAAACTCTAAAAGGGTTGCAAGTTTAATACAACCCCTTTATATATTATTTTTTTGTTTCTGCTAAATCTTTCATTGTTAAATTAATTCTACCTTGGTCATCAATATCTGTAACTCTTACTGTTACTTTATCTCCAACATGTAAAACATCTTCAATATGCTTTATTCTTTCATTAGATATTTGTGAAATATGCAATAATCCTTCTTTTCCTCCACAACCTAAATCTACAAATGCTCCAAAGTTCATTATTCTAACAACTTCACCATAATAGATTCCATCTACTTCGACATCTCTTACAATATCTTCTATCATTTCTAAAGCTTGTTCTGCTTTTTTACTATCACTTGAGTAAATGAATACTTGTCCATCTTCTTCAATATCAATCTTTACACCTGTTTCTTCGATAATTTTATTAATCATTTTTCCACCAGGTCCAATTACATCTTTTATTTTATCTACTTTAATTTGTGTACTAACAATTCTTGGTGCATATTCAGAAATATCTGCTCTTGGTTTATCTATTACTGGTAACATAACATCTTCTAATATATGTTTTCTTGCAATTCTTGTTTTTTCAAATGCTTCTTTTATAATATCATAAGATAACCCATCTACTTTGATATCTACTTGAATTGCTGTAATTCCTTTTTCTGTTCCTCCAACTTTAAAGTCCATATCTCCAAAGAAATCTTCAATTCCTTGAATATCAACTAACATCACATAATCTTTATCATCATCTGGGTTTGTAACCAATCCTGTTGAAATACCTGCAACTGGTCTTTTTATTGGTACACCTGCATCCATTAATGCTAATGTACTACCACATATACTTGCTTGTGATGTTGAACCATTTGAAGATAATACTTCTGATACCACTCTTATTGCATATGGGAATTCTTCTTTTGAAGGAATTACTGGAACTAGTGCTTTTTCTGCTAATGCTCCATGCCCAATTTCTCTTCTACCAGGTCCTCTTGATGGTCTTGCTTCTCCAACACTATAGCTTGGGAAATTATAATGATGCATATATCTTTTTGTTTCTTCTGTATCGATTCCATCTAGTACTTGCTCTTCGCTAATCATTCCTAGAGTTGCAACTGATAATACTTGTGTTTGTCCTCTTGTAAATAAAGCACTTCCATGCGTACGTGGCAATATCCCTACTTCACATGATAATGGTCTTATTTCATCTAAAGCTCTTCCATCAACTCTTTTATGCTCATCAAAAATCAAATGTCTTACACATTTCTTTTCTAATTTATATATTGCTTCTCCAATATCTGCTTTATGTTCTTCTGCTGACTCTTGTCCAAATTTTTCTTCATAGCTATTAGCTATTTTTTCTGATAATTCTGCTATATTATTATCTCTCGTTTCTTTGTCCTTTTCTTGAACTTTTTGTAACATTTCATCTTTAAAATTATTTTCTACAAATTCATAAATATCTTCTGGAACTGCAAAAGATTTATATTCAAATTTTGGTTTTCCTATTTCTTTTTTCATTTTTGCAATAAATTTACAGATTTTCTTTATTTCTTTGTGTCCTTCTTTAATAGCTTTTAACATAACATTATCTGGTACTTCATTTGCACCTGCTTCTATCATGGCAATTTTCTTTTCTGTTCCTGCAACAGTAAGAGTTAAATCACTTTTTTCTCTTTCTGCTTCTGTTGGATTTATAATAATATTTCCATCAACTAACCCAACATTTACAGCTGCTGTTGGCCCTCCAAAAGGTATATCTGATATAGATAATGCTGCTGAAGCACCAATCATAGCTGCTACTTCTGGTGAATTATCTTGATCAACACATAAAACAGTTGCAACAACAACTACATCATTTCTAAAATCTTTTGGAAATAAAGGTCTTAATGGTCTATCTATTGCTCTTGATGTTAAAATTGCTTTATCACTTGGTTTCCCTTCTCTTTTAATAAAACTTCCTGGTATTTTTCCTACTGAATATAGTTTTTCTTCATAATCTACTGAAAGTGGAAAGAAATCAATTCCTTCTCTTGGCTCTTTAGAAGCTGTAACATTTACAAGTACAACTGTATCCCCATATCTAACTAATACACTTCCATTGGCAAGTCCTGCCATTTTACCTGTTTCTAACACAAGTTTTCTTCCTGCTAATTCTGTTTCATAAGTTTTAAACATAAAATATCCTCCTAAATTAAATAAATTTGCACCGCTTTCAAACTTTAGTAAACTTAATTTAGATGGTAACCTCTATGATGAGCTGGAGTGATGATTTGGGTGATTTGGGGATGGAAGGGATTTTGGAGACGGAGGGGAGTTTGGGGACGGAGGGGAGTTTGGGGACGGAAGGGATTTTGGGGACGGTCCTCCAATCCCTGTTTTAAATATTTTTTAAATACAATTCATACTTCTTAAAAACAGGGATTGGAGGACCGTCCCCAAAATCCCTTCCATCCCCAAATCACCCAAATCATCGCTCCAGCTCATCATACAAGCTACTTACCTAATCTCAAGTTTACTAAAATTTTTTTAAAGCTCGATATATATTACACCGAGCTTATTTTTTGTTTCTTATTTTCTTAGTCCTAATTTTTCGACAATTGTTCTATATCTGTTAATGTCTTTTTTAGCAACATAGTTTAATAAGTTTCTTCTTTTTCCAACCATTTTTAAAAGTCCTCTTCTTGAATGGTTATCTTTTTTGTGAACTTTTAAGTGTTCTGTTAATTCATTAATTCTTTCTGTTAAAAGAGCTATTTGAACTTCTGGTGAACCAGTATCGTTTTCTTCTCTTTTATATGTGTTGATTATTTCTTGTTTTCTTTCCTTTGTCATTTTTACACCTCCTAATCCTCTTTTATCCTTTAACTGAACTTAAGATTTGGTGCTTATCTATAAGCTAAGTAAAAGGTATGTTGTTTTTCAACATACCTATTTTACTATATATTTCTATTTTTTTCAAGTACTTTTTTAATTTTTATTTTGCTGCTTTTCTAAATAATTCAATAAAATCTTCTTTATTAGTTTCTCTTGGATTTCCTGGTTTACATGGATCATTCATTGCCTTTTCTGCAAGCATTTCAAAATCTTCTTCTTTTGCTCCGTAGTCTGTTATTTTAGTAGTTATTCCAACTTCTTCTGATAAATCTTTAATTCTATTTACAAAAGTTTTTATAACTTCTTCTTTTGTATATTTATCAGCTGGATATCCTAACTCTTTTAAAATATCTCTAAATCTTTCATAGCAAACTTCTCCATTATATTCCATAACAGTTGGAAGTAACATTGCATTTGCAATACCATGTGGTGTATCATATACAGCACCTAATTGATGTGCCATTGAATGAACTATTCCAAGTCCTACATTTGAAAATCCCATTCCTGCTATATATTGTGCCATTCCCATCATTTCAACTGCTTCTTCATCTTTATCATTTACTGCTGATGCTAAATATTTGAATATCATTTTTATAGCCTTCATATGAAACATATCTGACATTTCATTATGTGCTAAAGTGATATATCCTTCAACAGCATGTGTTAAAGCATCCATTCCTGTTGCAGCTGCTAAACTTTTTGGCATTGATGCCATTAATTCTGAATCTACAATTGCTAAGATTGGAATATCATTAGGGTCTACACAAACCATTTTAATTTCTGCATCTTCATCTGTTATTACATAGTTTATTGTAACTTCTGCTGCTGTTCCTGCTGTTGTTGGAAGTGCTATAATTGGCATTCCTCTATTTACTGTATTTGATGCCCCATTTAATGATTTTATATCTGCTCTATCAGGGTTTGTCATTACTATAGAAATACCTTTTGCTGTGTCAATACTTGAACCTCCTCCTACAGCAACAATTACATCTGCCCCTGAATTTTTACATGCTTCAATACCATCTGTTACATTTTTTATTGTTGGGTTTGGTTTAATTTCATCATATAAATCATATGATATACCAGCATTATTTAGTATTTCTTCTACTTTTGCTGTTACACCTGCCTCTACTAATGATTTATCACTTACTAAAAATACTTTTTTAAATCCTCTTTTTTGGATTTCCCCTGCAAGTTCTTCTCTTGCACCTTTTCCAAAATATGATGTTTCGTTTAAAACAAATTTCATTGACATTTTAAGTTCCTCCTTCTTTATCCTTCTTCAAATCCATCTGGAATCTCAAACAAACTATTATTTACTGTAAATGATGCATCTACTTGTATTAATTCAGAATCATCTCCCATGATTGTTCTTATATATTTTAGTTCATCTCCATCAAAATAAAATTTAGTATTTGTTTCTTCTTCTGAAAGTTCATTTTCAAAATCAATCAAGAAATATGATACACCTTTATATTCTTCATATTTGTATTTTTCTCCATTTATTTCTTCTTCACCTTTTGTTGGTTCTTGACTTTGAGCTATTTCATTTAATTGGTTTGGTAATTCATTTAGTTCTGATTCATTATTTTCATATGTATAATACTTTTGTGTACTATACATTAATAAATATGTGTTTCCATCTCTTACAATATCTGTTGTATGTGTTCCATTACTGTATGTGTCAACATTTGCCACATCACCTTTTCTTGAAACTGTATATTGATTCTCATCATTTAATTTAAAATTAATACTATAAGTTTCATTTTGCATCATTTTTTCATATAACTTTGATAACTTGATTTCATTTGAAACTTCCTCAACTTTTTTTGTCGCAAAATATATTGACATTCCTAGTATTACTATAGCTATTATTGCACATATTGAAATTATTATTATTTTCTTTTTCTTACTCATTTCATCTCACCTTTTCTTGGCTGATTTGAGGACAGAGGGATTTGGTGGATGGAGTGATGATTTGGGGACGGAGAGAAAATCATCATTTTACATACATAATTATTTTATTTTAATTGTTTTAACTTTAAAATGATGATTTTCTCTCCGTCCCCAAATCATCACTCCATCCACCAAATCCCTCTGTCCTCAAATCAGCATGCTTCCAAATTGTTATAATATATTTTTTAATACAATTGTTTTTACTCTTGACATTTCTTGTAGAGTTGTTAATACACCTTCATTTCCAATTCCAGAATGTTTCCATCCTCCAAATGGCATTTCAAATGAACGATAGAAACTTGCTCCATTTACTACTGCTCCTCCACATTCTAGTCTATCTGCTATTTTCATTGCTCTTGAATAATCTTTTGAAATTACACATCCACATAATCCATATGAAGATTGGTTAGCAATTTCAATTGCTTCTTCTACATCGTCAAATCCAATAACAGAAATAACTGGTCCGAAGATTTCCATGTCTTTTGCAACTTCCATATCTTTAGTTACATTATCTAAAATTGTTGGATAATAGTAGGCATCTTCTCTTTTTCCTCCACATACAACTGTTGCTCCTTCTGCTACCATTTGATTTACTTGTTCTTCTATTCTTTTTGCTGCATTTATATTAATCATTGGTCCCATGTCTGTATCTTCTTGCATTGGATCTCCTACTTTTAAGTTGCTTATAACTTCTTTCATTCTATCTATAAATTCTTGTTTTCTAGAATTATGGATTAAAAATCTTTTGCTTGCACAGCAAACTTGTCCTCCATTATACAATCTTCCCCAAATTGTTTCTTTTACTGCTAAATCCATGTCTCCATCTTCTAAGAAGATAAATGCGTCATTTCCTCCTAATTCTAGCATTACATGTGTTAAATTTTTTGATGCAGTTCCCATTGTTTGAATTCCAGCTGCTGTTCCTCCTGTTAATGATACTAAATGAACTCCTGGATGTCTTGCTAATGCTTGTCCTGCTGTTGGTCCATCTCCTGTTAGTATTTGAATACATCCTGCTGGCACACCTGCTTCTATCATTAATTTAACATATTCTATTAATGTTAATGGGTTATAGTTTGATGGTTTTACAATAATGCTATTTCCCATCATTAATGCTGGGGGTACTTTTTGGCAGAATAAGTCACTTGGGAAGTTGAATGGTATGATTGCTGCAATAACTCCTATTGGATATCTTTTTGTTATTTGCATTGTTGTTTCTTGTCCTGCTTCTGTTCCTGCTGGTATACTTTCTCCATATAAGTGTTTTGCTCTTTCTATAAATCCTCTTGTACCAATTCTAACATTTGCAATTTCTCCTCTTGCTTCTTTGATTGGTTTACCTGTTTCATTTGATAAAAGAATAGCCAATCTTTCTTTGTTCTCTTCTATTAAGTCAACAAATTTATATAAGATATCAGCTCTTTCATAAATAGATACTTTTTCCCATTTCTTTTGTTCTACCATTGCTACTTTTACAGCTTCATCTACATCTTCTTCTGTTACATTTGGTACTGTATCGATTAATTCTTGTGTTGCTGGGTTTACAACTTCTATCTTAGCTCCGTTTGAAGCTTCTTTCCATTCATATCCTATTAAATTTTTCACTGTGGTTTCCTCCTTTATATCAAGATTTTTGTTTTTACAAACTGCCACTTCTATATTGTCTCCATTTTTTGTTTTGTACTTTTCAATTGTACATTCATAATTTTCTTTAGAGTGTGGTTTTTCCCCTGCTCTTCATTTACCAAATGCTGTAAATGATAGCATTAAACCTCCTGTTGTGTTTGCACCATGGTCTTTTACTCCATATTCACCAAATGTAAATATTGTTATAAATGGTACTCCATTGGCTTCTTTCTTTAATTGTTTTGCAACTTCATCAACTCTATCTCCAATACCTAATCTTCTTCCTCCACAATGTACTAATAGATATGCTCCTACTTCGCTATTCATTTCTTTGTTTAATTCTTTCATTGTTTTTCCTGTTGAATCTATTAATTCATCTACAGATGCTTCCATTTGAATTACAGCTGTATTTACTGCTAAATTAGCTCCTATATTCATAGAACCATCTTCATTTCCATACATTGGATGACGTATTGCTATTAAATCTCCTAATCTATCTTTTACTCCTAAAGGTGCTGTTATTGTTGAAACTAATAAATTGTCAGCTTCTAAGTCTTTCATTTTTTTGCCTGTCCATTCTGAATATTTCTTTAGTGCTGGTGTTCCATCAATTTCTACTAATGTTCTGTTTCCTTTTATTTTTGTGATAACTCCTGAATTTGTTGTTTCATGATATTCTCCTGTATATACATTTTTCATTTCTTTGTCTGTATAGAAAAATGCTACTGCAACACCATCTGCAAATATTTTGTCATTTGTATATATGCTCCATTTTCCTTCAACTGTGTTATCTGCTGAACTTCCTCCAAATACAGGAACTCTTCCGATAACATCTTCAATTCCTTTAATATAGAATTCTTCCTCTGCTGGTGATGCAACCATATAGAAATATGCCGGTGCATCTGTTCTTCCTGCCATTTTCATAGCTTCCATTGCTACTTTTCTTCCTGTTTCTCTTGGGTCATTTCCTCTTTCAGAACTTGCAACTCCTACTTCTGTATCTGGGTCTCCTAGTGCTAATATTCCTGTAAATCCATGATCTGATGAAATAAATCCATCTGGTACTATTATTCCTGCACTTGATGTACATCCAATAATTGGCGCTGTTCCTAATTTCTCTTTTGCTCCTTCTAATACTTTATTGACATCACAGTCTACTGATGTATATAAAAATGCTACTTTTGTCTGCACTAAATCTACTACTGCTTTCTCAGCAGACTCTCTTCCTTGTGTATAACTATCTTCATTTGTGCTCCATGCTACATTTGATTTTAACATAACGATTCCTCCTTCGTATTTTTATTATACCCAAATTATACCAATAATATTTTTTAATCACAACAAAATTTTAAAAATGTAATGAAAATGTAATAAAGGAGATTAATATCTTAATCTCCTAAACAAATTCCTATATCTCTTGCTGTTTTTACTAGCTCATGATCCATTGTTACTAATCTTACATTACTTTCTGCTGTACCACCTTGAACTGCTCCTATTTCTTTATTTTCTCCTACTACTATTTCTAATGGCACACAACCTAATTTTCCATTTTGAATAACTGTTAATACTCCAAATTTTCCTTCCATTGCAAGTTCTACTGCTTTAGCTCCATACTTTGTAGATAAAACTCTATCATATGCTGTTGGTGTTCCTCCTCTTTGCATATATCCTAATATTGTACATCTTGATTCTAGTCCTGTTAATTCTTGAAGTTTTTCTGCTACTCTTTTTCCTTCTCCTCCAAATTTAATGTTAATTCCTGCTTTATTATCTATTCCTTCTGCAGAATGTGTTGTTCCTTCTAATCCTTTTGGATGTGCTCCTTCTGAAACAACAACAATACTGAATCTCTTTCCTTGTTCTTTTCTTTTATTTATTGCTTCTGCTGCTTTATTTATGTCATATGGTATTTCTGGTATTAGAGCTACATCTGCTCCTCCTGAAATTGCTGATTCTAATGCAATCCATCCTGCAAATCTTCCCATTACTTCTAGCACCATTATTCTATCATGTGTTTCAGCTGTTGTGTGTAATCTATCTATTGCTTCAGTAGCTACATGAACTGCTGTATTATATCCAAATGTAATATCTGTACATGCAACATCATTGTCTATTGTTTTTGGTACTCCTATTGTATTGATTCCTTTTAAGTATAGGTCTCTGGCTGATTTTTGTGTACTGTCTCCTCCTAATGTAAATACACAGTCAAACCCTGCTTCTTTTACATTTTTTACACATTGATCTGATAAGTCTTCATAAGTAACTGTTCCATCTTCATGTTCTACCTTATAGTGGAAAACTATTGCATTTGTTGATGAGCCAATGATTGATCCTCCTTTTGGTAAAATTCCTGATGCAATTTCACTTCCATCTAATCTTACATAATTATTTTTTACAAGTCCTCTGTATCCATCAATATAACCATAACATTCAATTCCATTTGTCTCACATGTCTTTTTTATCGCTCTTATAACTGCATTAAATCCTGATACGTCTCCTCCATTTGCAAGTATTGCTACTTTTTTTAACATATAAATCCTTCCTTTCACTTGGCTTTTATTATTTTTTCAAAATTTCGCCCATTTACTATTATACCAATATTATGAAAAAATACAACATTTTGGAAGAATTTTTTATAATCTTTTATTTCTATGGTTATAATTCACAGCCTTATATTTATTTTATAGAATGTATATATATTAATATTGAATAAATTTTGAATGTGATTGAAGTGCTTGTAGAGTTTCTTAATCTAAAAGGAATGAGGAAGCGCGATACAGCGAGAGGCTCGTTCATTTTAGATTTAGAAACTCTAATGCACGTATTGAGCCGAAAAATTTATGAAATATTAATATATATACATTCTTATTAATAGTATCTTTAAACTGTGAATTGTAACTTTCTATGATAGATTGTATAAAAGATGTTAATGTAAAATCACAAGAATACTATTTTTTTAATTATTTATTTTGGCATAATTAAAGACACTTATATCTAGAATTTTAATTTAAAACTCAATAAATATAAGCGTCCCAATTTTAATATTATTTTATATTCATCTAATTATATTTTTAATCTCTATAATCTAAAAACAATTTCTTCTATAATCTAATAAATATTTTAAAATTAATATTCATTTTTTAGTCTTTCAAGTTCTTCTTTAGTTATTCCTGTTGTTTCAATTATTACTTCAATATCTATATTTTTATCTAATAAATTCTTCGCAATTTCTATTGATTTTTCTTTTCTTCCTATTTTTTTACCTCGTTTTTCTCCGTATTTTCTCTCCTTCTTCTAGTCCTTTTCTTCTTGCTGCATTCATCTCTGTATTATATATTAGTCTATTTTTTTCTCTTTGTTCATATATTTCTCTTTCCTTTTCATCTGCACTCATTTCCTCTAATTGTTCTATTGCCTCTTTGATTTCTCCTTCTTCTTTTTTACATTTCTCCATCATTTCTACATCGCCCCCTATTATTAATAACCATTTTTCTAGCAAATCAGCTGTTCTTGGTTTATTCTCTTTCAACTTTGTTAATTCAATTATGTAATAACTTACCATATCTGTTAAATATTCATCTCTTTTTTATACCATATCATTTTTATTGCTTTTTGTCTATATTATTTACTAATTTGATGCATATTTGACTCACTACTCCCATCTGCATTTTCTGTTGGTATTATTTTAATATCAGTTCCTAAGGAAACTACAGGACGAAAGCGAAATCCTTCAAGGTATGTATAACTATCCGATCTCAACATAGTAGAACTTCTAAGAGCAGAACTAGCCACATGACCTAACCCAAAGTATGCATTCTCTGAAAGGCATATAACTCTACGAGAGGCTAACCAGTAGTTTGAATCTGTTCCAAATACCAGATTATAAAATTCTTGGTTATCAAAATAGCTACTTAACATACTCATAGAATAATCTGTCTGTGTTACTGTTAATCCTTCATTTGCTACGTTTGATTCTTCTGTTGTTGGAGTAGTATATCCATCTGCATTTACATCTATTCCGTCTGTCTTTACTTCTTCTGTATTTATTCCGCTTCCATTTTCTTTTGCATATAACATTGGATAATTGTTGTGTCCACTTTCATATGTTTTTGTATCTCCATATTTTATTTCATGAACATATTCTTTCCTTGCTACTTTTCCCGCATCGTTCATCTGGCCTTCTATATCTTTTAAATCTAAGCTTCTTGCTTCTATCCCTAAACTATTATTGCTATATAGTTCTTTACATATGTCATTCATTACATATACCCCATTGTTATATCCTCTAGCTCCATAGAAATATAAATACTGGCTTGTTAAAGTATCACTTATTAAGTCTACTCTTCCACTTACATCTATATTTAGTATTTTCCATTTTAAGTCTTCTTGAGTTATCGCACTATTACTACTTGTTCCCGTTACACTTTCACTTAATTTATCCACTGAATATTCTGTTGAACTTACATCCGGTGTATAATTTACATAGTCTCCTACTTTAATTCCTTCTCTTTTTACTGCCTCACCTATTGTTCCATCTTCATTTATTAAATAACTTCTTCCACTTTCTATTATCGTTACTGTGAATGGTCCACTTCCTTCTAAATTATAATCTGTTCCTTTCTCTCCAAATTGGCTTGATAGTTCTTCTTCTAGATATCCTTCTTTTATTTTTCCTCCATTATCTTTTGCCAACGCTCCTACTGCTGATAATTTTACTTTTTCTTCCTCTTCTCCTTCTTCTGTCTTGTCTTTTGCCTCTGTTGCTTTTGTTAATATTCCGTTATTACCAGTTAGTGTCGCTATTGTTACTCCAGCTAGTATTAATAACACTATAATTGTAACTATTAGTGCTATTAATGTTATGCCTCTTTCTTTTGCTGTTCTCTTATTTTTTTCATCCCTTCCTCTTTTTAATCTTCTGTTCTTTAACATTATTTTTCCTCCCTTTCATTTTGTAATATTTTTCTTAGAGTCAGATACTTAACAATCAAAAACTAAAAATATAATATCAATAAAATATAGTAAAGTCAATAGATAAAAAAGAATTAAAAAATAATTAAAATTTGTAAACAAAATAAAAAATAAAAGACAGAAAAAGCTTGTAATACTATTTATACAAGTGATTTCTGTCTTTTTCTATATACCTGAAGTATCTGACTTAACGATTTTTATTATATATAAAAAACTAAAAATGTTTTTTTACTTCGATAAATTTTTTAACTTAATTTAAGATAAAATATATGTAGTTAAAATCACTTTAAATTTTCATTTTATTAGTATAATTATTGGTATAAATTTTATTCTTTTTCATATAATTTTTTTATTCTTTTTTCTAATCCAAAGCAAAGTTTTCTTATTCTTTCAGATGTTGCATCAGTATATGGTTGATATTTTTCTAAAACATTTTTATAATCTGTTACAATTCCCTCAAGTTTCTTTATATCCACTTCCCTTATAGTCTCAAGCTTTTTTAACATTTCACTATATTTTTTATCTGTATTTGTAAAAAATTTTCCTTTTCCGTCAGTAAAATTGATTTCACTCGTCAATTTGTCACATTGCATACTTTCTCCATTATCAAAAATAGGTGTAGTTCTTACCCATTCCAGTGTATTTACATTCCTTATAACTCCAAAATTTTTCATATGTCTATCCATATTCATTATAATAAAATCTAAGAGGAACATATTCTCTACATTTTTTCTTGCATCTGGCACATTGTGTTTTTCTAATATATTTATGTAATGTTCTAAATCAGTAACATTATTTGACTTTTTCTCTGAATTATATATATCATATGCCGAAATAATTTCTTCATCACTTGTCACAAAGCTTTCACATTTTGATACTATCCTATTATTTATAATATCTATTGAATAATCACAATGATAAAAATCCAATCTTCTACATATCTCAGATGCTAACCATTCATTAATAGGTTCTTCTCTACTTGGCTGATATATACCTTTTACTAGTACTCGTTTACCATTTTCAATTATCCAACCTTTTTGTAACATTCCATCTGTTGTATTATTCGGAGATTTAAGCTCTGCTTGATTAAGTCTCTTATCAGAAGAATTACTTAATGATATATCAAGATATGCTTTATATTTGAAATCATTTTCAAAAAAATTTATGTCTTTCCATTCTATTTGACTGTCTTGTTCTTTTATCCAATATTGATCTGATAATGATAGTGCATATGCTTTGTTCAAAAGTTCTTCTGTTGTTGAAACGTTAAGATTTTCTAATAGTTTTTCAATATTTTTTCTCCATGATGGAATTCCTCTATTTCTAAACCATTTATTGACCTCTGCAACTAAATTCTTAGATATATTTTTGTTTGCATTATATACAGATAATGATGCATATTTAATGTTGTATATGTCATATATTTTTTCTATAGTATTATATTTAGTATTGTACTCTAGTAAAAGAATTGGCTTGTTTTTATTCATTAATATATATTTCATTATAATATTCATTCCTCCAACTTTTTTAATTTATTACTATTTCATTATTCTTCTCATTTCTATTGTAATAAATTTTAGCTACTTTTTCAAGCATTTTAATTCATAAGTTGGAATATTTATGGTTTTAGTTCTTCTGTTGTAACTTCTTCTAATTGTTTCTTTTACATAATATCTCATAATATCTTTACTTTTCCTAAATAACTATCTTACATATATTTTTAAAATTTTCTCATATTCATATCCTCTTTCATTTTTTTATTATTTGCTCATTTGTCATATCTAAAAAACTCCTCTAAAATATATTTTTGCAATAATTTACATAATATATTTCAAAGGAGTTTTCTTTATTTTCAAGTATTTTCATTCTTTTATCTATTCATAGTTTTATTCTCCATATCCTTTAAGAGATTTTGTTAGAGTTTACTTGTTTTTTATTCTCATTTCGCATTTTGGATGCTATCATGCGCTAGCGTTTAGTATATACTACACAGGAATCACGAAATGATATTGATGTTCACTACTTATTTTTTCATCAGAATACAATATTCCGTTTTCATCTTCTAGTGTTGCATTCTCAGTATAAAATATATTTCCACTGCTATTTATTTTCATTTCTGGTACACTATAATACTGTGATTCAAACCAATCATCCCATGTCATTCCTTCTACATATTGGATTGTTACTGATTCCTCTTCTGAATATGGAAGATAAATTGTTAATTCTTTCACATATGCTTCAATATTTGTGATTTGTACCGACTTTGTATACGTCTTACCTGTGTCTATTTCTTTTACTGTAAATGTATATGTATCATTTGCATATGCTCTATATGTATCAGATACTTCTCCATCTGGATTTATAACAATATAAGTTGGTAAACTCTCTATTCCTGAATCAATAAATCCATCTATACGATTTTTCAAATAATTATCAACATCACCAATTTCTTCCCAATATTTCTGTTCATTACCATTAACCAAATCTTTTAATAATTCATTAAAATCTTGATAGTTCTTCCCCCCAATATTATTATATCCATATAAATCTATTTTTTTTACAAGCTCTTTTTTTTCATCTTCACCTAGTTTATCAATACTTATGCTATTTAAATCTATCTTATCTAATCCTTCTACATTTTCTACTTTTAATAGTGTACCTGTTTGGCTAATAATGATATTTACTCCATTTGTAGATGTTTCAGTTACATTCCATATATTTTCTTCTTCACCTGCTTTTACACAATATTTTAAAGTATATTCATTTGTTTCTTCATCTCTTTCTATTTTATATACATCTGTTACACCATCTGTTCCGTTTCCTCTATCTAATGTTTGTCCTGTTAATTTTTGAACATCTACTATCCCATCACCATTTATAACTTGTTTATCTGTCAAAAGAAAATTCCAAAAACTTGTCGCTGTTGTTGCCAAGTAATTTGCTTCTTCTCCTTGTATCTTTGTAATTTCTGTACTTGCTATTTTTGTTGATTCTTTTACTCCTTCATTACTAGATGATTTTATTTCTAGTTGATATTCATTCCATAAAAGTGCTACTGCCTCTTTTACTGTTCCATCTGCTTGATCATTTTTTGCCTCTGTTGCCTTTGTTAATATTCCATTATCTCCCATTAACGTTGCAATTGTTACTCCAGCTAATATTAATAACACGATTATTGTGATTACTAATGCAATTAATGTTATTCCTTTATTTAAAGTAATTGAATCTCTTTTCATAAAATTAAATCTCCCTTCTTTTGTTTCTTTTGTTACATTTCTTTATTTAGTGCCATGCTTTCATTCTTTAATCCGCAAAAACTTATACTACATCCTGTAGTTTTTCTTATTTTTAATATACCACAGCCTGTAGTTTTATTCAATATATAAAAAAGAAATGTAGCTTATTTGTAATCTCATTGAAATATTTTTGTAACAATTACAGGATTATCCTGTAATACATTGGCAAATTTTGTTATAAAATATAATTTAAATTAATCATTCCAATTGTTCGGGAGGTTCTTTATGAAAGTTAAGACTTTAAATGGAAATTTAAATATTATCGGTAAAAATTTAAGAAAATATAGAAAATTGAAGAAAATTTCACAACCAGAAATTTGTAGAAAATTAGATTTAATTGGTGTTACAATGTATATTTGTGACATATATGAAATCGAATATGGTAAAAAAACTGTAAAAGATTTTGAAGCATTAGCTTTTTGTAAAGTTCTAGGTATTTCATTAGAAGATTTATATAATGACACGGACCAATATTATGAAGCATAAAAAATGATTATAGTATAAATTTATAATATTCTATAATCATTTTTTATTTATCATATTATTACTATACCAAAATATTTATTTTCTAATAAAATATTAACATATGTTTTTTAAGTTTATTAAGAGTTAAGAACTATAACATAAAAATTATTCCATTTATTCATTCGTTTCATTATTTCATTTATTTTTTGTTTTATACCTAACAATTATCAAAATTATCATAAAATATATTGCAAATGTCTGTGAAATTGATATTGGCATAACAGTATATTGTATTCTAAAAAATTCTAAGATAAATTTTACGATGCAAAACAACATACCTGTTACATATATTTTTTTATATGGATTTTCATATTTTCTTGTCATAATATAGATATATATTGCAAAAAAAGTAACACTTTCAATTAATTGAATAGGAATTTGCTTTCCATTTTCTAAAAATATTCCTTCACAACATTCATTAAGATAACAACCTATTTTAGATATGGCATATATTAATATCATATTAGGAAGGAATACACTCAAAAGTTTCACAAAATCTTTTTTATTGACTTCTGAAAATAAAAATATTCCAGCAATTCCTCCTAATATGGCTCCCCAATAGGAAAATCCTTTTGTTAAAATATCTAATAGATGTAACTGCATATACTCATCTATATTAGTTAGAATACTTAATAATTTTGCGCCTAAAACAATTCCAACATTTTCCAATATCAAACATATCATTATTTCCTTTGCTGTATTTGTTTTACTTAAAATTTTTGCACTAACTATCATATTGATAATTAGTGCAATTCCAATACAAATACAATAACTTGAACTAATGATTTCAATTAATTTCATCTTCTTCTATCTCTCCATCTCCACTAATTATAACTTCGTAATCCAAAAATTTAATTCTTATTCTTTGATTATATTTTATAGCTACATCTTTTATTTTTTTCATAAGTTCTGTATTTCTATATTGGTAATATAATTTGTCTATATCGATGAAATCATAATTAAAAGTATATGCATTATTTTCATCAACTAGTTCTAAATCTTCTTCTTCAAATATATTTTTTAATTCCTCTAATATCCATTCATTATCAAAAAGAGCATCAAATTGCTTTTTTGAAGAACCCTGTACATAAGAATAATCGCCATTTATATCAATTTCTATGCAAGAATTAGCAAAAGTTGGATTTTCTTTATATTTTATAACTATTTCTTGAATTTTTAATTCTTCTCTCACTATTTTGTCTATCGTTTCTAGTGCTGTTTTATATGTACCATCTGTATCTTGGATAACTAAATCATGAAAATATTGGTCGGTTGCCATATATAATACATATGCATCAGAAGATATATCTGGTACATATTGTTCTCCTAAATTCTGTTTCACAATTTCGATTGCTTTTTGTTTTCTTTCCATGCATGCCAAATTAGAGTCATAAGGTGCAAAGAAACGCATTCCATCATACTCATAAGGTAATTCAACCACAGAAACATCTTCTTCTGCTTCTATTGGAAATCTTACTGCTACACAACCTTTTATATCTTTATTTTCTTTCGGATAATATATAAATAAATATTCTTGTACACTATCATCATGTATATAACAAGTCGTATCAGCAGTAGGTATATCAACATCTCTTGCTTGGTTTTGTTTTTTATAAAATTCTATTTTGAATTCTTTGTTATAACTGCCATATTCTTCTTGTACATAGTTTTCTACTAATTTTATATATTTTTCTATTTTTTCTTGTTCTTCTCTTCTTTCAATTTCTTCTTGAAGAGCTTTTTGTTCTGCTTTTTTAAAATCTTCTACTTTCTTAAATATAAAAATAACTATACATAAAGAAATAATTAATGCTATTATTATTACTCTTTTCCTTGTTTTTGAATCCAACTTCCCCATCTTATTTTCTCCTATCATTATATGGTTTAAACAATTGCAAAAGTTAATTCTCCTCTTACAGCAACTTTTCCATCCACTGTTGCAATTGCTTCTCCAATTCCGATAGGCCCTTTTCTTTTTATAATTTTAACTTCTAATTTCAATTTATCACCTGGAACAACTTGTTTTTTAAAACGTAATTTATCAATTCCACCAAAAAGAGCATTTTTCCCTTTATTTTCTTCCATAGATAAAATTGCCACTGCTCCTGTTTGTGCTAATGATTCAACTATTAGAACTCCTGGCATAATAGGATTACCTGGAAAATGTCCTTTAAAATAATATTCATCTTCACTTACATTTTTATAAGCTACTGCACTTTCACCTGGTGTATATTCTTCTACTTCATCAATCATTAAAAATGGTTCTCTTTGAGGTATAATTTCTTTAATTTGTTCTCTATTTAACATTTTAATTATCCTTACATAATATATTTAGGTTTTTATAAACAAGAGTTGCCTATAAACTCTAAATGTCCAAACAGAAACGTCCCCATTGGACATTATTTTATTTTAAACAATGGTGTACCATATTCTACTACATCTTCATTTTTTACACAAATTTCTACAACTTCACCATCAAATTCTGATTCGATTTCATTCATTAATTTCATTGCTTCTACAATACAAACCACTTGTCCTTTTGATATTCTATCTCCTACTTTAACAAAAGGATCTTTGTCTGGTGCTGAACTTGCATAGAAAGTACCTACCATTGGTGATTTTATAATTTTATAATTTTCTTCTTTCTTATTTTCTACAGCTACAATTCCTTTTTCTTCTTTTGGTTGAACAACAGGAACTGTCATTGGTGCACTTGCTTCTATAACATGTGGTCCTGGCCCTACAATCCCTTCTCTTTTTCCTCTTTTTTTCATTCTTATCTTAATACCTTCTGGAAATTCTATTTCTAATTCTTCTAATTTAGAGTTTCCCATATCATCCATTAATTTTTTGATATCCTTATAGTCCATGTGACTACCTCCTACTCAAATTTTCTATCTTTAATATTCTAACACTTTTTAATTATTTTTTCAACTTTATTGCAAAATGTCCAAACGGAAACGTCCCCAATGGACATTTTAATCCTCATACTTCTTCAATAAAATACTACTGTTATGTCCTCCAAATCCTAATGAATTTGATATTGCATATTTTATTTCTACTTTTCTTCCTTCATTTGGTACTACGTCTAAATCACATTCTTCATCTGGTACTTTGTAGTTTATTGTAGCTGGTACAAAGCCTTCTTCTATTGCTTTAGCACATACAATTGCTTCTACTCCTCCAGCTGCTCCTAATAGATGTCCTGTATGTCCTTTTGTTGAGCTTACCATTACTTTTTTTGCATTTTCTTCTCCTAATGCTGTTTTGATTGCTTGTGTTTCACTTAAATCATTTAGGTGTGTTGATGTACCATGTGCGTTTATATATGTAATTTCTTCTGGGTTTACATTTCCTTCTTGCATTGCTATTTTCATTGCTCTTGCACCACCTTCTCCTCCTGGGGCTGGTGATGTTATATGATATGCATCTGATGTTGCTCCATAGCCTACAATTTCAGCATATATTTTTGCACCTCTTTTTTTAGCATGTTCTAGTTCTTCTAATACGATTACTCCTGCTCCTTCTCCCATGACAAATCCACTTCTTTCTTTGTCAAATGGAATGCTTGCTCTTGTTTTGTCTGGTTCTTTTGTTAATGCTTTAATGTTTGTAAATCCTGCTATTCCAAGTGGTGTTATTCCTGCTTCTGTACCTCCTGCTAAAACAACGTCTTGATATCCATGTTTTATCATTCTGAAACTTTCACCTATGCAGTGTGTTCCTGATGCACATGCTGTTACCATAGCCATTGATTCTCCTTTTGCTCCTATATCTATTGCTACATTTCCTGTTGCCATGTTAAGAATTCCCATTGGAATATACATTGGAGATACTCTGTCTGGTCCTTTCATTATACATTTTTCGTTTTCTGCTTCTATTGTTTCTATTCCTCCAATTCCTGAACCTATTATGATTCCTACTCTTTCCATGTTTTCTGTTTCTTTATCTAGTCCGCTATCTTTCCATGCCTCTCTACTTGCTACCATAGCATATTGAGAAAATTTGTCTAATCTTTTAGCTTCTCTTCTGTCAAAATGGTCTTCTGGATTATATCCTTTTACTTCTGCTGCTAATTTTACTTTAAAATTTGTTGTATCAAATTTTGTAATTTGATCAATTCCACATTTACCTTCTTTTATTCCATTCCAAAATTCATTTGTATTATTTCCAATTGGAGTTAATGCTCCTAAACCTGTAATAACAACTCTTCTTTCCATTTTTTTATTCACTTTCCTTTCTCAAAAAATATCACTCAAGTGTATTTAATATTCTCTCAAAATAAATTCAAAGTAGTATATTGTACATTTTTTGATATCAAATTCAAGTTAAATGCGTACTCTTTGTACATGAAAATTTGAATTTAATATCAAAATATACAAGATACTGCTTTCAATTTGTTTTTACATTACCATTCCACCATCAACATTTATAACTTGACCTGTTATATATGAACTTTCTTCTGAACCTAAAAAGTATATTAAATTTGCAACTTCTCTAGCTGTTCCCATTCTTTTTAAAGGTATTTGATTATGTATGTTTTCTTTTACTTCATCTGATAAAACTGCTGTCATGTCAGTTTCTATAAATCCTGGGGCAACTGCATTTGACCTTATATTTCTTGATGCAAGTTCTTTTGCTACACTTTTTGTAAATCCAATAATTCCTGCTTTTGATGCTGAATAATTACATTGTCCTGCATTTCCTGCAACTCCCACTACTGATGATAAATTGATAATACTTCCTTTTCTTTTTTTCATCATATATTTTGTAACTGCTTTTGTTACTATATATGTTCCTTTTAGATTAATTTCTATGACTTTGTCAAATTCTTCTTCACTCATTCTCATTAATAGATTATCTCTTGTTATACCTGCATTATTTACTAAAACATCAATACTTCCAAATTCTTCTATTGCTTTTTTTACTACTTCATCTATTGCTTCTTTATCTGTTACATCTGCTTGCATTATTAATGTTTTAACACCTTTACTTTCAAATTCTGATTTTAATTCTTCTACATTTGTTTTGCTTGATACATAATTGATTACGACATTGTATCCATTTTCTGCAAATTCTAATGCTACCTCTTTTCCTATTCCTCTTGAACCTCCAGTTACAAATACTGTTTTATTATCTTCCATTTTTCTTCTTTCCTTTCCTTATTTTTTATATTTTGAGAACAATAGCGGGCTTTCTTAAACATTTTTTCTGTTAATAACATTTCAAAGCCCGCGTCATTGTTCGGCGCCAAATTTTACGCTAGTAAAATTTGTGTGCAATCACTAGAGCGAAGCGACGTTCTTGTATAGGAAAAACTTGATTTTTCCTACACAAGAACAATAGCGGACTTTCTTAAACATTTTCTCTGTTCATAACATTTTAAAGTCCGCGTCTATTGTTCGTGCGCCAATTTTACGTTAGTAAAATTGTATGCAATTGTTAGAGCAAAGCGACGTTCTTGTATAGGAAAAACTTGATTTTTCCTATACAACAAAAAATGTCCAATTTGACAAGTCCCTTGACTTGAGGTCTGTCCCTTTCGTTCCAAAATGAAACGATCTGGCACGTCCCTAATGTTCCAAAAATTTCTCTAAGCTTTCTAAATTGTTGATGTTAAATGTATTTGCTTCTTTGTTTTCTTTTTTTACAAAACCTGTTAAAGTTCTTCCTGGTCCTATTTCTACATATTCATCTACATTTTCTTTTTCCATTAATTTTATTGCTTTATCAAATCTTACTGGACTTATAATGTGGTTAGCTAAAATTTCTTTTATATTGTCTTTTTCATTATAATAAGTTCCATCTATATTTTTTATTACCTTAACTTTACTGTTTAGGTTAAAATTTATGTTTTCTAATTCTTTTTCATATGCTTGTTTTGCTTTTTCTAATTTGATTGTATGAAATGGTCCGCTTGTTTTTAGTTTTATTGTTCTTTTTGCTCCTTCTTCTTTTAGTCTTTCCATTGCTTCATTAATTGCATCTTCTTCTCCAGATATAACTGTCTGAACACTACAGTTATAGTTGGCTATTACTAAGAATTTATTTCCTTTTGAAATTTCTTGGCAAACTTTTTCTATTTTTTCTGAATCTAAACCTATTATTGCTGACATAGAAAATTTTTCGTCAGGTAACATGTTTCCCATGTAATATCCTCTTTTTTGAATTAGTTTTATTCCATCTTCAAAACTTATTATTCCAGCATATATTAATGCTCCATATTCACCTAAACTTAATCCTACTGCTATATCTGCTGTTATTCCTTTTGTTTTTAGTACTTCTAATATTGCTAAACTTGTTGTTAGTATTGCTATTTGTGTATTTTCAGTTTTGTTTAATTCTTCTTCTGGTCCTTCAAAGCATAATTTTTTTACATCTATTCCAGATATTTTTGAAGCTTCATCATATATTTTTTTTGCTTCATCATATTTTTCATAAATATCTTTTCCCATACCTACAACTTGTGCTCCTTGACCAGGAAATAAAAATGCTCTTTTCATTACGACTTCTTCCTTTCTTTATTTTTTATTCACAATTTAAATGACTAGGTTATTACACTATTTATGTATATAAATGTGTCTAGCAAATCATGAATTTGATATTATATTTCTAACAATATACTACCTGTATTTAGTCCCCCACCATATCCTAATAAAATAATTTTATCACCAGGATTTAACATTCCTTTTTCTTGCATATCATATAAAGCAATTGGTATACTTGCACAAAAAGTGTTCCCTCTTGTTTCTATATTTGTGTACATTTTTTCAATTTCTATATGCAATCTTGAGGCTATTGCTTTCATTATTTTTAAATTTGATTGATGTGGCACTATATATTTTATATCTTCTAATTTTAAATTTGCTTTATCTAATAATTCCTTAACATTCTGAACAGTCTTAGTTACAGCATATTTATATACTTCTTTTCCATTCATATAGATTTTTTTACCATGTTTATATGTTAATATGTCATTATTATTTCCATCTGCTTGTATATTCGAAATATATAGTTTTTGCTTATTAGTTTCTTCATCTTTTTCTATTAACGTTGCACCTGCACCATCTGATAAAACTACTGCTGTTCCTATATCTTCTTTATCTATTACTTGTGAAAGTCTATCTACTCCCACAATTAATGCTCTTTTTACATTTCCAGAATCTATATACATTTTTGCAATATCAAAACTATTTATGTATCCACTACATCCTGCTAATATATCTAAACATATACATGGTTTTAAATTTAAACTTTTTTGGATATAATTTGATATTCCTGGCATTAGTATATCTGTACTGGTTGTAGCTGTTATAATTAAACCAATATCTTTTGTTTCTTGCTCTTTAGCTATATCATTTTTGATAGTTTCATTTTCATTTGTTTCTTTCTGATTTATCTTTTCTTTTGGGTTCATTTTTTCTTTTTCAAATAGGTTCTTGGTTGCCTTTAATGCCATATCTTCTATTTTTTCTTCTACTGCATAATATCTATTTTTTATTCCTGTTCTTTTTTCTATATATCCTTTTTCTAAATTTAATTTATTTTCTAACTCTTCATTTTTTACTTGTTTTGTTGGAAAATATATTCCGTTTGCTATAATTTTTAGATTATTCACCTTATACCTCTTTCTTAAATACAAGTTTTATCACTATATATTTATACACCTTTTTTTTATTTTTTTCTATTAGTATGACTGGTCGAAAAAAATGTGTCAATGGGGGCAATGGGGACGGAGTTGTCAATGGGGACGGAGAAGTTGTCAAT
>CAKNJL010000019.1 GCA_930982035.1 uncultured Clostridium sp.
TGTTTGTACATAGTTATTTTTGATTTTTCATACATTCTTATTTTATCATTTTTATGATTACCCCATTCAGTAGAGTCCTCTGCAATTTCAGCAAGAGTTTTAACTTCCGTTTTGATAAACCATTCCAATACCGAATCATATTCTGCGCCAAAAGTCAGATGACTTTTAACTGCTTCATTGTCTTCGATAGTGGATGCAATCTTCTTGGCATCATCAAAATTGATGTTTACCCACGGCATAACTCCTTTTACCGACTGCGGTTTTCCTGCTGAACTCTTGGAAATGTTATAACGAGAAATATAAAATCCCCCATATTTTTTGACACTTTCAAGTTGTTCAAGCAGTTCACCATTTAAAGCTTCATTGAATTCATCATCCGAAAATTCATCGTTCATGTAATTTCGTCTGCCGAATTTCTCCGAAAAATGTTCTCCATCAAGTGTTCCATTAGAGTCGAGACTTCCAACAGGAATCCATACAAACTGGCTTCCATCAGAACATCTTTCAATTACAAATCCATTGTTCCATTCTCCACAGACATGCTTATATCCTTCTGGAATTAGAGGATTTGCATAGTTTGTAGAGTAGACATTGGCTGTAGCAATGTTCAGAGCTCTGATAATTAACTCTCCACTTGTTCCCTCTGAGACTTCAAAGGTTATACCCTTTTCTGCCTCAAGCACAAATTTTTCATACCGTTTCATAGTTTATACCTCCTTAAGTGATAATTTTATAACGGTTTCAACATGGCTATTGCCATTATGTTAATAATACCACATTTTCTTGCATTTTGCAAATTTTGTAAACTTTGAATTTATCTAATTATATAATTTTAATTGTACTATTTCTTTTTATTGAATTTATGTCTTATAAATTCACCAATCCCCCCTATTATAGACAATACAATAAAAAATCCAATTAGTAATAATATTTGATTTCTTCTTTCTTCTTCTGGCAATTTACTTAAATAAAAGTAATAATCCATCCATAACATTTTTAATTCTTCCTTTCTTATTTTCATAACTGTATTTCAGTTATATTTTATATACCATATTTTAAGTATAATTTCAATAGATTTAAAAATAATATGAAAAGAGGTTATATTTATGGATAAATTTGTTATGAAAAAATCTACCGAAGCTAACATTTATAAAAGTATTAGGTTTCCTGTTGAAATAAATTCTCAAATCATTGAAATTGTTGACAAAGCTAATGAAGGACTAGACAAAAAAGAATATTCTTTTAATGGTTTCGTAGTATCTGCTTGTGAATTTGCATTAAAACATATGAAATAGTAGTTATAAGAGCAAATAAATTTTGTTTGCTCTTATATTTCCCAATCCCATTCTTTTGCTCTTTCTTCTTTTTTAAGTTGTTTCTTTGGATCAATATACATATTAGTTTCTTTTTCAAATTCTCTAACTAATTCTTTAGATTCTCCAATACCAAATTTTTGACAAATCCAAACTATAAATTTTTCTACTGTCTCATAAAACTTCTCTACTACTTTGTGCAAATGGTTATTTTCTTTTTCCAAACTTTTTATTTTACTTTTATATTTCCATTCCATATCAAATTCTTTTTCTTTATATTCTGCTTGAATATTTTCTACTTGATTGTGCAATTTTTCATTATCTGTAATTATTGAATCTCTTTCTTTTTGATATTTTTCTGCTTCTTCAATTATTTTAGTTTGTCTTGATAATTCTCTATGTAAATTCAAATTATCTTTGTATAAGTTTTGAATAACATCATCTTTTGGTTTTATGATTTCTTCTAAAATCTTTTCATCTCTTTTCTTTGACAATCTATTAATATTAATATCATCAATGTTTGGAAGATTAGGCAATTCTAATTTTATATTTTTCAAAGTTTCTTTTGTTTTTTCAAAATTAGTTATTTCTTTATATTCTTTCAAATCTATATGTTCTCTTCCTGTTTCTTCCTTTGGTAAACCTCTTTCTAATTCAAACCCATTTGATACCATATAATCGTAAAAAGCATTTTGAAGTTGTCTATAACTATCTTTGGCTTTCCAAAATTCGCTACAAGCTAGTTTATCAATATCATTTCCTTTTTTATCTTTTGTATGAACAATAGGTAAAAAAATTAAATGCATATGTGGACTTTGTTCATCCATATGCACTTTTGCAGATAATATATATTGTTCTCCTAAATTTTTATATTCACTTACAAATTTATATGCTGTTTCAAAATATCTTTTTGTTTCTTCTTCTCCTATTCTCTCAAAAAATTCTTTATCTGATGTTATTATATATTCACAAGCTATATTACTAACTACTTTTATTTGTCCTTTCAAATCATATTGTTTTCGTATTTGTTCAAATTCCTTTTCGTAACTATATTGTGGAGATTTTATTGAATAATTTAAATATGATTTTTCTTTATCTATATTATTATTTGAATAATTTCTGTTTCTTCTTTCGTTGTGTCTAAATATTCCTTTTAGATTTTCTCTTTTGTATTTTGTGTTTCTTATTATTGCATAACTCATCTCTAACCTCCTTTGCCTCAGCTAGTTTCTCTCTTGTGCTACTAGCTAATAAGACATATTTATTTCTTAAATTCTGCTCTTTTTTTATTGTCTTGTAACACACTACAACACTTTTTTAGCTTACTGCTTCAAAAAGTGTTTCGTGCGGCAGGGCATCGCCCCACACCCCATTCAATCAAAAATAAAAATTCACTTTTTTATTTTAGATTGCTAAAAAACTATTCATAGTTTTTTAGGCAAATTAAAAGAGATTGGCTATACATTTGAAGTAGCACTAATCTCTTTATAATTTGCATATAAGCTATTCCAATTGAAGTCATCGCCATACCTGTCACTTCTATATGGAATATTTTTCTTTTTATGTGTGTCCTCTTTCTTATAATTATTTTTATTCTTTATATTATTTATTATTACGCGACCTTGCTCCTTGTGTTCGACATCAGTAAAAAGAAAATCTTCTTTTTTTATTTTATTATAAGATTTTCTTATATCTTTGTCATTATCACCTATAGGGTATGGTTGCTTTTGACTATCTGAATAGTTATTTATATCTATGCCCTCTAGGTGTTTTTGACTATACATCTTGATAGTTTCGACCATAGGTAAAATTTGTCTTTCTTCTATTTCTTTACTATCTGTTTTATATTTCAACTTTACTTTTATATAGTTCTTGGCTCTTAAAGAACTTATTATTTTTGACACTCTATCTGCTGTTACATTTACTATATTTGCTATATATTTATTACTTGCAAAACAACTTCCTGTTTCATCACTTAAATATAAAATCATTGATAATATTATCTTTTCTTTATCTGATAAATCTTTATTTAATAAAACTTCTACTGGTATCCATAGTCCTTTTAGTTTTTGTGTTACCATATTTTCTACATCTCCTTTCGCCTCACGTTCAATTTTGTGGATTTTAAAATAATTTTTAGTATAGTTTTTAAGGTTAAAAAATAAGCCTTAAAATTTTACTTTTAAAGCTTATCTGTTTTATTATTTAAATTCTTGTATCCACTCATTTATCTTAAGCTTGTCCGATGTATCAATCAAATATCACAATCCCCTGGATATGATAATGTACATTTTCTGTATTTTCCTAGTAAACTCCCTGCAAAAATTACAGAAGATCTCATTTGTCTCATTAAATCTTCTGGTATTTCATATTTGTTTATTCCTTTTGTGTTAATAATTACTTTATTCTTCTTTTTTGTTACTTTTCCTCCTATTTTTCTTAAGATTTCAAACATCATTTGTGTGTCATGTATATTGGGTACATTATATAAGGTTGTTTCTCCACCATTTAATATAGTTGCTGCTATAATTGGTAAACTAGAATTTTTTGAACCTGATATCTTTACTGTTCCTTCTAGCTTATTTCCTCCTTGTATTATGTAGCTAGACATGTTCTCTCCTCCTTTTATGTTTTTGCTATATATTATGTTTTCTTTACATAAAAGGTGTGCGTATATATCCTATTTTTTATGCAAAAAAATAAGAACTAGGGTTCACCGCACCTAATTCTTAGTTTATATAATTTATCTAATTTCAATTTTTTTATCCTTAATATCTTTGCATCCCTTCCACATCTATACAATCCTCAATAAATTGTTTTTTTAACAATTCTTTTGGAATCATATAATTATATTTTCCTGTCTTTTGCAGTAAATCTGGAATATCAAATTGATTTTTATCAATCTCCTTATGTTTTATTTCTTTTAAAATTTTTTCTAACTCATTTTTCTTCATCTTTGTTTTTATTTCTATAAATATTGGTATTCCTGCACGATAATAAATTTGATTTGCTATTCCTTCTTGTTTTAGAGCAAATGAAAGTGCCAACATTTCTTTTGTTCCTAGCCATGGAAAAACTCCAAACACTCCTTTTACAATAGGTACAATTTCATTTTTTAATATATTTGTTCTATTAGCTATCTGTCTTAATTCTCTTAATTTTTGTATCCCATTATTATCTAAATATCTATATTCTTCTTGACTACCTAGAACTTCCTGCATTTTTTTCACAATTTTAGTATGTACAAATACCTCTCCACTATCATTCCATGCAATTTTAGATATTCCTCCAACTTTTTTTACATATATATGTCTTTTTTCCTCATTGATTTCAATTACTTTCCATGTAAATCCTGCTAAAGAGAATTGTTGCCCAACAATATATGGTGTTTGTACTGTTCCTATTTCTTGTGAGCCACTTCTTACAGAATATTCTATAGGTGTAGTAAATACTGAAAAAAACTGAAAGTTATTTACTTTTCTTTCTCCCTTCATTCCTATCAAAATATTCCCTTCTTCATCTTTTTCTAATTCTTGTTTTTCTAGTAAATATTTTAATAGTTTTTTATAATCTTCTTGTGGTATTTTCTTAAAAGCTGTTAATTTTAATATATTTTTTGCCAATTCGCTTGGTTTTACTGCTCCCATTCCAAATAAATAACTCATTGTTTGATGATATAACAATGAATATGGATAATCATTTTTTTCTTTTGGCTCTATCCATCTTTCTTTTAAATATAATTCTATAATTGCAATACATTTAATAAATTCGAAATCTATCATTTGATAAAATTCTTTTGGTTTATTATCTCTTTCTTCTTTAAATAGAAATAGCATCTCTGCTGGCTGACCTCTTCTACCACTTCTTCCGAAGTCTTTGTACAAAACTTGATACTGTAAATGGTGCTCCTGTTTGTACAATTCTATCTAGCCTTCCTAAATCTATTCCTAATTCTAATGTTACTGTTGCTCCAGTTACTGCATTTTCCTCTTCTGCTTTCATCTGTTCTTCTGCTTGTCTTCTAAGTGCTGTAGAAATATTTGCATGATGTACATAATATATATCTTTTGTATTCCTATTTTTGGCTAATTTCTTTAGATGTGCTATATTATTTTCCACTTCTGATTTTGAATTAGAAAAAATAATACATTTTTTATTTAATGTTTTTTCATATAAATCTTTATAATATTGTAAAATATCTGTTTTTGCTCCTTCTTTTTGTCCATTCTCTTCTATTTCATAATATTTAATTCCTAATCTTATTCTTCTTTTTTCTTCTGGTACACTTGGTATTACTGTTTTTCTTTTTGTTCCAGAATTTAACCATTCTTTGGCTAATTCATAATCTCCTAAAGTTGCAGATAATCCTATTCTTCTTGGTTCTTTTTTTATTAGTCTTTGTATTCTTTCTAAAATACACAAAGTCTGAAGACCTCTATCATCATTCATAAAATAATGAATTTCGTCTATTACAATATATCTTAAATCTGAAAACAATTTTATTATATTTCCAGGATTTCTCATAAGCATCGCTTCTAAAGATTCTGGCGTAGTTTGTAAAATACCTCTTGGTCTTTTTATTAATTTATTTTTTGTATTTTGAGGTACATCTCCATGCCATTTTGTTACTTGTATATCTGTTTCTTTTAACATATCTTCAATTCTAATAAATTGGTCATTAATTAATGCCTTCAACGGACTGATGTAAAGAACAGCAACTGAGCTACTTGGATTTTCATATATATCTGTTAAAATCGGCAAAAAAGCTGCCTCTGTTTTTCCTGACGCAGTTCCAGAAGCTAATAAAATATTATCTTCTGTATTTAGTATCAAGTCACATGCAGCTACTTGTATTGGTCTTATTTCTGTCCATTCATTTTGATATATATATTCTTGAATAAAAGGTGCTAATCTTTCAAAAACATTTTTCATATTTTGCTCCTTTTCTGTGATGATTTTATATTATATATTTTCCATATAGTGTGGTTTTTCCTCATCCCTAACTTAATGACATTGTATACAAAAGAAAATCATCATATTTCAAAATCTTCAAATTCTTTGTTTTCTTCCTCTTCTGTATTATCTCCTTTTGCAAATTCAAATTTTTCGTTTCCAATTATATCTGCAAATTTTTTATCTGGATTTTGATATAATATATCTAATAATTCTATGAAATCTCTAATTACTTCCCTTGGTGTAATATTGGTATTTGCTCCTACTCTTTCATATTCAATCTTTATAAAATTCATTAAATCATTTTGTGTTAATTCACTTTTATATTGATGTAAATCTGAATGTATATCTCTTAATTTTTCTATTAATATGAACATTTCGTCAGGTGTTAATCTTTTCAATCTTATAATTGGTGATAATAAATTTACTGTATCTTCTGATGCAAATTTTCCTTCTGTCAATCTTGAACGTAATGCATCATAACTAAAAATCCCTTTTCTTGTATCCTCTACACATTGTGGTGTTCCTGCCATTATGATTCCTAGATATTTTGCTTTTCCTTGTAATGTATCATTATACATCATTAAGATTTTTTCATAATTATATTGTCTTGTGACTGACATTGGTATTCTATATAAATTTACTAATTCATCTATTAACATTAACATTCCTTTATAACCTGCATTTACTAAAAATATAGCAAATAGTTTTACATATTCATACCAATTATCATCTGTTATGATAATATTTATCCCTAATTCATTTTTTGCTTCAGTTTTTGTTGAATATTCTCCTCTAAACCATTTTAATACTTTTGATTTTTTCTCATCATCTGCTTCTTCATAAGCTTCATAATACATATTGATTACTTTTGCAAAATCAAATCCATGTACCATCCCTTCTAATTGAGAGATATTTTCAAATATTTTACTTTTTACTTTTTTGGAGAATTCTTCATTTTCTATATTTTCTCCAACTTCTTGCATAACTTGTGTTTTTATTCCTGAAATCCATTTTTCCAATATTAGAGGAAGTGCTTGTCCATCTGGCTTTGTTTTTGTTGACATGTTTTGAATTAGTTCTTTATATGTTGCTAGTCCTTGTCCCTTTGTTCCCATTAATCTTCTTTCAGGTGAAAGGTCTGCATCAATTACAACAAATCCTCTATCCATAACATGTGTCCTTATTGTTTGTAGTAAAAAACTTTTTCCGCTTCCATATCTTCCTACTAAAAATCTAAAAGTTGATCCTCCCTCTTCTATTATATCTACATCATTTAGTAATGCTTTAATTTCTTGTTCTCTTCCTACAGCTATGTATCCGAAGTCCTATTCTAGGTACAACTCCGCCTTTTAAAGAATTCATTAATGTTACTGCTATTCTTCTTGGTACTTTTATTGCCATGTTTGATTCATTCCTTTCAATTCTTTCTCATTTTATATTAGTATAATCTACTTTAAAACTCGACTCTATATGTCTTATGTAAATAAAATTTTTTATTTTTTCATATCAATGAAGATTGGCTTTTGGATTATTTTTCTGTTTATAAATTATAAAACTTGCTTAATGTCTTCTTCATAATCCTCATAAATTGATGACATATCTGATTCTATTACTGTATCTCCTATTGTCTCTAATGCTTTATCATTAATATCAGATATTATAATTTCTAACATTTTATTTTCACTTTGTGCAATTTGCATAATTCTATTTTCTACATCTTGCTTTTCTAATAATATTTCTATGATTTTCTTTTCATTAGAATTTAAATTATATGTAAACTTCTTAAATACATTTTCTTCAAGTGTTTCTGTTATCTCATTATCTTGATTTATCTTTTGTACATCTTTGTTATTTTGGATTAATTCACTTTTCATATCAGTTATCATATTTGGTGATTTAGCTACTTCTTTTTTGTTATAAATTATTGATTTATCTATTTGTTTTTTCTCTATTTCTTTGTTTTGGTTTATCTTTGTTTCTGTACTTGTTGGTAAATTTAATTCTTTTTCTGTATTTGAGCTTGTTGACTCTTTTTCTGTTTGTTGATTATTAATATTTTCCTGTATATCTTCTATAATAAGTGCTTTTTGAATTTCTTCTGATTTCTCTCTAATTTTTGCAAATTGCTCTTCATTAAATACTACTTCTATTTTTTCTTCTTGTTCAAATTCGTTTTCATCTTCTTTCTTTTTTCTAAGCCCAAATTTTGGAATTTTATTGTTTTGTAAAAATTTTATTGTTTCTTCTTTTATTATCACTTCCAAATCTATCTTGTGAATTTTTTTAATAAGTTCTCTTTTGTTTTTTGAGCAGTAATATTCATCTATATCTTTTAAAATCTCTGCCTTATTGGGTAGTTTAAGTCTTCTATACCCTAAATATTCTCTTATATAACATTCCATAGATTTTAAAATATATCCAATTGTGTATTTATATGTATTATGTGACGAATATGTTGTTTTGCTCCATGTTTCATGTTTTAATTCATATTTTTCGGTTCCGTCAATTATAATTGATTTTTCATTTATTTCATCTTTTTTATAAATATCATAATCTTTTAAGGGTCTCCACCAATATTCTGTCATATTTTTTCTCATTAACATATTTGGTAATGAAACTCCATTCTTTTCAAATTCTTGATGAATTTGACTAAATATTTTTCCTATACATTCATTTAGCAAATATCCATATTGTGTAGTCATTAATTTACTATTTAACATTTTGTATGTAGATATATCATTTAGAAAATCTATTTTATCTGTGTATATTCCTTTATTTATATCTCTTAAATCTTTAGATTGACTATTTATTTTTATTGGAAACTGTTTCATAATCTCTGTATATGGCACTTTAAAATCATTTATAATATAGAATTCTTTTATGATATCAGGCATATATTCATCAATCTCTAATGTACATTTTCTATATCCTTTCCAAAATTTTATCAACTTTTTCATTGCGTCATTTATATCTTTACAACCTATTTGATTTAATAATTCATTTATATAAATTTGTTCATATTCCCATTCTATTAATTTAAAATTTCCTTTTCTTATATTCGTTCTCCAGGAAAAGTATGTTCTGAAATCGGAAAATGAAAACTCTGAATAGTTGTAATATGAACTAAACGGGTCATAACTATCTCTATGAATTTGTGATGGTATATAGCTATCTTCAAAGTTTTCTACGTATTTTGCTTGTCTATAGAAAACTTCTTCTTCACTCATTCTCCAATAATTATCTTCTTCTATTTTTTTGAATTTTTTATATATTTGATTTATGTCATTTGTTTTGCTGTCTAATTGAATTATTTTCTCTTTTTCATAAACATCATCTGCATTTTCATGTCCAAATAACATATATTGTACTAGTTCATTTAATACTTCCTCTAATTCTATTTTCATATTTCTTCCCTTTTCCCTAAAATTTGACATAATTATACCATATCAACAATCACATTGCAAACACTTTTTCAATTTCATTCTTCAATTCGTAATATAATGAAAAAAACAGGGGACTAATGGGGCAACCAAAAGGGACTATTATAATATAAAACATTACACAATTTTGTATAAGCTAAATTTTCATAGAAATTCTAAAAGGAAAAAATGTTTACTTGCACTCAGACCCTCGCGTTCCGCGAGTACCGTGCATATCCAACATTTTTTCCTTTAAGAATTTCTAATTCAAATTTAGATACGCAAAATCGTTCCATTTATTTATATTATAATAGTCCCTTTTGGTTGCCCCATTAGTCCCCTGTTTTTTTCATCATATTACGAATTGAAGAATTTCATTAGGGAGTATTTTTTGTTACTCTTTTAATATTTTATTTGTTATTTGTGCAAAGTCTTCTATTGTTAATTTTTCTGCTCTTATGTTTTCATCTAAATTTAATTCTTTTAATATTTCTATTCCTTCTTCTTTTGACATAAATACTTTAGTATTTGTTAATGCATTTAATAATGTTTTTCTTCTTTGCATAAAAGCACTTTTTATAATTTTAAACATTACTCCCCTACTTTTTACTTCTACTGGGGGTTCTTTTCTTATTGTTAATTTTATAACTTTTGATGTAACTTCTGGTTCAGGTATAAAAGAATCATTTGGAACTTCCAAAATTGCTTCTGATGTAGCATAATAATATACTGAATATGTAATTGCTCCTGTATCTTTTTCTCCTGGAATTGCTATTAATCTATCTGCAACTTCTTTTTGCACCATTACTGTTATTGTTTCTAAATCTAACCTGTCTTCTAATAATTTCATTACAATTGGTGTGGTTATATAATATGGTAGATTTGCTACTATTTTTGCTTTTTTAAATCCATTTTTCTCTTTTTCATCTTTTATAATTTTATTTAACCTTACTTTTAATACATCTCCATGTATTAATTCAAAATTTTTATACATAGAAAATCTATCATTTAATATTTTTATCATTTTTTTGTCTAATTCTATACAAATAACTTTACCTGCTTTTTCTAGTAATTCTTTAGTTAGAGTTCCTAAACCTGGTCCTATTTCAATTACTAAATCATCTTTTGTTATACTACTGCTTTCTACGATTTTATCCACAACTTTTTGACTAATTAAAAAATTTTGCCCTAATGATTTATTTGCTTTTATTTTATACTTTCTCATAATAAATTGTGTATCTTCTAAAATATTGCTCATTCAAAATTTCATTCCTTTCACACTTCATCACATCAAACTGCAAAATGTCCAAAACAGAAACGTCTCAAATTAGACATTAATATACTTCCATTTTAACTTCTTTCCCCTTAAAAGCATACACCATTTTTGTTATATTTTTAAAACCTCTTTCTTTTAAATTTTGCTCATACTGTTTTTCTTCTATTTGTTTTTTTGCATTTTCTATTGTTTCTTCTATATCTTTTTCTTTATCTTCCTTGTATACTTTAAATTCCATTATAAAACTATTTCCATTTTTATCTTTTGGTTCTAACATTATATCATATCTTCCCATTCCTGATTCTCTATTTGAATTTACATAGTAACTGTCTTTTAACCCTACTAACATTCCTAATACAAATGCATGATAAAAATTCTCTGCTGTGTTTTCTCCTACATCCATATAACTAAACATTTCTACTACTAATTTCTTAAATTTTTTCTCATATTCTTTTAAATTTAATGTTATTAAATCTTTTAAGATACTTTGCAAGTCATTTCCCATTACTTTATTTCTGAACCAATTATCTATTATTTGTTCAAATAATAATTTTATCTCATAATTTGGAATAGCTACCTTATATATTTTATTTGCTAAGTTCACTACTTCTGTTACTTTTAAATATCCTGTTCCTAGCATTAGTCCCCAGATATTATCTTCATTATTTTCTATTCCTACTATTACTGTTTCTAAGTCTATTTTTACTTCGATTGTTTCTCCTCTTAATAATCTTTCTATTTTGTCTTTTACTGTAAATGATTTTTTTAGTATTAATTTTATTAAATCATTTGAACTTGTATTTACCCAATATTGTTTTAATTGTCTATCTGTTAAATAATTTAGTATACTCCATGGATTATATATTCCTTCCATATTTCCTATTGTATATCCATCATACCATCTTTTTATTTCTTTTTTGTCATCTTCTATTTTAAAATCTTCTATTACTTTATCCATTTCTTCTTCTGTTATTCCAAAATCATCTGCAAATTCATTATCCAATACTGTAAATACATTTATATTATTTACCCCACTAAATATACCCTCTCTTATCGCTTTTGATACTCCTGTTAATACTGTTTTCTCTAAATATGGATTATCCTTAAATGTTATTCTGTAAAATGCTTTTAGAAAGTTTATTGCCTCTTCATAATATTCTTCTACATATGCTGATTGTATTGGTACATCATATTCGTCTATTAATAATATTACTGGCTTTTCATAATATCTATTTAAATATTCACTTAACTCTTTTATTGCTGTCTTTAATGCATTTTCACTTTCTCTTTCATATAATATATCTTTTATTTTTTCTTTTTCTTCTTCATATATCTTATTACTATCTAATAAATACCTATGTTCTTTATACATGTCTAATATTGCTGTCTTTAAACTTAACAACATATTTTCATATGTGTTTTCAGCAACGTCTTTTAATGTTAAATATATTACAGGATATGCTCCTAATTTTGATGTATATTTTTCGTCTTGTGACATTATCTTTAATCCTTTAAATAAATCTTTATTATCCTGTCTGCAATCAAAATAGTATTTTAGTGTACTCATGTTTAATGTTTTCCCAAATCTCCTTGGTCTTGTTATTAGTATTACTCGACTTTGGTTATCTATTATATCCTTTATATACATTGTTTTGTCTATATAATAATTGTCTCTTGTTATTAGTCCTCTAAAATCACTTTCTCCTATCCCTATTCCTGTCATTTTAACTCACATTCCTTTCCTATGCACACTTAACAATGAAAGAAATTCTTTCAAACTGTTTCACCTTTCTCTTTTTTACTAATTCGATTTTACCATATAGCTTTACTAAAATCAATATGAGCTTTAAGAGATTTTTTCTATATAAGCTTTTTTGAATTTTATTATCGCTTATCTATTACTTCTTCAATTATCACAAATTTAGGCGTTACATATCCTTCTAAATGAATATAATCTAGCATTTTATAGTTTTGATAAACTATATCTGCAATTTCATCATAAGCTTTTACAATGATGGATTTTTCTATTTCATTACTTAATACTTTTTGTTTAGGTATTAGCAAAAATGTAACAACTGATATATGTTCTTTATTGTTATAAAAAAACTCAAATTCTATTTTTGAAATAATTTGACCACATAAAATACATAAATTCATATTTGTTTATACTCCTTATAATCGAAATAATGGTAATTACTTTTCTTTGCAATCTTAAATTATATGTCTTCAAACTATAAATCTTGTTTTTTATTACAGTTTTCCGACTGTACTAAAATAAAAAGTGCAAACTACTGTATATTCGAAAAAAATCTACTAATACCTCGTTTGCGATCCATTTTTACCTATTTTAGGAAGGAATAAACCCCTTTAATACTAATACTTTCACTGTATATGTTCCGTAAAACATATAATCTCGAATGGTATTAGAGCACGACGCGGAAACCGATGTTGATGTTGGTGTTACCAACTGAATTGTTGCCATTGCGGTTAGAAACTGGGTTGTTACTACCGTTGTTGTTAAAGCTACCACCACGAAGCACAGCTCTAGATCAGTTTTTGATTTATCCCTATTTTAATTAAATTAGTTGTTTTTATTAACTTATTCATCAATTGCAAATATTTTATTTCTTAGGTTATATACATTTGCATATTTCATATAACCAAAATAACCACATAAATATTTTTTAGCATCTTTAGAACTAAGATTTTCTTTTTGTATTTGATTTTTTAAATATTTAACTTTTTTCTTTATTTTTTTCTTCGCTTTTTCTCTTATTTTCATTCTATATTCATTTATTTTATAACCACAAAAATTTACTCCTTGCTTACTTTTAAAAATATTTGTTTTTTTATTAAATTTTAGTTCTAAATTTTCTCCTATAAATGTTTCTATTTGCTTTTTTACATTTTTTAATTCTTCTTTATCTTTCATTAAAATTATACTATCATCCATGTATCTATAATAATATCTGACTTTTAACTTATGTTTTATAAACTGGTCTGCCTCGTTATAATATACATTTGCAAGTATTTGGCTAGTTAAGTTTCCTATTGGTAGCCCTTTATATGCCCTTTTTGAATAAACTATTTCTTCTAATAGCTCTAATATTTCTTTGTCTTTAATTTTTCTTTCAATTATATTCATTAATATTTCTAAATTTATACTTGGAAAATATTTGGCTACATCCATTTTTAAAATATAGTATTCGCCATATTTTTTCTTACATTCTTTCATTCCTTTTTGTACTGCTAATGCTGCCCTGTGCATTCCTCTTCCTTTTATACAAGCATAACTATGATTTATGAATTGAGGAGTAAAAGCCTTATCTAAAAATTGATCTACACACCATCTATGAACAATTCTATCTTTATATGATGATGCTTCTATTTTTCGCAATTTTGGTTCTGTTACATAAAATGTTGTATAACCACCATGTTTGTATTTTTTAGTTTTTATTTGTTCATATAACCAGTCTATATATTCTTCTTGCTTTAGATTGAATTTTATTACATTTTTCCTGCCTTTTTTTCCTTTTTGACTTTTTATATGTGCTTCCATCAGATTTTCGTATGTTAAGGCTTTTTGAAATTTGTTTCTAACGGTTTTTGGCATAATATTTTATTAGTCCTCCTAATATTAACCCCATTTCTTTTATTAATGTATTCATTATGTAGTTAAATCTTTTTTCATCAATCCATTTGTTATTTTTCATAATTCTTAGTAATGCTCTTTGTATATTTAATCCTGCATCTATTATATTTAAGTGATATAATCTTTCTTTTTTTAATAATTTTTCTATAAACATAATTTCTTTGAATGTTTGATACATAATTGTCTTATATTCTGTGCCAATACTATATTTTTCTGTTCTGGGCAATTTAAGTAATATTACTTCTAACATATATTCCATATATTTTTCATATTTGGGAATTAATAATAATTCTTGATTCGTTTTTTCATACATTTTTATCTTCCTCAAATTTTAAAATTAGTTTGTGCATACATCTCTATATTCTCTGGTTCATCCTCCAACGTCTGCTAACAGTGGTCAGTGCTACAAATAAAGCACGACGCGGAAACCGATGTTGAAGTTGGCGTTACCAACTGAACCGCTGCCATTGCGGCTAGAAACTGGGCTGCCACTACCGTGGTAGTTAAAGCTACCACCACGAAGCACAGCGTACTGCGTACCGCTGCCTGCATTATGGTAACCTGTTTCTGTTGTCCATTCCCACATATTTCCTGCCATATCATATATGTTTTTTACTTTTGTTACATCTGATGCTCCTGTTGCCATTTCTTTTCTTACTGTATATGTATAGTTTTCATCATCATAATCTGTAAATTCATATTGATCTCTATTAGACTCAGTAAGGGAAATTGCTCCACTTTGTATATTCCCTTTTTTATATTTTGTTGCTACTGTCCATTTGTCACTTACATCTTTTTTATCATCTGCATATCTATGTAATGCATATAATGTATTTGTATTTATACTTGTGTTGTTATAGTAATTTCCATAATTTGAGCTATCTAATGCTATTCCATCTTTTTCACTTTCCATCCAGTTCATTATTGTATCCCATGCATAACTATCTATTAATTGGCTTTTTACACTGCTATTTTCTTCATACATTTTTCGTGACACTGTTACTGCATTTTGCTGGCTTATATAATTCCATGATTGATTATTAGCTTTACTTACTGGCTTATATGTATCTACATTCTTACTTGGATTTGTTCCTGATGTATAATATGTTGTTCCTTCTTCATTTGCATAAAATGGGGAATCACTTGGTACTCCTGCCTCATATCTTGCTACATAAAATCCTCCATATTTTTCTACACTTGTTTTATTTGCTTCTCCTGTGGCATCTGTCCAGTCTGTATACTCATTATAGTACCATTGTTTTGATGCTGTTGTTCCATCATTATACTGCTTATCTTGGGCATATGAAATTAATCCTTCTTCTCCTGTTGTTGTACATGGCACCCATACAAATTGATTTCCATTTTCATCTTCTATTACTAACCCTGCATTTACTGCCTCTTCACTTGGTGGATTACTTCCATCTCCCCAACTTGCTCCTTCTGTATTTACTGGCTTAAATCCTGCTGGTATTGTTGGATTATAACTATTTCCTTCGGATTTCCCATTTATCGTTGATGTTGCAGTATATACATCTCCCATCATATTAGCTAATTGATTTAATTTCTCCTTCTCTTCTTTTTCTGCAATTTCTGTTTTTGTCTTTGCTTCTTGAGCTTTTGTTAAGATTCCGTTATCTCCTGTTAAGGTCGCAATTGTTACTCCCGCTAATATTAATAATACGATAATAGTTATTACTAAAGCTATTAAAGTTATACCATTATTAGTATTTCTTATCAACTTGAATTTTTCCATAACTCTCTTCCTTTCTTTCGTTTCTTTTGTCTATTTCATTATCTCTTTCTCCTTTTAGCCTGCTACCATTAATTGATCTTTTATTGGCTTTCTTATGAGATTTTACTTTTTACAATAAATCATTTTCTTATTTTCCTTTTTTTGTAAAATGTGTGTTTCTCTACTCTTGTAAATAATACTGACTTTTTTAATTTTTCCTAATAATGTTATTCTTTTTTCAAAGTTCTTCCCTATTTACAAAAATAGATTATTTTACATATTCTAAAGGATTAAGTTGATATATTGTAGTAAATTCTTTCTTAGAATTTCTTTAATTAAATTACTCTAAGAATTTTTTCTTACCAAATTTTATCAATAAAACATCTTAAAGTCAATAAAAAATCAAAAAAAATTAAAATCAAGAAATTAAATAATTTAATTATTAAAATATAAAAGACATTAAGAAACTAATAAGTCAAAAATCGTTAAAGTAGAGTAGTTTCAAGGAATTATATTTATTTCTGATTTTCCTAGAGTAATTTACTCTAAGAAAATTATTTATATATATACTATTTTTTTACAATCATTTTTTCTTATTTTTATATCATTATTTTACTTTCAAATGTAATTTACTAGATAATTCTTATTTTCCATATTGAGCCTAAAAATTTATGAAATACTAATATATCGACATTTTATATTTTAGTTCGGACTGTGAATTGTAACAATAAAATCTTGTAATTATAATATTTTCATCTTTAATATTTATTATACAATTATTCCAAAGTATAATCATTATTTAATTGGGAACGTTTCTCTTTAAACATTTACATAAAAATGTTCAAAACAGAAACGTCCCCAATTGGACATTAATATATTTCCATTTTAACTTCTTTTCCTTTGAATGCATATACCATTTTCGTTATATTCTTGAATCCTCTTTCCTTTAGATTTTGTTCATATTGTCTATCTTCTATTTGTTTTTTTGCATTTTCTATTGTTTCTTCTATCGTTTTTTCTTTCTCCTCTTTATATACTTTAAATTCCATTATAAAACTATTTCCATTTTTATCTTTTGGCTCTAGCATTATATCATATCTTCCCATTCCTGATTCTCTATTTGAATTTACATAGTATGTATCTTTTAATCCCACTAACATTCCTAATACAAATGCATGGTAAAAGTTTTCTGCTGTGTTTTCTCCTACGTCCATATAACTAAACATTTCTCTTACTAATATTTTGAATTTTTCTTCATATTCTTCTAAATTTAATGCTACTAAATCTTTTAAGATACTTTGCAAGTCATTTCCCATTACTTTATTTCTGAACCAGTTATCTATTATTTGCTCAAATAATAATTTTATCTCATAATTTGGCAAGGCTACTTTGTATATTTTATTTGCTAAGTTCACTACTTCTGTTACTTTTAAATATCCTGTTCCTAGCATTAGTCCCCAGATATTATCTTCATTATTTTCTATTCCTACTATTACTGTTTCTAAGTCTATTTTTACTTCGATTGACTCTCCTCTTAATAATCTTTCTATTTTATCTTTTACTGTTGATGACTTTTTTAGTATTAATTTTATTAAATCATTTGAGCTTGTATTTACCCAATATTGTTTTAATTGCTTATCTGTTAAATAATTTAATATACTCCATGGATTATATATTCCTTCTACATTTCCTATTTTATATCCGTCATACCATTTCTTTATTTCTTCTTTGTCATCTTCTACCTTGAAATCTTCTATTACTTTGTCCATTTCTTCTTCTGTTATTCCAAAGTCATCTGCAAATTCGTTATCTAATACTGTAAATACCTTAAAATTATTTGCTCCACTAAATATACTTTCTTTGGCTACTCTTGATACTCCTGTTAATACTGTTTTTTCTAGCCATGGATTATCTTTAAATGTTATTCTATAAAATGCTTTTAGAAAGTTTATTGCTTCTTCGTAATATCCCTCTACATATGCTGATTGTATTGGTACATCATATTCATCTATTAATAATATTACTGGTTTTTCGTAATATCTATTTAAATATTCACTTAATTCTCTTGTTGCGGTTTTTATTTCATTTTCATTTTCTCTTTCGTATAATATATTTTCTATTTTCTTTTTTTCAAATCCATATATTTTGTCACTATCCAATAAATATATATGTTCTTTATACATGTTTAATATTGCTGTCTTTAAACTTAACAACATATTTTCATATGTATTTTCAGCAACATCTTTTAATGTTAAATATATTACTGGATATGCTCCTAGTTTTGATGTGTATGTTTCATCTTGTGACATTATCTTTAAGCCATTAAATAAGTTTTTATTATCTTGCCTGCAGTCAAAATAGTATTTTAGTGTACTCATGTTTAGCGTTTTTCCAAATCTCCTTGGCCTCGTTATTAATATTACACCTGATTGATTATCTATTATATCTTTTATATACATTGTTTTGTCTATATAATAATTGTCTCTTATTCTTAACATTTTAAAATCACTTATTCCTATCCCTATCCCTGTCATTTTTAACTCACATTCCTTTCCAAGGCACATTTAACAATTAAAGAGTTTCTTTCAAACTGTTTTACCTATCTCTTTTGCTGATTTAATTTTATCATATAGGTTTATTAAAATCAATATTTCACATTTTTGATTTTTTGTATTTTTTTACAAATTCAGTTGTTTATATTTTCCAAATTGTGCAGACGTCGTCTGCACAATTTAATATTATATAAGCATTATAACATTTATTTATTCAAAATTCATTAAAAATATAAAAAAACAAAAAATATATTGTAAGAAACTAAAAAATAAAGTATAATTTTCTCGAAAGGGGAGGATTTTAATGAACAAAGTTACAAATAAAAAAGAAGGAAAACATTCATCAAAAAGTAAATCAAATACAATTAACAAGTTTCAAAAAGAATCAATTACAAATCAAGAAACTACAAAGCAATCTTCAGATAATATTAACTCAAAAGGCCACTTTAATAAATCAGAACATAAAAAATTAAAGATTGCATTAATTATAATCTCTATTATTGCTATTATAGCAATAATTTCTATTGTTTGTATAAACATTTTCAAAAAGAAAATTAAAGATACTGTTCAAATCGAGTTAGGCACACAAGAATTAAAAATCCAAGATTTTGTTACTGACGAAAAATATGCTAATAAAGCTCAATTTGTTACAGATATTAGTCAAATAAATTTAAATCAAGTTGCAACTCATGAAGTAACTATCAAAATTGATAACAAAGAATATAAATCCACCTTAGAAATTAAAGATACAACTGCTCCACAAGTTACATTTCAAGATGTTGATGCCTATACAGATTATCAAATCAATCCAGAAGACTTCATCTTAGAAAAAACAGATGCTAGCAATATGACTGTATCTTTAGGAAATGAAATTAAAATTGATGGTTTTAATGAGTATCATCCTAAAATTATTGTAAAAGATGAATATGGAAATGAAACATCACAAGAATGTTTATTAAACATTTCTTATATAAGATCTAAGTACACATTAGAATATGGTTCACAATTAACTAAAGAGAATTTATTATTTGATGTTGAAAAATATCAAGATACTATTTCACAAGCTGATATTGATGATATTAATAAATCAGATGTAGGTGAATATGAACTAAAATCTACATATCAAGGTCAAGAAAAAGTTACAAAAATTACAATTCAAGATACTACACCTCCTACATTAACTCTAAAAAATGTAACTCTTTATACAGAACAAACTATAACAGACCCTAATCAATTTGTTGAAAAAGCCGAAGATTTAGCTGGAGTGACTTTAAATATTTTAACACAGATTGATTATTCTATTATAGGTGAGCAAGATGTTACTATTGAAGCCATTGATGGTCATGGTAATAAAGTTTCTCAAACTGCAAAATTAATTATAAAAAATGATGATGAAGGTCCTGTTTTCTCTGGACTTACTGATATAAAAGTCACTAAAAATGGTAGTGTAGATTACAAAAAAAATGTAACTGCAAAAGATGGTAAAGATGGTGAAGTCGAATTTACAGTTGATAGTAGTAGTGTAAAACTAGATACTGTTGGTACTTATTATGCTACATATACTGCAAGTGATAAAGCTGGAAATACTACTACTTCTAAAAGAAAAATTGTAGTTTCTGAAAAAGCTACTACATCTTCGTCAAGTGGTTCTAGTGATATTAACGCAAAAGCAGATGAATTCATTGCTAAAGCTACTTCTGGAGTTTCTGGAACTGCTAATAAAATTTTGGCAATCAAAAATTATTTAAGAAATAATATTAAATATAGTCATAGATATAATGCAAGTAATACAGGAAGTGTAAATAATGCTGCTATGAAGGCCTTTACTGCATATGAAGGAGATTGCTATATTCATGCAGCTGCTGCACAAGTTATGTTTACAAGACTTGGAGTTCAAAGTATTATTGTTAACGCTTTAGATTACACTCATTATTGGAATATGGTATATATTAATGGTGGTTGGAAACATGTTGACCCTACACCAGGATGGGCATATGCTGATGTTGGATTTATGAATGACGCAAAAAGACTTGAAACTCTTAGAAGAATTAGTGGTTATGAATACAGAGATTGGGACAGAAGTAAATTTCCTGTTGCAAATTAGTGATAATTTAATTTCAAGAACAGATATAATATTTGAAAACTATTTGCAAACTAATGATGATTTTTTCTCCGTCCCCAAATCATCAGAAAGGAGTAATTTATGAGTTTAGTTTCAGGTACATTTATAGCAATAATGATATTAACAACTATATTATATTATTTGCTACCTAAAAAAACAAAACCTTATGTTTTATTAGTAATAAGTATTTGTGTTTATGCTAGTCTTGGAGTTAAGAGTTTGCTATATATTATTATAAGTTCTGTTACAACTTATATCGCGACACTACTTTTCCAAAAAAATAAATACAAAAAGCTTATATTAATACTAACTCTTATTATTAATATGGGAATTTTAGTAATAATAAAAAGTGAACTAATTAAAAATATTATTGTACCGCTTGGTATTTCTTATTACACTTTTCAAGTAGTATCATATTTAATTGATGTATATAGAAATAAATATAAACCAGAAAAAAATATTGCCAAATACTTTGTATATACTATGTATTTCCCATATTTATTTATTGGTCCAATTAATAGATTTAATGATATTTCTAATTCTTTATTTAAAGAAGATAAAAAAATCAATTTATCTAGTATGTATAACGGTATTTTAAGAATTGGTTGGGGATTTTTCAAAAAATTATTAATTGCTAATAGAATTAATGTATTGATTGCAACAATAACACAAAATCCTTCTGAATATAATGGAGCTTTTGCTTTATTTGCAATGCTTTTATATTCTATCCAATTATATGCTGATTTTAGTGGTGGAATTGATATTGTCATCGGATTCTCAAAAGTTTTACAAATTAATGTAAAAGAAAACTTTGATACACCATATATATCTCAAAATATTCAAGAATTCTGGAGAAGATGGCATATTTCTTTAAGTTCTTGGTTTAGAGATTATGTGTATATACCTCTAGGTGGTAATAGATGTAGTAAATTAAGACATTATTTTAATACAATTATTGTATTTCTACTATCTGGTCTTTGGCATGGTATCAATTATGTATTATGGGGATTACTACATGCTATTTTCTTGATTTTAGGTAAATTTATAACAACAAAAAATAAATATCTAAATATTACAGTAACCTTTTTAATTGTTTCTTTCTTATGGTCATTTTTCATTTGGCCAACAACATTAGAATCATTACAAATGATAGGTTCTGTATTTACAACATTTAATTATTCTGAATTATTTAATAATATTCTTAATTTAGGATTAAATTTAGCTAATTATATTGTATTAATAATATCTGTTATATTATTAATCATATATGATTTAAAAAGAGAAAAAATTAATTCTAAATTAAAAAGCTTAAAAACCGAACATAAATTAATTCTTTTTGCAGGTTTAGTTTGGGTAATTCTTATCTTTGGAATGTATGGTATAGGATTTAATGCAAGTGAATTTATTTATAATAAATTTTGAAAGGATTATTAATAACTATGAAGAAATTTTTAAAGATTTTATTGATATTAATATTGATTTTTATTATTTTCTTCCTTACTAATAAATTATTAATGCCAAAATATATGGATAGTTTAGTTGAAGGTAGTATGATTAGTCAATATTATGATGAAGATAAAAATCATGAAGTCATCTTTATTGGAGATTGTGAAGTATATGCTAATTTTTCTCCTATGGTAATTTATGAAGAAACAGGCATTACTTCATATGTAAGAGGTTCATCTCAACAACTTCTTTGGCAATCTTATTATATCTTAGAAGAAACATTAAAATACGAAAAACCTAAAGTTGTTGTTTTTAATGTTAATGCTATGAGATATGACAAACCAGTTAGCGAAGCTTATAATAGATTAACATTAGACAAAATGAAATGGTCTAAACAAAAATATGAAATGATAAAAGTTTCTATGACAGAAGAAGAAAGTCTAGCGTCATATCTTTTCCCTATATTAAGATATCATTCAAGATTTGACCAACTTACTAAAGAAGATTTTGAATATTTGTTTAAAGAAAAGAAAAATACATATAATGGATTTTTAATTAACAAAAATGTAAAACCAGTTGAAAGTCTACCTACTAAAAGGAAATTATCAAACTACCAATTTTCTGATATTACATATGAATATTTAGATAAAATAACAAATCTATGTAAAGAAAATGATATAAAATTAGTTTTAATTAAAGCTCCAAGTGTTTATCCATATTGGTATGAAGAATATGATTCACAAATAGAAGAATACTCAAATAAAAATGATTTAACATTTATAAATTTTCTTGACAATATTGAAGAAATTGGTATAGACTATACACAAGATACTTATGATAGTGGGTTACATTTAAACTTGTATGGTGCAACTAAATTGAGTAAATACTTTTCTAAAATTTTAGAAGAACAATTTGATTTAACTGATTATAGACAAGATGAAGCTATTAATGCTATATATCAAGAAAAATTAACACAATATCATAAAGAAACTGGAATATAATTTATTATTTCCTATATTTATACAAATAATTTGCTGTTACAAAAAATGGAATATAATTTATTGTTTCCATATTTAATTAAATTGAAAGGGGTATTTATCTATGAAAAAAATAGGTATTGCATTAGCAATTATTATCATTATTGTCTTAGTTGTTGTAGGAGTTGTTTTCTTAAATAAACAACCAGAACAAACATCATCTACAGAAAATGCTGAAATTCAAGAAACATCTACTCCAGCAGAAGATGTATATACATTTAAAAGTGGTGAAACAATTATACCACTTGGTGCTGAATATTCTTCTTTAAATCTAGGCGAAGCTAAAGATTATTATGAAGTTCAAAGTTGTGCTTTTGATGGAATGGATAAAATTTATACTTTTGACCATTATGAAGTACATACATATCCAGATGCAGGAACAGATAAAGTGTTATCTGTATATTTCTTAGATGATCAAGTTACAACGACAGATGGTGTAAAAATTGGTGATAGTATTGATACTATGACAGAAAAATATGGTAGTGATTATGAACAACTAGATACACAATATACTTATTCTAAAGGACAAACTCAATTAAAATTTATTGTTGAAAATAATATTATTACTAGTATAGAATATAATTTTAATGTTTAAAAATTGATAAATGAGGATGTGAATTTTTTCACATCCTCATTTGTAAAATTTCTGTGTATTTATTGCTTTTTGTTCATTTTTAATATACAATATAATTGCAAATTTTTAACAAAAGAGGCGAGTCTATGAAAAATAATAAAGAAACTAAAAAGATAAATAAAAATAATACTAAAAAGCCAAGTGAAAAAAACAAGGATTTAAAAAAAGCAACTACCAAAATAAAAAAAGAAAAAGATTCAAATATAATAACCTTAAATCGTAAATTTGATGGTAAAAATTTGATATATACAACAAAATTAAGAAATGTTTTTATTGTAATTATTCTTGTTTTTATTATTCTTTTAGGTAGAATTGGTTATCTTCAATTTGTAGAAGGTGCTTATTTAACAGAGCTTGCATATCAGCAACAAACAATCAACCAAATTCTTAGTCCTAAAAGAGGAAACATCTACGATTCTACTGGAAAAGCTTTAGCAATTAGTGCTCAAGTAGATACAATTACAATAAATCCAACTAAGATAAAAGGTGATTCTGACGAAGAAACAAAAACGCTAAAAGAGACTGTTGCCAAAGGTCTTTCAGATATATTTGCACTAGATTATAACGAAACTTTAGCAAAAGTAAACAGCGAATCTCAAGTTGAAACTATTATAAAAAAAGTTGAACAAGAAAAAGTCGATGAATTAAAAACCTGGATGGATGAAAACGATATTTCTGTAGGAATTAATATTGATGAAGATACAAAAAGATATTATCCTTATGGAGAATTAGCTTCTAGTGTTATTGGTTTTTGTGGTTCTGATAACCAAGGTTTAAGTGGAATTGAATCTAAATGGGATTCTGTTTTAACTGGTACTCCTGGAAAAATAGTTAGTTCTCAAGATAGTAGTCAAAAAGAGATACCTAATGCAGAAGAAACATATATATCAGCAGAAAATGGTAGTGATATTTCACTTACAATAGATTTAAATGTTCAATCTATTCTTGAAAAATACTTAGAACAAGCTGTAGAAAAATATGAATGTGAAGATGGTGGAAATGTTATTGTTATGAACCCTCAAACTGGTGATATTTTAGGAATGGCTTGCTACCCTGATTATGACTTAAACTCACCTTATACACCAAACTCAACTTTGGCTAAAACTTATGACTCATTAAGTTCAGAAGAAAAAAATGAAGCTTTATATAAAATGTGGTCAAATAAATCTGTTGCAGAAAGTTATGAACCTGGTTCTACATTCAAAATTATTACTGCTAGTGTCGCTTTAGAAGAAGGAATTACTACTACTGATAAAGCAGGAGACTTTTATTGCTCAGGTTCTCAAGAAGTTGAAGATAGGATAATTAATTGTTGGAGAAATTATAATCCACATGGTTCTCAAACTTTAAGACAAGCCTTATGTAATTCTTGTAACCCAGCTTTTATTCAGTTAGGTCAAAGAATTGGAGCTCCAACATTATATAAATATTACCAAGCCTTTGGATTATTTGAAAGTACAAATTCAGGATTATATGGTGAACAAAGTAGTATTTTCCATGATTTAGATAAAATTGGACCTGTTGAACTTGCTACATATTCATTTGGTCAAAGATTTCAAATAACACCTCTTCAAATGATAACAGCCATATCTTGTGTTGCAAATGATGGTGTTCTTATGAAACCTAATATTATAAAATCAATAACTAACACAGATACAAATGCAGTTACTGAAACTCAACCTACAGAAGTAAGACAAGTTATATCAAAAACAACAGCTGAACAAGTAAAATCAATGATGGAATCTGTAGTACTAGAAGGAACTGGTAAAAATGTTCAAGTCTCTGGATATTCTATAGGTGGAAAATCTGGTACTTCTGAACCAACTGAAGCTAATAAAGATGATGGATATGTATCATCATTTGTAGCTATTTCTCCTATTGAAGACACACAAGTCGTTATTCTACTTACATTATATGACCCTCAAAATAAAGAATATGGTTACCAAGGAGGCTCTGTTGCAGCTCCTACTGTATCTCAAATGTTATCAGAAATATTACCATATTTAGGAATCCCTTCTGATACAGCTGATAATGCTAATACTGATAATTTAATTACAGTTCCTGATGTTAGAAATAAGACCATAACTGAAGCTGGAAAAATACTTACCGATGCTGGCTTTAAATGTAATATTCATTGTTCAGGAGATAAAAACTCTACTTTAACTGCCGATCAAAATCCAAAACCAGGCTCACAATTGTCAGAAAACTCTATAATAATTTTATATGGTGAAGGTGATACTTCCGCAACATCTGTTAGTGTTCCTGATTTATCTGGAATGAATCTTTCTCAAGCTGTTAGTGCTTTGAGGGCAAAAAATCTTAATATTAGTGTAACAGGCTCTGGTATTGTAACAACTCAAGATTATACTAAAGATGAATTAGTACAAGAAGGTACTATTATAAATGTAACTTTAAAACCAACTTTAACAGATGCACATTAGGGATGATTTGGGGACGGAGAAAAAATCATCATTTCTAATTTTTACTATTATTTCAATTATTTAACAAACAAATGATGATTTTTTCTCCGTCCCCAAATCATCATTCCATTACTTCATCTCTCCAATATTTTCTTAATAAATTATCTAATTTTTTAATTTTTTCACTTTTCTTTATTGACTCTTCTATATTTTCTCCTTTCAAATAATTAATCCATGCTTCTTTTAATGAAATTTCTTTATTTGAATTCACCTTAAATTTAGGTAATTCAATTACATGTATTTCTATATAATCATTTATTATATCTGTTACATTTTCTTCTTTTAACATAAATCTACTATGATATTTCGTTTTTCTAACAAAAATAAAGTCCAATATATTTATTGTTATTGTCCTAGCTATTTCTCTATTATCATCATATTTTAATTGATTTGTATGTATTTGAGCATAATACAAAAACATTTTTGTTAGCACATGTTCTCCATCTATTATTTGTATTCCTATATTTAATTCTTCATTTTCTATTGTTTTTACTCTCAAATCTGCAATTCCAAAATTTTCTTCTGCTGGTAAATTATTTTTTCTTTTTTGTAAATATGGATTTATTTGAGCTTCTTTTATTTGTATATTTAATATTACTTCTATAAATTCTTTTAAAATATCTATATTATCTTTTGAATTTAAAACTCTTCTTAATACAAAATTACTTTTTGCTACAAATTTTCTATTCATAAGATTTTTTAGTGCACTAAAATAATTAACCTCCTTTTTGATTTTTTAATGATGGATTTTATGACTTGAATTAATTTATAAATAAGTCATATTAGATAGAAATTTCTATTGAAAAAAATTATATAATTTCTTCAAGTATAATGTCAAAAAGAGAACTTGTCAACAAGTTCTCTCTACTTTTTTATGTTTTTCGTCGCAAAATTCGACATTTTTTTCATTTTAATATCAAAAAAATATTTGTCATTTACAATAATTATAATAATGGAAAAATCTACATTTGGTCAAGATAAAATCCGATTTTTCTTTTGAAAATAAAAGATTTAATTTATTTTTACTTTGAGCCTAAATACCTTAAAGTTTCCTATTGTTCCTATTCAATAAAAAAATTAAATAAGAACTGAAACTAAATTGTTTTCTATTTTTTTAGCAACTTCATCTATACTTTGTTTAGGTGTAGATGCTCCTGCCATTATTCCTATTTTGTCACTTTCTTTTAGCAGGCTTAAATTCAATTCATTAGCATTTTCAATTAATATTGCTTCTTTACAATTTTGTTTAGCAATATCATATAATTTTCTTGTATTAGAACTATTTTTTCCTCCAATAATTATCATAAAATCTACTTTATTTGCTATTTTCTTTGTTTCTTTTTGTCTAATTTCAGTTGCATGACAAATTGTATTTTTCACATTTACTTCTATATCTTTTGGTAACTCTTCTTGTATTATCTTTTCTATTTTATAAAATTTTTCTAAACTATATGTAGTTTGTGCTATAACTAATAATTTCTTTATATGTGATTTTTTTAGATTTTCTATTGCTTTAAATGTATCCTCTTCTTTTTCTATTATAAATTTATTTTTTCCACAATAGCTAAAAGTTCCTATATTTTCTGGGTGTTCCTTACTTCCCAAAAGAAATATATAATATCCTTTATTTGCATGTTCTTCTGCTATTTCATGAATTTTTAAAACTTTGGGACATGTATAATCTATTAATTGTATATTTCTTTCTTTTGCTTGTTCATATGTTTCTTTTGGAATTCCATGTGCACGTACAATAACCTTTCCATTCGCTTCTTTTAAATCTTTTATAAAGCTCATTCCTTGCATTTCTAATTCTTTTACAACATCTTGATTATGTACAATTTCTCCTAATCCATATATTGATTTTTCTTTTTCTAATTCTTCTTTTGCACCATTAACAGCTCTTTCAACTCCATAGCAAAAACCAGCTGTTTCCCCTACAATAATTTTCATTTCAAAATTTAGTCCTTTCTAACTTCATATTAATACTTTATATATTATTTAAAATATTTTTTCTATTTTATCATTTCTAATATTTCTTGTTTTAAAACTTCTACAATTTTTTCCTGTGGTACTTTTTTTATAATTTCACCTTTTTTAAATAAAAGTCCTTCTTTTACTCCTCCGGCAATTCCTATATCTGCTTCTCTTGCCTCTCCTGGTCCATTTACTGCACAGCCCATTACTGCTACAGTTATATCTGATTCAATTGTATTTAAAAATTCTTCAACTTCTTTTGCTATCGGAATTAAATCTATTTGTGTTCTTCCACAAGTAGGACATGCAACTAATGTTGGTACTTTATGATACAAATTGCAATCTTTTAATATTTCTTTTGCAACTTTAATCTCTTTTACTGGGTCATCTGAAAGTGATACACGTATCGTATCTCCTATCCCATTTCTTAACATATAACCTAATCCTATACTTGACTTTATTGTTCCGCTAAATTCTGTTCCACTCTCTGTTATTCCTAAGTGTAAAGGACAATCAAAAGTTTTTGAAGCTTCTTCATAACTTTCTATACATAAATCTAAATTAGATGCTTTCAATGAAACCATGTAATCTTTAAAATCCAATTTCTTTAAAATAGCTATATGTCTACTTGCACTTTCTACCATCGCTTTAGCTGTTGGCTTTCCATATTTCTCTAATAAGTCTTTTTCCAATGAACCTGCATTAACCCCAATTCTTATTGGGATATGTTTTTCTTTACATTTATCTACTACTGCTTTTACTTTTTCCTCATTTCCAATATTTCCTGGATTTATTCTTACTTTATCAACACCTGCTTCAATTGCCTCTAATGCTATTCTATAGTCAAAATGTATATCTGCTACAATTGGTATATGTATTTGTTTTTTTATTTCTTTTATAGCTTGTGCATCTTCTATATCAAGTGCTGCAACTCTTATGATTTCACAACCTGCTTTTTCTAATTCTAGTATTTGTTTTACTGTTGCATCTACATCTTTTGTTTTAGTATTACACATAGATTGTATAACTACTTTATTTTGTCCTCCTATTTGTACATTTCCTACCATAACTTTTCTTGTTTTTGTCCTATTCATTTTTTATTCCTTCCCATTATATACAAAATTGAGTGGAACGTTGGGGACGTGCTAAATCGTACCAAAATGGAACGATTTAGCACGTCCCCAACGTTCCACCCAATTTTGGACATAATATAATATAATTAATTAGATGCAATATAATATCCTACTCCTCTTTTGGTTATTAATATTTTTGGTGTTGATGTATCTTTTTCTATCTTTTCTCTTATTCTTCTTACTGTTACATCTACTGTTCTTATATCACCATAATATTCATATCCCCAAACTTTTTCTAACAATGTTTCTCTTGTTACTACTTGGCCTGGTTGTGATGCTAAAAATTTGATGACTTCAAATTCTCTTACTGTTAAATCTATAATTTCTCCTCTAATTTTTACTTCAAATCTATCCAAGTCTAATTCTAAATCATTTACTTTTATCTTGTTTTCTTTTTTTGGAACATAATTATTATTTTCATTTTCTCTTGGCATAGAATTATTTTCTACTTTTCTTAAATTTGCTTTTACTCTAGCCATAAGTTCTCTTACACTAAATGGTTTTGTAATATAATCGTCTGCTCCTAATTCTAATCCTAAAATTTTATCTATTTCTGCATCTCTTGCTGTTAACATTAAAATTGGAACATTATATGAATTTTTTATTCTTTTGCATACTGATAATCCATCCATTTTGGGAAGCATTATATCTAAAAGTATTAAATCTGGATGTTTTTCTAGTGCTATATTTATAGCTGTTATCCCATCTCCTGCTTCTAAAGTCTCATAGCCTTCTTTTTTTAAATTTGTTACTAACATTTCTCTTATTGTTTGTTCATCATCAACAACCAATATAGTTTTTTGTCCTCTATCTATTTCTTCTTCCACAAAAATTCCGCCTTTCTATCATTAGCTTTATTTTTATACATTATTTATATCATAATTATTTTTAATATACAAGTAATTTATCAAAATTTTCCTTCGATTCGTAATAAAATCGTTACAATTCACAGTTTAAATAATTTGTTAATTCTAAACCTAATAATATATAAATTTTATTTATTAAATGGCTAACACTACAGAATAAACAAATTCTAATATTATAAAGTATAAAATTGCTGGCGTACCGCAGATTTTATACTTTATAATATAAAAATTTGTAATATTCTTCCATTTGCACATTTAATTTCATAAAATTTATATATTATTAGGTTTAGAATGTTTAAAAATTGACTGTAAGTTGTAACTAACATTTAACATTCTTCAAACTTGTTAGTCAACTTTTAAGTTTCGGTGTTTTTTGTAAAAATACTGATATGTTATCCACAAAATTAT
>CAKNJL010000020.1 GCA_930982035.1 uncultured Clostridium sp.
AAATAGAGATTAGTTCTAACATCTATAAATATTGTGCATAGAAATTGTAATTTATCGCTTAGATTATCTTTCAAAATGATTACAAAATATATAGCAAAATCTCACAGACATTGCCTGCGAGATTTTGTTGTTATTATTCTTTCTTAAAATACACATACATATCATAGTGACCTGTAATATATTCTGCATTCAGATAAGAATTCATAACCAAGCGTTCAAATTCCGTACTCCATTTCTTCAAAGAATAATTGACAATCTTTTGATAAGTCCCTATACTTTTTAGATATTGCATATATTGTTCATAAGAATCAAACCGCATTAAAAATATTGACTTCTTATATAGCAACTGTACCACTTTAAAAGCACCAAACATGTTTTCAACTTTTTCTCTTGAAAAACGACCAATAGAATCATCAATGACATCATGGCAATATGGAAACGTTTCCTTTAAGTATTCAGTTCCAGGAAGCGTTAGCATAATAAGTCCATAATTCTTGAGTAAACTGTATGCTTTTTCAATAGCAAGTTGTGGCTTTTCCATATGATGTAATACATAGTTAAATATAATGACATCATATTTTTCTTCGGAATTGAACTCTAGAAAATCAACATTAGCAAAAACAATACGATTCTTTGCATTAGCACTATTTTGCTTAGCTATTTCAACCATTTTTTCACTAATGTCAATTCCATGCAATTCACAATCCTCATATTCAGAATCAATCTTGAGAAGATTCTTTCCTGCACCACATCCCACATCTAAAATACGCATACCGCTTCGAATCCAGTTTTTATACTCAGTCTTAAAGGGATTTTTCTGCCCAATGCAACTAGCTATAAGATTGCCTTTGTCATTCCACTTTGGAGCAATGTCGGTAAAAACATTTGCTACTTTGTTCCGCTCTCTCATGATAATTACCTCCACATTAGTTAATATTAGGTTAAACCAACACCATATATTAACATAATACCATATTCTGGCATAAAAGTCAATTAATAGAACTTCACAATGCCTTCTATATCAAGGATTTCCTTAATGAATTGAGCCAAATTAGATAATCCAGCTATCTGTTTATTATTAAAGTCTAAAGCAAAGTCTATATTTTTCCATTCAAAACTCCCTTCATAATTTTCTTCAACATCAACTTCATCTACGCAATCGTATAATACTGCCATCTCTTTGTCCTCGTCTGAATTAATTGATTTTGGATATATACAAGTTACCAACAATTTTGGTTCAGAAATCTGTATGTTAGTTTCTTCTTTACATTCACGAGTTGTAGCCTCAATAACCGATTCATTATTTTCAATTTTCCCTCCAATACCATTATATAAATTAGCATATGGCTTTTTATTCCTTTTTATTAACAATACTTTTTTAAAATCTTTTGTGAATAATAATAATAATACATATCTTTTCATATATTTAACCTCCATATTTTTAAATAAGTTCTTTTATATTATGATTTATAGCATAATTTGACACATTTGTAAAGTTTTTATCATAATTATAAGATTCTTGTCCAAACTTTAACCACATTTCTGACCATGATATTTCATCTTTTAATAACTTTTGAACTCTGGAATCTCTGAAAGTAGTATTAGAAATTTGATTATTCAAGTCTACACAATTTTCCTCATCATACAACCTACACTGCAAGTCACATTCTAGTTTATCACATTGATATGCAAATTTAGCCTCGTTTGTTATTCTATCATCAAATTCTAAGATTATATTCTCAATCTCCTTTTTATCAAGTAAACCATCTAATACTTTAGATACTGCTTCATGACCTATTTTCTTTTTTTCTTCTTTAGAAACTTGAAATTGAGTTAAATCTCCAATATATATTTCTTCCAATTCGTGAACTGCTAACATAAATATTACTCTCATAATATTTATATCGTATTCATATTCAGACTTCATTGCAATAGCTAACATTTGTACACCAAATATGTGCTCTGCAACACTTTCTAATCTAGTTCTTTCTACATTCCAATCTTTCCAACCAGTTCTAATTGTATTCTTTAATTTATTACATAATACATAATACTTTAAAACATTTTCTTCTTTTCTCATAGTAAAATCCCTCCTCTTTAGCAATTATATCAAGTTATGAATATATAGTCAAATTAAATTATTTTTTGTTGGTATGCATAAAATGTTGTTTTTCTGACTTTTGGGTGGTATAATATAATTATGAAAACACAAGAAAATTGGGTTAGCAATTTTCTTGTCATCACTAAGGAGGATTTGCTATGAAAAAAATATCTATTGATTATAAATTCACTATAGATATAGATGAAAAGTATTTTGATGATAATTATTGTAATACTGAAAACGAATCAGCAATTATTATGTTACGGGCAGAATGTGAAAGCGTCTCAGTAGAAGATTTAGTCAATGTTATAATTAGTTGTACATTTGATGAAAATGGACTTTTTGAAAAGCCTATTAGTCGAAAGAATTTCAAGGAATTAGAAATTTATTTAACAATTGCTAAATCTGACTCTTCTCTTACTAAATATGAATTTAAAATTACTAACTATAGTTATACTGAGGATGTTTTACTTGCCATTGCTCGTAATATAATGCTATAAAAATTTTCAACTCCAGCTAACCCTGGAGTTTTATTAGTTAATGATATTTTTTCCTTTAAAATACTCTTCATTTTCTAATATACAATTGATTTTTATTTATAATCCAGAAAGTTTTTTAAAACATTCTTTAAGTAATATATTTTCTATGTGAATTTTTTACATTATTTTGATTTACCATAGCATATTCCATTGTAGTATCTATTTTTATATGCCCTAATAATTTTTGTACTTGTTCTATTGGCATACCTTTATCTATTGCCATTGTAGCCATTGTTCTTCTAAATTTATGTGGATGTACTTTATTTATATTTGCTTCTTTTCCTAAATTTCTAATAATAATTTCAATTCCTGATATTCCTAATCTATTATATGGTTTTATTAATGATACGAATAGTGCTTCATTATCATCTGTTCTAGTCTCCAAATATTTTTCTATGTACATTTTACTTTTGGCACTAAAATATACTTCTCTTTCAGTATTTCCCTTTCCTAAAACTATACAACTTCTTTCCTGAAAATCCATATCAGAAATATTTAATCTAGTTAGTTCTCCTACTCTCATACCAGTAGATATTAATAGTTCTAATATTGCTAAATCTCTTACATTTGAACAAGTATCTCTTAGTTTTTCCAAATTTTCATCAGTTAAAGTTTCTTTAACTCTTTTGGTGGTCTTTACTTTGTGTATTCTTCTAACAGGACTTTTTACAATATAATCTTCATTTTCTAACCAAGCAAAGAAACTTGATAATGTTCTTCTGATATTGTCTATTGTTACCATTCCTGCTTTAGAACTATTTTTGTAATCAGCTAAATAATCTCTTAATATTTCAGTAGTAATTTCTTCAATTGGTAAGTTTACTTTTTCTAACATTTTAGTTATATTATCCTTGTAGTAATTTAAAGTTCTGTTTGAACAGCCCTCGATTTCTTTTGAGGATATAAATTTATTTAATAATTCTTCATTATTGTGTGATATTTCTTCTCTTTGGTTTTGCTCTAATATTTCTATTTGGTAATTTAAACATATTTCTGTTAGTATTTCTTTTAAAATTTTTCTTTGGTTATTGTCTAAAAAGTTTTCAGTCTTATCAATTACTTTTTCAACAAATAACTCTCTCATGACAATTACCTCCTATACTTTAAAATATTGCAATGTAGAACTACAACTATATTATACAATATTTTGTGTTTATGCTAAACTAAAAAAGAACCAAATAATAATTGAAAAGTGATCCACCCAAATAATATAATTTCTCTTAAAGAAATTTAAGAGGAAGGAAATGATGGAGGTTGATTAGTTTGGATATAAAACAACAAATATTAATAAGATATTTAAATGGAGATGGTCAAAGAAAAATTGCTAAGGATTTACATGTTTCTAGAAATACAATAAGAAAATATGTAAATGAATATAATATAAAAAAACAAGAATTGCTTAACAAAAATATTTTAACAAACACTAATGAAATAATTGATGATATTGTTGCTGAACCTACTTATCACTCTTCTAATAGAACTAGAAGAAAAATATCAGATGAATGTATTGATTTAATAAAAATGTGTTTACTTGAAAATAAACAAAAGAGAGCTAGTGGTAAATCTAAGCAACAAATGAAAGCTACTGATATTTATGAATTTTTAATTAACAAGGGGTTCGATATTAGTTATCCTAGCGTTTCTAATATAGTTCGTTCATTAAAAGATACTTTGAACGAAGCATATATAAAACAAGAATATTCTTTAGGTAACATTTGTGAGTTTGACTGGGGCGAAGTTAAATTAAATATAGATAACAAAGGATTTAGAAAATATCAATTAGCTGTACTTACAACAGCTTATGGAAATTACAGATTTGCTGTTTTGTTTGAAACGCAAGATACAATAGCTTTTCAACAATCTCATGCTTTGTTTTTTGAACATGTTGGTGGAATATACAACACAATGGTTTATGATAATATGAAAGTAGCAGTTGCTAAATTTGTTGGGCATAATGAAAAGCAACCAACAAAAGGATTACTAACTCTTTCTACATATTATGGATTTAATTTTAGGTTTTGTAATATACGTTCTGGTAATGAAAATGGGCATGTTGAAAGAAGTGTTGAATATGTAAGAAGAAAAGCTTTTGCTTTTAAGGATACTTTTAATTCTTTAGAAGATGCTAACAAATATTTATTGGAAATTTGTAATAATTTAAATAATAAACCTTTAACAACTGATAAAAATATAATACCTATTAAAACATTAAAGCAAGAAATACCATATCTACTTCCAAAACTTCCTATGCTAGATTGTGCTGATATTAGAGAATGTAGAGTAGATAAATATTCTTGTATCATGTATAAACAAAATAGATATTCTGTTTTAGATAAATTTGTTGGACAAATTGTTTTAGTAAAAGCATATGCTAATAAGATAATTGTGTTTTTTGATAATGTGAAAATTGCTGAACATATTAGAACTTTGGGACTATTTGATTGGAATATTAAATTAGAACATTACTTAAATACTCTTCATAAAAAAAGTGGTGCCTTAGAAAATAGCACTGCAATGCTAAATTTAGACACCAAAATAAAAAACATTTACAATAAATATTTTACACAAAATCCGAAAGAATTTCTAGACCTTTATGAAATAATTTTAGAAAAAGGTGTATATATGTCAATGATGTGAAACAAATTTTTATAAAAAAATTGTAGTACATTGAATTTTAATATTGGTGCTTCGCACCAGTACTTACAAAAATATATAAAACAAGTTTTATACATTTTTGTAAGTTAAGTTTTTATACTGATACTAGCTCTAATTCTGCTCTTTTTTCTTTTGGTGTTAAATATCCTAATACTGCCATTGGTATATTATTTGATCTTTTTAGATATGCTTTTCCCTGCTTTATCAAATCCTCTAGGCTATAGAATTTTAAGTAACTATAAAACCTTTCATTATCATTTCTATGGCTTCTTTCCACTTTTCCATTATGCTCTGGTGTTCTTGGTCTTATCTTGTAATGTCTTATTTCTAACTTCTTTAATAATGTATCCATTGGGTGCTCTTTCTTTATTTTCGCTTGGTTATAGCTAAATTCTGGCCCATTATCTGTTTGTATTGTCTTTGCTTTATATCCATAATATTCTACACATCTTTTTATGAAATCTACTGTATTTGTTGGTGTTAGCTCTTCATACCACCATAAAAATCTTTCTCTACTTGCCTCATCTATACATGTATATTGATAATATTGTTTATCCTCTGGCAATTTTACTTTGCATTCTCTTGGCACATATTTTGCGTCTATTTGCCATTTCTCTCCTATATTCTTTGGTGTTTCATACTTCTTATTATGTTTTTTTTGGATGTATTTTTTATATTCATCCCCTTGTAAAACTTTATATTTAGCCTTTTCATTACTCTATACAATGATGTTATTTTTCTGGTATATCCTTTTTCTCTCTTTAGCTTTGCCCATAATTCGCATAATGTTATTCTTGGATTTCTTCTTACATAATTTCTTATCCATCTTATTTCTTGGTTCGTATGTGCTTTTGGATGACGTGTTTTAGGCTTATGACTCTTGTCTGTAAGGCTTTCCTTTGTCCCATCATATTTTTTTATCCATCTCCATAATGAAATTCTTGATATATGATATTTTCTGCATGTATACTCTATATCTCCATTATTTAAATATGTTTTTACTGCATTTTCCTTAGTTTTTATATCATGTGGTAAATATCTCTTGGTATTTTTTGAATTTTGTGTTATACTATCCATATGTGATTCAAGTCCTTTCGTATAATTTTGATTTTTTGAACAATTCAATTATACTACTTGAATCACTTTTTTTCTACTATTTTTGTTTCACATCAATTGTAACACTACATTTATGAAATAATTTTAGAAAAAGGATTAAATAATGTGCAAAAAGCTATAGAAGAGTTAGAAAAAATTTCTCCGATTGACATTTCTGCAGAAAAGGTAAAATTAATATGCAATAAAAAAATAATTGAAGAAAATATAGACACAGTAGATGACGAAATAGCTGTAGCATCTAGTAGGCTATTAACACAATATAAATCATTAGTTCCAAATTCTAATGTTCAGTTCATTCAACAGGAGGTGATGATTTAGATGTTAGATTATCAAAAAGAAATAAATAATTATTGTAAGATATTAAAAACACCAGCTATTAGAAAAAATTACAAAGAACAAATTTCAGAAAATATTTCTTTTGAAGAATATTTATATAATTTGCTTAAACTAGAATATGAATCTAGAGAAGAAAATGCCAAACAAAACAAATTAAGGTTAGCAAATTTTCCATATAAAAAATACATTGAAGATTTAGATATGAATGCATTGCCAGAAGATGGAAGAAAAAAGCTTAAAAGTTTTTTAACACTAGAATTTATTAAAACACGGTCAAAATATAATTTTAGCTGGAAATCCAGGAACTGGTAAAACCCACATAGCTATTGGTTTAGGAATTAAAGCATGTTTAGCAGGTTATAGAGTTTTGTTTACATCAATTCCACATTTAATAAACCAATTAAAAGAATGTAGAAGTGAAAAAACTTTAACAGTCTTTAATAACAAATTTGAAAAATACGATTTAATAATTGCAGATGAATTAGGATATATATCATTTGACAAAGAAGGTTCTGAATTACTTTTTTCTAATTTATCATTAAGAGCAGGTAGAAAAAGCATAATAATTACAACAAATTTATCATTTGAAAGATGGAATGAAATATTTAAAGATCCAGTGTTAACAGCAGCAATGATAGATAGATTAACTCATAAAGCATATATAGTTAATATGAATGGAAATTCATATAGACTTAAAGAAACTCAAGATATGTTGGAAGAAAATGGATAATTTTTTTATCCAAAGTGGATCTCTTTTCAATTATAATATGGATCATTTTTCACTTGACAAATACAATTTTGTGCGTTTTACATAATTAATAAAGGGCTATGAAAAATTTTACTTTATTTTAATTAAAAATGAGCATATCAAAAATAATATACTCACTCTAGATCCTATATTTATTTACTTATTTTATTTAAATTTAAAATTACAACCTGCGAGACAAATTACTATTTTTCCATTAACCATCTTGCAATATAATTACTCTCATTTAAAATCAAACTCTTAACTTAAATGTTTTTGGTGCATACTTGTATGCAATAAATAGTGAAATTAAACAATAAGCAATGCAGAATAGTATTGTTGATATACCAAAAGTAAATATAGGCATTTGAATTTGTATCATATACCAACAAATAATATAAGTTAAACCTTGTACTAATTTATATGTACTACTTTTCATTTCTGTACTTACATTATAAGGTTGTAACAAATAATACATTACCAAATAATGAACTGAAAAGAATATACTCATTGCTATAATTGATACAAATTGAATTATATAATTTATTGGATTATCTGTTCCTCCAGACAAGTACAATAATAATGCTAATCCTCCACCTATTAATACTGCTGGTAATAGGTTAATTGTTATTAATGTTTTTAATCTTTCTTTAAATATTCCTAAAATAACCTTTGGTGTTCTATAAATTCTATATGTTAGCATACTATGATCGCAATTCATAAACATTGCTGTAGTAACACTTGAACTTCTATTTATACAATACATTATAAATACAAAGTATGGTAAATATACCATTAATATTTCGTTTGTTTTTACTTTAAAATCGCTATTCATTTGAATACCAATAATCATTGCTATTACAATCAGCAATATAACTACTGATTGTTTCTTTACTGCTGTTGTTAGTATTTTTTTATGTCTTTTAACAAACAAATCATGAAAATATGCAAAACCAGATTTATTGCTAGTATAATTCCTATCTAATTCTATTTGTTTTAGACTTGTATCTTTCATTGCTTGAGTTCCTTTTGCTTTTTCTTGCATATATACATTAGATTCTGTTAAAATTTGTTTATACATTCTTCTATAATCTTTATAACTATGTATTTTTACTAAACTTACAATTCCTAATATTATTGCAATAATAAATGCATATAAGAATATAGTTGAGGTTATTGTAATATTTATTGCTGGTAATCCATAAGCTAATAATAAACAAACTGCTACAAGTCCCCAAACAAATTTTGTTGGTAAATTTTCATTTGACGCCTTATTTGTTTTCTTAAAATCATATATACAATAATTCATTACAATTAGTTTTATTGCTAGTGCAAAAAAAGGTAATGCAATTTGAATCCATACTGGAACACCTAGCATCATACCAAAAAGAATTGTAAATGGTAAAAATCCGACAATTAATTTTATTAATTGATAATAGTAATTAGATAATCCATATTTCCTTGCATCTATATTCATTAAAATTATTGCATAATATTTATCTTTGGTCGGATTTAGCATATATGTATTTAGTACTCCTCCAGCAAGTGTTAGAAATACAAATAAATGTATAAAAGTATCTGCCTGATTTGTATCATACCAAGATAATGCCATAAATATCATTGTTGCAATATATATAATTTTTCCTATAAAAATATTAATTATTTCCCAAAGAATACTTATAACACTTGCAAATATCTTCAATCCTTTATTTTTATATAAACTATTTGGTAATATTCTTTTTATTATAGGTAATTGCTTTAAAGAATATATTATACTATTAGTTCTGTATGTATTTTTCAATTTAAAGGAAGTTATAAATGTTTTTAGCATTTTAATTTTCCTCCTTTAGTGCTTCTAATATTTTATTTTTTAGATGTTCATTATCTATATTGTTTTTATCTATTTCTTCTAAAATACCTTTATTCAAGATAACTATTTCATCGCATAAATCTAATGCAAGTTCCATTATATGAGTAGAAAAAATAATGATATGATCTTTTTTTATTTCTCTTAACATTTGTTTCATTTCTTCCGCAACTACTACATCAAAAGATGTTAAAGGTTCATCTAACAATAAAACATTTGGATTTGCAATTATATTTACAAGCATTTGCATTTTATTTTTCATACCGTGTGAATAGTCTTTTAATAGTCTATCTCTATCCTCTTTTTCTATTTTCATAAAGTCAAAATATTCGTCTATTGTTTTTTCGTTTTTAATTCTTTTCTTATTTATATCAATGAAAAATTTTAAAAACTCTCTTGCTGTTAAAAATTCTGGTACATTTGGTGTAGATAAAACATATCCTATATCCTCTGCTTCTAATTTTCTTTTGGTATTATTATCTTCAATATAAAATTCTCCTGCATCTATATCTAAATCTTCATTTAGACAATTAAAGAATGTTGTTTTACCTGCTCCGTTTCTTCCTAGTAATCCATAAATTTTTCCTTTTTCAAATTCAAAATTAATGTCTTTTAATACTTCTTTTTTTTCGAAGTTCTTTTTCATATTCTTTACTACTAATTTCATACATTTTCCCCTCTTTTTGTAAATGTTCTTTTTCATATTTTTAAAATTTATTGACTTTAATATAAATAATATTTAATTTTCGGATAATAATTTTATCAATCTAACATTCTTGTACAATCTTTCTCTTCCAATTTTTTCAGATTCTAAAAGTCCTACTTCTTCCAACTGATTTAAATATGAAGATGCAGTAAGTCTTGTAACATTACATGCTTTCTCTATATATGATATTTTTGTATAAACTTCAAAAAATAAACTTTCTAATAATTCCTTTGAGTATATTTTAGGTAGTTTGTTTCTAAATTCTTCTTTGTAATTTTTCATTTCATTTTGAATCTCTTCAATTAATATTATTGTTTGTTTAGATGTAATTTCAATACCTTTTAAAATATATAAAATCCAATCTTCAAAATTATTATTATTTCTAACTTCATTAAATAATTTATAATATTCTTGTTTTGTCCTATTTATATATTTACTCAAGTACAAAATTGGGCTATCAATTAGATTGTTTAATACAAGATATAGAATATTTAATATTCTTCCAGTTCTCCCATTTCCATCATAAAAAGGATGAATACTTTCAAATTGATAATGCACTAAACAAACTTTTATTAATGGATCTATTCCATCTTCATTATTATTTATAAAGTCTTCTAAATTTTTCAAATAACTTCTTATTTCCTGTTCACTTTGAGGTGGAGTATATATTGTTTCTCCAGTAATTGAATTTTTCAATTCTGTGCCTGGTAATTTTCTAATTCCTGCATTATTATGTTCAATAGTTCCTTGAATTTTAACAATGGTATTTGTATTTATATAACCATCTTTTTTAATTTGTTCATATCCAAGCCAAATAGCATTTCTATAATCTACAACCTCTTTTGCATTTTCTTCCTTATAACCACTTTCTGTTAGCACTTTATAAATGTCATCATGAGTTGTAACGATATTTTCAATAGCACTACTATCTTTCGCCTCATTAATAGTTACAGCATTTATTAAAATATGCATATTCGGAATTGTATTTGAATAGCCTTTTAATTCCGCTAATGCTCTTGATGATAAAGTTAATTGTTCTAAAATTTTATTTGTTTTTAAATTAACATTTTTATATGGTAACATTTCTAATTTCATAGTTTTACCTCCATATATATAAAATATCACATTTTTTATACATTTTCAATAAATATGTATAAAAAATCAAAAAAATTATACATTTTTTAAATATATGTATAATTATCTTCACATTTTTATATATAATGTTTATGAACAAAGTTTAATTTTGAAGTCATTTTATTATTTTCTACTCTAACATTTATTTCAAATTGTTCATCATGTATTTTGGCTTTATACAAATATATTCCATTTTCCTGTATAAATCCATACTTTAGTAATTTATCATAATCATAAATGCTTACATTTTTTCATACTCATTTGGAGAGCCTATTGTATTATAGACTTTATCATAAGTAACTGGTGGAATGATAAATATTTTATTATCATATATTTCTTTATTATCTTTTCCCCACCATTCTGGGCTATGATTTAGCAATTCTTCTAATTCTTGCATATTTATAATAAAAACTGGTATATCAAAATCTTTTGGGGTTTGACCTGTTTTTTATTTATTACGAATTTTACATAGAATCATTTTGACAAAGTATATTTTACATATCCTATTTTATCAGAATCTGTTCTAGAATAATTTGTTGTTATATATTCTCCGATATTTTCTATACCTTCTTTTAAATAAATTGCTTCAGCAGAATTTAATAAATTCCCACAAGAATCACGTACGCTTAAGTTTCCTGCAATTGATGGTGAGTCTATTGTTACATTTTTCAAATTACTACAATTATTAAATGATCCTGTTCCTATATTTTTTATATTTTTTCCTATTATAATACTATTTATACGAGAACTATTAAAAGCAGATGTATTTATTTGCTTTGTATTATCTGTCATGCTAACACTTGAAAGTGACCATGTATATGCAAATGCGCTTTGGTCTATTGTTTCTACTGTTTCTGGAATGACAAAATCTCCTGTATAAGATTATGATAAGTAGAATTTTAACTCTCTTATTTTTAGTGTTGAAAAAATGCCAGTATAAATCAAATACTGACATTCATCATATCCAAAATTTGTTCACAATAAGCTTTCTATTGATATAAAAGGGGTTCAGGATTTCTTGTGAACAATTTTATATGTTTGTGAACAAATCGCGAACATTTTGCTATTTTTTAGTTGTTTTCTATTTTTTGTAATTGCTGAAAGTGTTGGTATTACTGGTTTTTACCACAACAATTTTTGTATTTCTTCCCACTTCCACATGTAGTGGAAAATTTAGTATTATTAGTATATACAATATTATCTATATTATTGGTATTTCTTAATTTAAAGAATCTTTATGAAAGGTATATATAGTATTTATTGTATTATTCTAATTATCTTTTTTTATATTGTGGCAACAAATTGGCAACAATGTCGCCAACATATTTTTATTTACCATAAATCGTAAAAAACAAACATTGTGTTATTCTTGCTTTTTACAACAATAATATTACCATTTAAAAACAATATTGTCAAATCAATATCTTTAATCTGTTTTGCATTATTTATTCATTAGTTTCTTTAATTCTAATAATTCGTTTATTGGTGGATTTTTTATTTGTGGTGGTATTATCGGATTATCGTTATCTAAGATTGCAGCCGCCTCTAAATCATCTTTTCCTATTTCATATGCTTGTTTGACAGTAACATTTTTCAAGATTATTTCATACTCCCACAATGGTTTTATTTTTTCATTATTATAAACTATCATTGGTAATATGCTAATTTTATAATCTTTTCTATATCTCCATCACACTTTGATTTCCAATTTTTTCTTAGACTAATCGCAAATGCCCATCTATCATTTTCTCCATTTAAACCATACCACCAACAATTTTGAATATCTTTTGATACTGGATAATTTTCTGTATCAACTTTTCCATCTCCTCCTCCTGCAGGTCCAGTTTCTTCTATTAAATTAGGGCAAATCTCTCTTTCTAATAAATTTTTTATAAAATCTTCAAAGTCAAAATGTTTATTTTGTTCTGACAATTTTGACAAATGAAAATCTAGTAATTCTCTTGGGCATTCGATTTTGTCTATAATTTTTGAATCAGAAAATTGATTAGGATGTAATTTTTTTAGTAAATCTCTTGGTTCCATATACTCTCCTTTTTTATACAATATACTTATTTTTTATCTTTCTTTGCAATCTTATTATTTATTTCTTTCAAAGATTTTAAATATTCCTCTTCAACAGGGCTTATAGTTTTAACTTGATATTTTTTATATTCCGATTTTGCCTTCTTTATTGCTTGATTATGACTAACGCTACCTGCACCAATTAACACTTTTCCACCTGCAGAAGAAAGTATCATATCTAACTGTTTAATATAATCTTCCATATACATTGGGTTATGCCTTATTGCTTGTATTTCTGCAAAATCAAAATATCCTGATACTAAATTATTTAAAACTTTTAGTTCTTCTTCGTTTAAATAGTTTTTAGCAATTAGAACATCTTGTAATACTGGAATATCTCCTTTAAATGTTGTTAATCCCATAAAAGGTTTTTCGGCATCAGCTCTTTCATATATTACTTCTGAAGCAGTATGTCCATGAGTAGCATAATGCAATTTATTCTGTACAATTTTAAAAAATTCAATTGATTTACTATCTTTAGGATCATAATCTACAGCAGTTGCATATAAATCAAGAACTTGTCTATATAATACTTTTTCAGATGATCTAATATCTTTAATTCTCGCAAGTAATTCTTTCCAATAGTTACCGCCACCATATCCTTTAAGTCTTTCATCATCCATTGTAAAACCTTTAATCATATACTCTTTTAATCTTTCTGTTGCCCATCTTCTAAAGTTAGTAGCAATTTTAGATTTTATTCTATATCCTAAAGAAATTATCATATCTAAATTATAAAAAGGAATTTCTCTCGTAACATTTCTATTTCCTTCTTTTCGAACCTGTCGGAAATTCTGACAAGTTGATTCTTTATCTAGTTCTTCTTCTGCATAAATATTATTTATATGTTCTATGATATTTGTTCTTGAAGTGCCAAATAATTCTGCCATTTGCTGTTGTGATAACCATACTGTTTCATTTTCGACTCTAACATCTATTTTTGTCAATCCGTCATCTGTTTGATATATTATAATATCTCCATTTACATTATCTACCATAAAAACCTCCTTTTAATATTACGAACATTTGTATTGTATCATATAAGTGCCAATTATTCAACCTTTTTTACAAATTCTTCAAAATTTATAATCTTATTTGTAATATCCGATTGAATTATATTTTCTAAAACTGCACTTGCTTTTTGTATATCTTCTATTGTACTTGATATATAATAATTTTCTGTAGTTTCAATTCTTTTATGTCCTAATATATCAGCGACATCCTTAATTTCAACACCATTCCTTAAACATTTTGTTGCATAACTTCCCCTTAAATCATAAAATCTACAATTTTCAATTTGTAATTCATGATGTATAATTTTAAATGGATATTTAATAACATCAGTTCCTGCATAGCTTCCATTTTTGCGTGTAAATACCATTTCAACATTATTTCTATTTTTATATTTACTTTCAATTATTTTATATTCAACTATTTTTCCATATTTATTTTTTATTGGCTCTAATAAATACTTTTTATAATTATTACCATATTTTTTCTTGTATAATTGTTGTTGCTTTTTGTAATTACATAATGCTTTATATAAGGTATCACAAATATAAACTTCTCTACAACTTCCTTCAGTTTTGGCTGTTCCTAAAAACCATCTTCCATTTTCATCTTTTAATTTTGAATATACAGTTTTATTTATCCTTATTAACCTATTTTTTAAATCAATATCATTCCAGGTTAGAGCAAATACTTCTCCTGTTCTCATTCCTGTATAACATGCTGTTAAAAATGCACAAGTGAATGTTGTGTTGTTTTGAAATCTTAATAATATTCTGTCAATTTCTTCTTTGGTATAAATATGTTTTATTCTGTTTTTTTTAACTCGAATGATAAAACTCTTGGAATTTGCAAATCTCCTGCCGGATTACCTTCAATAAAGCCAAAATAGTTTGCAGCATCTCTTAATGAACTTTTTATAACTTTTTGATAATTTCTCAAAGATTCTTTATTACCTGTTTTTTGATATAATTTTAATAGTGCTTGATTTAGTAAATATGGTGTAATATTGCAAATTCTATACTTTCCAAGTATTTTCTTTATTGCATCAAATGATTCTCTATATCTTTTAGCCGTTGAATATTTATAGGTTATCTCAAAATATTCTTTCATCCAATAATCTAAATAGTCAGAATATGACATTTGAGCTTCTTCTTTATTTTTTCCATTAATATATTCATCATAGGATTTCATTCCTGCTAAATATGCTTCATTTTTTGTTCTAAATCCAGATTTTGAAATTCTAGTCCTCTTGTTATTTACTTTTGCTCCTTCGAAAAAGTATTCATATACCTTTCCCCTTTTTCTTACATTAATTTTCCTCATAATTACTACCTCCTTAATTTTTTATTTCTATCTTTTGTAAATTTTAATATAAAAAGAAGTGTCACCCATTTTATTTAGGTTACACTTCTTTAATTTTAAGCTTTTATAAATTTTTTATTTAGGTTTGGGTGACAACCTAATTTTGTCACCAAATTTTCAATTTTTGTAAAATGCTTTAAACGCAGGTGCTATGCGTTCTTTCCATGGCAATTCTTATACTTTTTACCCGAACCACATGGGCAAGGGTCATTTCTACCAACCTTTGGTCCTTCATTTCTTATAGTTCTATCTACATCTGTACCTATTTTTGCTCCACCATCAACACTATGAATAGCTTCTAATGCTGCTCCTGTAATCTTTACAGTTTCTTGTCTTTTAGCTTCGCCTTGTTGTCTAATATTCATAAGAATTTTTGTTACATCAACCTTTATGTCTGAAATCATTTCATCAAACATATCCATACCTTCAATTCTATATTTAACAACAGGATCTTGTTGACCATAAGCACGAAGTCCAATACCGTTTTTTAACTCATCCATGCTATCAATATGATTCATCCATTTTTCGTCTACAACTTTTAACATAACAACTCTTTCAAGTTCTCTCATTTCCTCAGAACCAATAGCTGTTTCTTTTTCTGTATATTTGCTATTTGCTTGTTTTTTAAGTTCTTCTGATATTTTTTCTGGTTCAGAAATATTTTGTTTAATATATTCTGACATATCGATTCCATAAGTATTTAAAATATCTTGATTTAGAGCTTCTGCATTAACTTTTCCTTCTTCTCCTTCGACATACATATTTACTGTAGCTTCAGCAGTAGAATTTATCATATCTATTATATTGTCATGGATATTTTCACCATCTAATACTTCTCTTCTTTGTGCATAAATTATTTCTCTTTGTGCATTCATAACATCATCATATTTTAATACATTTTTACGTATTGTAAAGTTTCTACCTTCTACTTTCTTTTGAGCATTTTCAACTGCTCTTGATATTATTTTAGATTGTATTGGCATATCTTCATCTGCACCCAAAGAATTGTAGACTTTTGTTATTGTATCTCCACCGAAAATCTTCATTAAGTCATCATCTAATCCTATATAAAATCTTGATTCACCAATGTCTCCTTGACGTCCTGCACGTCCTCTCAACTGGTTATCAATTCTTCTTGATTCATGTCTTTCAGTTCCGATTATTTTTAATCCGCCAACATTAACAACTTTTTCTTTTTCTTCTTTTATTTCTTCATCATATTTGTCTACTAATTTTTTGAATTCTTTTCTTACATTTAAAATATCTTCATCATCTGTCTCATAGAATGTATTTGCTTCTTCTATTAATTCATGAGGAATTTTCTTTCTTCTCATTTCTTCTTTTGCTAAAAATTCACTATTTCCACCTAAAATGATATCTGTACCACGCCCTGCCATGTTTGTAGCAATTGTTACTGCTCCAAATTTACCAGCTTGTGCAACAATTTCAGCTTCTTTTTCGTGATATTTAGCGTTTAATACTTCATGTTTTATTCCTTCTTGTTTTAATAACTTGCTTAATTTTTCAGATTTTTCGATAGATACTGTACCTACTAGAACTGGTTGTCCTTTTTCATGGCTTTCTTTTATACTTTTTACAATTGCTTTAAATTTAGCATTTTCATTTTTATAAATAACGTCATTTTCATCTTTACGTATCATTGGCTTATTTGTAGGTATTTCTACAACATCTAAGTTGTATATTTCCTCAAATTCTGCTTCTTCTGTCATAGCTGTACCTGTCATACCAGATAATTTATCATACATTCTAAAATAATTTTGGAATGTTATTGTAGCTAAAGTTTTTGATTCATCAGCTATTTTTACATGTTCTTTTGCTTCGATTGCTTGATGAAGTCCATTATTATATCTTCTTCCATACATAATACGTCCTGTAAATTCATCAACAATTAAAACCTCTCCATCTTTTACTATGTAATCAATATCTTTTTTCATTACACCATGTGCTCTTAATGCTTGATTAACATGATGTACTAATGTAGAATTTTCTAAATCATTAAAATTCTCTAATCCAAATGCTTCTTCTGCCTTTTTTATACCTTTTTGTGTAAGTGAGGCAGATTTTGCTTTTAAGTCTACTATATAATCATATTTTTCATTATCTTCTGCTTGTGCATAATCTTTTACATCTTCTTCAACTATAACTTTTGGAGTTAATCTACTTACAAAATTTTCAGCTTTTTTATATAAATCAGATGATTGATTTGCCCTTCCTGAAATGATAAGAGGTGTTCTAGCTTCATCAATTAAAATACTATCAATTTCATCGACAATAGCATAATGTAATCCTCTTTGTACTAATTGGTCTTTATAAATAACCATATTATCTCTTAGATAATCAAACCCAAATTCATTATTTGTACCATATGTTACATCTGCATTATATGCTTCTTGTTTTGCTTTTGGCTCCATTCCTGCAATTACTAAACCAACTGATAGTCCTAAAAATTTGTATAATTTTCCCATCCATTCACTATCTCTTTTAGCTAAGTAATCATTTACAGTAATAACATGTACACCTTTTCCTTCAAGTGCGTTTAAATATACTGGTAATGTTGCAACTAATGTTTTTCCTTCTCCAGTCTTCATTTCTGCTATTCTTCCTTGATGCAAAATAATTCCACCTATTAATTGTACATCAAAATGTCTCATTCCTAAAACTCTTTTTGATGCTTCTCTTACTACCGCAAATGCTTCTGGTAATATGTCATCTAATGTTTTCCCTTCTGCTAATTGTTTTTTAAAATAATCTGTTTTTCCTCTTAATTCACTATCACTTAATTTTGATATTTCTTCTTCAAGCTCATTTATTTTATTTACTATTGGCTTTACTCTTTTTACTTCCTTTTGACTATATGTTTTAAATATTCCCATTGTTAATCGTTCCTCCTAAGTTAATTTTTAGTTTTTATATATATACTTAATTTTCTACTTTGTTACTATATCACTAAACTAGTTTTTTATCAAGTCTTTTGAAAGTTTTTGTTTAGTTTATATTTTAAAGAGAAAAAGTTGTATTATAATATAACTTTTGATTGTATAACTTTTTATGCTGTAAATCATAAGTAAAATAAAAAACTTATATATTAAATATTTTTAAAATGAATAGTCAAAAATATCATATTATGAAATTTTTTTCATATAGTTAAATAACAAAGTTCTTTATAGGTGGTTTTTTATGTTTATATGTAATTTTAAAGTTAATGGAAGTAAAATTTTCAAATATTTTTTTACTGGCATTGTTCTGCTAATTATAACTATTCTAATATTTGTTAGCATAAAATTATTTGTAGGCGCAAGAAATGAGAAAAATGTATCTAGTTGTGTTCCTCAAAGTGATGTTTCTGTAATTTCCACTAAAAATTACACTAATGTTTTGAAGGCTGTTCATGAAAATATAGATACATATGTAGGAATCAAAATTAATTTTACTGGATATGTCTATAGAGTTTCAGATTTAACAGATACTCAATTTATATTGGCCAGAGATATGATTATTTCTTCTGATTTTCAATATGTAATTGTTGGTTTTCTTTGTGAATGGAAAAATGCAAAAGATTTTAAAGATGAATCTTGGGTTGAACTTACAGGTGAAATCACAAAAGGTGATTATCATGGTGATATGCCAATTGTTAAAGTTACTGAAATAAAAAATGTTGATAAACCTAGTGAAGAATATGTCTATCCTCCAGATGAATCTTATATTCCTACAAGTAATATTTTATAGAAATTAAATATTTCATACTTTATTTTTAAACAAAATCAATTTTCTATACAATAAAAAATGATGAGAGTTTTATAAATTATGAACCCTCATCATTTTGTTAAATTATAGGAAATAAATTGTTGTATATCAATTTTTTATCCTATCTATAACTTGGATATTGTTCTTCTGTTTTTTCGTGAAGTTTTTCTACTTTTTCCAAATGTCTTTTTTCCTTAGCTTTATCTCTTAATCCATTTTGAGTATCATCATATTTGGATAACAAATTACATAATTCAATATCTTTTTGGTTCTCTTGTTGGTGGCATTTTCTTACCTCTTCCATTCTTTGTCTAGCATTTTCAGTTAAAATGTTATCTTTCCTATACTGAATTTCTTGTATTAATTTAGTTTCACATTCTTCTCTCGAATGATCAACTCCTTCTTCTAATTCTTGTAATTTTATTAAATTAATTTCCTTCTCAAAAGCTTCATGCTTTTTTTCTTCTATTTCATCTGGCGTAATTGGTTCAATCCCGTTTCCTTTACCTTCTAACATTCTTTCTTTTACTAATCTATAATATGTCCTTTCTACTTTTTCATTATCCATAGAACAAATGTAATCTATAACTTTTTCTTCTGGTACAACATCATTTGAACCCGTTACATTTAAACTTAAACTTTGAGATTGTATATCATCTTCTATTGGTTTTGATTCATAAAATGTTATGTCTGGAACTTCTTGTGGATTTTGCATATAATAGTCTATAATTCTTTCCAACATTAGAGTGATTCTCTCTTCATTTTCTCCTGTTAATAAGCCTTTTTTTCCATCTGAATCCATCATGAATATATTTTTAAAATGTATTTTTTTCATTTTTCTGTTGTCTTCAAGAGCATCCATTTCGTCGTTAATATAACCTTTTTCTAAAGTTTCTTGTAATAAATTTTGTAAAAGGATTTTTACTTTTTCTGATTTTGGCAACTTTAAAAAATCACGCAAAGATTTATCTTCAATTGTTTCTAAATCAATAAAGTCCTTTATTTCATCAAAATCATTTGTTGTATATTCTTCTAATTTATCCACCTGTCTTATAATTTGTGCAACTACATCTTTAGGTATATATTCTTGCTTTACTCTACTTGTACTATGTGCTAAAATAGCACTTATTATTTTTTGTAAATCAACTTTATTCGTATCAATTTTACTTTGTTTACAAAACTCAAAAAATAGCTTGGCACTTTGCTCATTATGTTCAAAACTGATTCTTTTAGTTTTTCCTTCAACATGTCCCTGTTGCATTTCATATTCTTCACCATACATTTCCTTTTTATTCTGTAAAATTCTATTTAAATGTTCTTCTGGTATATTCATTTTTTGAAGTTTATGATTTATGACTCTTTCTCCCAAATGACCAAATGGTGTATGACCTAAATCATGTGCTAATGCAACAATTTGAACATATAATAAATCCCTTTCTAAATTTAGATGATAGATGTCTGAATCTTTTATTTCATCATCTACAACTGTTTCATAAAGCAATTTTATAAATCTTTTAGCTTGTAAAACAATATTGTCGGAATGTTTCTTTCTTGAACGTGCATTTTCTGTTTTCTCTTTTCCCATTAATTGTGTCTTACCAGCTAATAAATTATAATGTGGATTTTCTTTTATCAAATCATTTAAATTTCTTAATTCTTCTATTTCTTCTTGTAATTTTGATACATCCTCATCCAATTTTAATTTATATTCTTTATACTTACATTCCATAAAAGCTCCTCCTATTTCTTTACACTATTGATACAACAATTATACATGATATTTACATAAATTTCAAGTATTATAACTTTAAGTTTCGGTTTTTTGCAAAAATAATTTTATTAAAATAATAGAATTGATAAATAGTATTTAATAATATACATATTTCATATGTATTTTTAGTAAAATTATTCATAGAAAAAACCTCCAATTTTTTGTTTAGTAATTTTTTATTTTCTTAACCAAATTATACCAAACAAGTGAGGTTTTTTCTTCATTTTCATATAAAATTTATAATTCTGTGGATAACATATCAGCATTTTATAAAAAAGCACCGAAACTTAAAATTTATAAAATTTTTTTCTGAATATAATCATTAAAAATTCCTAATCTTATATATGAAATAATATTAAGAAAACGCATAAATTTCAATATTTTTTGTACATGTACAACTTTCTTTAAGTATCTTACTGAAAGATATTTTATAGATATTAAAAATAAATTTTTCCTTATAATAAGCAAAAAGCGCATATTTGTTTTTTTATATAAACATATATACGCTTTTTACTTTTTTACTGTTATTAAATTTTTTATACTGTATTTTTATTGCCATTCACAAGTAGCTGGTGGCTTACTTGTAACATCATACATGACAAATTCAATTTTATCATGAAAACGATTTTCAATTTCATTTATAATATTTTCAATATTATGTTTATCAACTTCTGTTCCTATCTCTCCTGGTCTACCAGTCATAAAGTCATTGGTGACAAATGTTCTTATTACAACAGAGTATTTTTTTGTAATTCCAATAGGGACCAATACAGCAAAAGTCTGACTAACTTTACTACCTTCTAAATTACTTGTTACAATACTATCTAATTCACGAAGCAACTCTACACATTCATCATTTATTTTCATGTTAAAGCATTTTATTGGTTTATTTATATGATTCGAATTTAATATATATGCAATTCTATTAATTGTATTAATTGAATCGGTAATTTTTTTTGCTAACTTTGTAACATTATTCCAATCAAAATTCAAACCATTTCCATATACAATTCCCAAATTTTTATAACTTCTACAATCTCCCTGTACACCTACTGATTTAATAGGTATAATTTGAGCCTGTTCTCCTGTAAAATTCATAATTTCATCTAATTCTTTTATTTCATCTTCTGTAATAGTAACTTCTTCTTCCTTATTATGACAAATTAATCTAATTGCTAATCCTGGTCCAGGGAATGGTTGTCTTGATGCTATACTTTCTTCTAATCCTAGCATTCTGGCTACTTTTCTTACTTCATCCTTGTGCCAGTCACTATTTGTTTCCACTATAAGTCCTTTTTTTCTTGCTTTTCTGACAATTTCAACATCATTATGATGTGTTTTTATTTTATGAGCAAATCCGCTAATATCAGGATTACCACTTTCTATTAAATCTGGTCGCAATGTGCCTTGTGCTATAAATGTATTTTCTGGATCAAGTCCTAGTCTTTCAATTACATTATTAGCAACTTTAATAAATAATTCTCCTATAATTTGTCTTTTAGTTTCTGGATCTACAGTATCCACAAGAGGTCCTATCTTTTTTCCATCAATTTCAACAACCGTATTAAAGAAATAATCTTTTGCATTTTCTCTTATTAGATTTTTTAATCCTAGTTTTTTCAAATTTTCGCAAATAATATCACTTTCATTTTTTCTCATAAATCCAGAATCTATATGAATGGCATATACATTTTCTGGATTTAAAGCTTTTGTTAATAATGCAGCAGTAACAGCTGAATCAACCCCTCCACTAACTAGTACAACAACTTTATTATCTTTTACTTTTTCTTTAATCATTTTTATAGAGGTTTCGATTCTATCATCTAAAGCATAAACATCTTGGTATTTTGCGACTATTCTAATAAAATTTTCTAATATTTTAGTTCCTTCTACTGTTAGATCTACTTCTGGATGGAATTGAAGTCCATACATTTTTTTATCTACGTTTCCAATTGCTGCAATAGCTTCTCCAGATTTTCCTATAATTTTAAAACCTTCTGGTGCAATTTTAACTGTATCTCCATGACTCATAAGAACTTTTTGCTTTTCACTCATATCTTTAAATATTGGTACTGTATTATCTATCCAAATTTCATTTTGTCCATATTCTTTTACAACATTATTATCAATAACGCCTTTATAATAATCAGACATTAGTTGCATTCCATAGCATATTCCCAATATTGGTTTACCTAGTTCAAATATTCTTTCATCAAATTTCAATCTTTCATCATTAGAAATACTATTAGGACCACCTGATAAAATAATGGATTTATAATCTTTTAATTTTTCTGCTTTTACATTAATTGGAAATATGTCTGATTTTACCCCTAACTCTCTTACTCTTCTATCAATAACTTTTGTGTATTGACCACCACAATCCAATATTGCTAATTTCTCCATAGCTTCCTCCTTTTAAATTTTATTTATTTTTAGCTATCTCTGAGTAAAACTCTTTATCACGTTTTTGAACTTCTTCGCTAAAAAAGCCCCATGAAATGATATCCCTATATTTATAACCTTCTTTTGTTAATTTATAGATTCCATTATTTTCTGATACCATTCCTATTTCTACCAATTTATTCAACTTGTCTTGGAATATGTAATCATATTTATTGCCATATTGTTGGTAAATTTCATTAATGTCAAAATGATATAAATTTAGAACAAGCTTACGCCTTATACGCTCTTCATCATCTAAATGATATACCATTCTGGTTTTTAAGCTTTCTGTTTCTACGTCATGAATATATTTATCTATTTGAGAAATTTCTGGCTTACTACTTCCTCCAATAATATAATCGGCTGTACTAGTATAAGACCTGGCACCTGCACCAATACCAATTACCGGAAATGATTTAAATTGCAAATCTTGTTGTATATAACCACCATTTTCTCTTATAAATCTTACATTTGTATCTTGTTTGAAACCTTTTGATAAAACTATTTCACGAGCTTCTTCATACCATTCATAATATTCTTTATCTGGATTAGAATTATATTTTCCTTCTTTACCAAACTTTGAATCTGGTCGAATTCTTAAATGATATATACTAATGGTATTTGGTTGTAAAGTTGATAATATTTCCACAGAATCAAGAAAATCCTGTTTTGTCTGACCAATAAATCCTGCAATTAAATCAGTACTAATATTTTTTATATTGGCTTCTTTCAAAATAGCAATTGCCTTAAAGTTAATATCCTCTTCATAGTCCCTACCAAAATTATTTATATCTTTTTTCTTAAAAGATTGGATTCCTATATTTATCCTTGTAATTCCACATTCAGCTAAAAATTTAATACCATCAACTCCTGCATTTACAACAGAGTCTGGTGAAGCCTCTATACAAAACTCTTCACATGTATCTCTCCAAGTTGGAAATAACTCATCTAGCGTTGACACCAATCTCTTTATGTTTTGTTTTGTAATTAACATTGGCGTTCCTCCACCTAAAAAGATTGTTTTTATTTTCCTTTTTTCTATAATTGTTTTATATAACATTAATTGCTTACACATAGCTTCTATATATCTATCTTGTACATCTAATTCATTATTTGCTATTGAATATAAATTACAAAAACCACATTTATATTTACAAAAAGGATAATGTAAATATAGGTTAATTATATCTGAAGTATAATTATCTTCTTTTTCCCATATTGCATGTATATCTATATTTTCTTCTCTTTGTGCTGATCTTGTTGGATAAGCATATACATATGGTGGTATATCCTTCTCAATTATTTTTTGAAACATATCATAATTTTCACTTTTCATTTTCATCCTCCAATACTGATATTTTAAAAGTTACAGGATAATCTGCATCTGTGCAACATACTGTTACTTCTCCTTTTTTTTCCCAATAAAGTGTAGCATCATACTTAATACAAGTAATCCATGGCAATAATGCAGACATCGCTCCAATACATATTCCTCCCGGTAGATCTTGATCTTGCATAATCCATTTTTTTCCTTTGTAATAGTGCATTTCACATTTAGGACTCACATCGCTAATGACTTCTATTTGGATCTTCTTTGCTTTGTTCATTTCTAGATTTCCACCTACTTTCTTCTATTACAATTTTAATTTCAGGACTTATTTGTCCTATTCCATGTTTAACCTTATTTATTCCAAAATATTTTACAGATTCAGCTGCTATTTCAGCAGATCTTCTTATAATTTCTTTTAAGTCCTTACCTTCTGAAAGTAATGATGCATATACACCTGCAAAAACATCACCAGCACCATCTGTACAAAGTTCATTTACTGGTTGAACCGGTTGATAAGTATAAAGAGTACCATCACTTTTAAAGACTCTTCCACCTTTTTCAGCTGATTTTTCAATAATTACTTGCAAATTTGGATATTTCCTAAAAATGGATGAAGTCATTGTTACTGGCAATTCACAATTTTTTAATAATTGTTCAATCTCTTCTCGAGTTCCAAAAAGAGTATCCACTTTTTTTATCAATTCATCCACCTTGTCTGCTCTAATTAAAAAATGAATTAGTTTTGAATCTAGCAATATGTGATTGGCTTGAGTACAAGAATCTAATACACATTTTTGAAATACTGGATTTGCAGTTCCTAATAATAATGTATCTGTTTTAAATTCAGGAATTTCAGGAGCCCAATCATTATAATTTCCATAATCTTTATGTGTTACTTCCAGTTTTCCATCTACAATTTCAAAAGTCTGCTTAAATGATTTTCCTTCATTTATTCGTATAATATGAAAATCAGGAATATTTTTATTCCTATAAGTTTTTAGTCTTTTTATAATATCTTCATAAGCTTTTTCAGAACCAATACATGTTATAACTTCCGTTTCTGCTTGCTCTGCAGAAGCAAATCCAGCATATATAGATGCACCATTCAAAAATTCTTTACTTATATTTTCACCTATTTTTATGTGATCTATGTTTGAAGCCGCAGCTATGACTACTTGTTTCATTATTTTCTCCTTTTATAAATAAGGCTCAAATTTATGTGGTCTTAATTGTTTTTTTACTTCTTCTATTGTATAACCTAATATTTGTGTATTTTTTATAAAATTTTCCAAGTTATCAATATAATTTATGTATCCTATATCTTTTATTGGTTGTTGCATGATTTTTGAAGTTACTAAATCTGTAACAACTGTATTATTTCCAATAACAATTGTATTTAAATGGGCATTTTCACCATTCCATGGTCCATTACCTTGCATACCATCAAACCCATCTATTATACAAAAATTTGGTTGTATTTTTTAATATAGATGATACAAATTTTTTCGTACAATTTCACTACCTTTTTGCAAATTTTTGGCAGTTTTATTTGTTATAGGTAAAATATTTCTTAATTTCATGCAATAGAATCCTAATTTATCATCTCTATCATACAGTCTACTTTTATATTTATTTTTTATATTTTGAGGTACATTATCAGTTAATCCATGAAATTTAGGCCTATCATCTGGATGAAGTATACCAACCAAATTTTTCATAGACAAAGATAATCCTATATTTGCATGTGTCTTTGGAACTGTTAGTGAAACAATATATTCGGATGTCATATATGTATTGCTAACTCTTGCTTTACACTTTTCTCCTACTAAATCTTCAAATTCTACAAAATCCCAATTTTTTTCATCATAATCTATGCTAAATAATTTTGCTTTATATTTTTCAGCCAATCGGTTAATATTATGTTTCTGAATATATTCTTTGGATACATGAGCTCCTTCAGCAATATATATTTCATTTTTTGGAAATAATTTTCTAAAAAAACAAACAACTATCTCCAAGGTTTCTGGAGTAGTTGAAGCTAATAAGTTATTTGCTGATAAAAAATTTGGTTTTATAATAATTCTCCCCGAAATATTCGGTATTTTATCTTTCATCATATTTAAAGTTTTTTCTAATAATTGTTTTCTATTTTCACCCTTTTGTATTGCTACAAAATATTTATCCATATTTATATACTCCTAATAATTTTAATTATTTCTGATAAATTCGAAATCGTATAATCCTGATTAAAATTCTTTTCTTGCTTATTTCTATTGATCAAAATAGTTTTCATTCCAACTGCACTAGCTCCAATCATATCTTTTTCTTCGTCTCCAACAAAAAACATTTGATCTGGATTGCAGTTAAAGTTTTTTAACATAATTTCAAAACCTGTTTTATTAGGTTTTCTGTATCCTACATTTACCGAAGTTAATTTTAAGTCTATAAAGTCATCGACTTCATCTATATCTTTAAGAGAATAAATATCATCCATTCCATATGCTACATCTGTATATACACAACACTTAATTCCATGATTTTTACAATAATGTAGTAATGGTTTTACATCATCATATATGGTAGCTTCTCTTTGAAAAAATTCATAGAAACTTTTTTTACTTTTATCTAAATAGCTAATGGATTCTCCCCATTTTTCAAATATTTCACCAAAAATAGTATCAGATGATACTTCTTTTTCTCTAGGATTTACTCTAGTATTATATTTTTCTAAAATTTGCCTTGCACATTTGCCTTTTTCTTCTGTCCATTTGATATCATTTTTATCACACATAAATTTCAAAGCACTTTCATAAGAAGCACTCCAATTTAATGGTTTATGATAATCAACTAAAGTTCCTCCAATATCAAATCCAATTGCTTTTATCATATACATTCCCCCATATCTAGGATACTATAAATTCGTCCTAAAGTCAATATTTTCTAGGAATTTATTAAAAAAATGTAAGTTTTTGGTTATTAATTATTCAAAATACCTTTTATTTTTTAACATTCTTAAGCTATCAAAGAAAGAACGAGATAAAATTGGAGTTATATTCAGTTATTACTTTTTATCAAAAATCGTTTTAAATACACCTTGGTCAATTAAATTAGCAAATATGTTTTTAATAATAATTAAAGCAATTGGCCCTATTAATAGTCCGATAACCCCCGTTATTTTAAATCCTGTATACATAGCAATTAAAGTAAAAATTGGATGAACCCCAATATTTTTACTAACTAATTTTGGCTCTAAAAATTGTCTTACAATAGACATGATAATAAATAAAGTTACAATAGCAATTCCTAAAGCCAAATCACCGTTTAATGCAGAAATAATAGCCCACGGTATCATGACTGTTCCTGATCCTAAAATAGGAAGTGCATCAACAAATCCAATAAATAGAGCCATTAACAAAGGATATTGAACATTAAATTTTAAAAAAGATAATATATATAGTCCTACAAGAGAAATCACAAATGATACTAAAATCAATGTTGCCTCTGCTTTTAAATAACCTCCTAATGTTTGTATCAAATCTTTTAAATGTGTACTTAATTTTTTTACCCATGTTTTTGGTAAATGATATTCTATCTGGTCCAAAATATAAATTTTGTCAACACAAATAAAATATAATGCTAATATTGTAATTCCCACACATATTGTTATTTCAGGTATTTTTGTAACAATATTAATCAAGCTATTTAAAGCATTTCTTAGCCAGTTTGATATGGTTTGTAAAAAATCCCCACTTGATTCCTGAACAATGTTTAATATTTCATCTGACAATTTTATTTTATCAAAATGAAATTGCTCAATAACCCCTTGTATTTGTACAGATGCTTTATCTACATAGTCATTTAATCCTTGCAATAAATTAGAAGATTCTGAAAATAGCGTAACAATAATCCATGCTAATATGCCTAAAATTATGACAGATACAAGAATAAAGATAATAATAGAGCTAGTCCTTCGAGTTAAGCCTGTTTTTTTCATAATAAATTTTATGAGAGGTTCTATCATAAGAGAAATGATAAATGCAACTAAAAAAGGCATATAAAAAATAGATAATTTTAATCCCAAATATAAGCCAATTACCAATAATACAACATATATGATATTTTTTAATACTTTTGTCCAATATGGTATATTTATAATCATCTCTTCCCTCCTTTATGCTTTAGTAAAATATGATATTTCGCCAAAAAATATGAACTATCCTACTATTAACAAATTTTCTCTTGATTACTTTATTATTATATGTATCTTAACATTTTATATACTTAATAAAAGCCAGATACTATATAAAAAATATAATATAGTATCTGGCTTAAAACTAATATCATTTATAAAAAACATTAAATATTTTATTCTGCATTTTTATTTGTATCACAATCACAAACATCTTCAAACGTAATACAAATTTCCTTTTCATCTAGATTAGTTCTATTTTGTGCAATATCTCCTAATGTCAAAATACCTATAACTTTTTTATTACTATCGCAAACTGGTAATCTTCTTATTTTATTTGTCCCCATTTTATTTTCAGCATTTGACATGTCTTCATTTTCGTCACAAGTACATACATTTGTTGTCATTATATCACTAACAGGTGTTGTCTTTACATCTTTATCACAAGCAATTGTTCTTAGAATAATATCTCTATCTGTTACAATACCACATAAGCAATTATTTGTATCACAAACAGGTACTGAACCAATATGATTTTGACACATTAATTTTGCAACCTCATTTATTTTTGTTTCGGGTTTTACACAACAAACCTCTGTACACATACAATCTTTAACTTTCATTTTTCTTTACCACCTTTCAAAATTTCTCATATTTATTTTCTGCAATTTTTAAAATAATATTCAAAATTTGATTATTTCGAAAACGAAGTGTCAGTGGTTGTCAGTGGTGTCAGTGTCAGTGGTTGTCAGTGGGGAC
>CAKNJL010000021.1 GCA_930982035.1 uncultured Clostridium sp.
TTCATTTGTCATATCAAAAAACCTCCTGTTTAATATATTTGTAACATTTAAGTTAAGTAAGTAAGCCCAGGGAACTTCCCCCTGAGCTTCTCTCAGAACCGTGCGTGAAAGTCTCCCTTCACACGGCTCCCAATTATCGTGCCACACTTGTAATTCCAATTCTCCAGTGTACAAACATTTCTTTATTTGTTTTTGCTACTCTATATAACCACTTTATCGCTTTTCCTATTGTTCTCATTTTGTATTTCTTTCTAACCCATTTTACTATGCATCTATTAATATATTTTAATACTTTATATATTTCTGATTTATAGAAATGTGCATAATAATTTATCCATCCTTGTATTTTAGGATTTATAATTTTAGCTATTTCTTGTAAGCTCATATTTACTTTTCCTTGTAATCTCCATTTCCTTGCTTCTCTTCTTATTTCTTTTTGTGCTTCATTACTTATTGCTGGTAAGAATCCCAAAAATATTCTTCCTGTTTTTGTTCTTACAGGTCTCCTTCTAAATGTATATCCAAGAAAATTAAAATTTGTATTTTCATAATCACCTTTTCTGTCATCATCTTTGCAATATACAATTTTTGTTTTTGATAGATTTAACTCTAACCCAAATATTTTAAATCTTCTTTCCAATATCCTTATTATATATTTTGCTTGTTTAATAGAAACACAATTTAAAGCTCCATCATCTGCATAGCGTACCCACTGTATATTTGGATACTCTCTTTTCATAAAATCATCAAATACATAATGCATAAATAAATTTGCTAGTACAGGGCTTATAACTCCACCTTGTGGAGTACCTGCTACTCTTTCTACTATTGTTCCATCTTGCATTTTGAATGGTGTTTTTAGCCATCTCTCAACATAGAGTACTATCCATTGCTCGCTTGTATGTCTTTTGACCATCTCTATCAGGTATTCATGTCTTATATTATCAAATAACCCTTTAATGTCAAAATCAATTACCCAATCCTTTTTCCAGCATCTTTCTCTTAGTGTTCCAATTGCATCTAATGCTGATTTATTTGGTCTATATCCATATGAGTCTTCATGAAATATTTTCTCTACTTTTGGCTCAAAATATATCTTTGCCACCATTTGTGCTACTCTATCTTCTACTGTTGGTATTCCCAATATTCTTGTTCCACCATTCTTCTTTGGTATTGCCACTGCCTTTACTGGTTTTGGAAAATATGTTCCAGATGACATTCTATTCCAGATTTTATACAAATTATTTTTCAAATTTCTTTCAAAATCTGCTATACTTTGTTCATCTATTCCATATGTTCCTTTATTAGCTTTTACTCTTTCAAATGCTATTTTCACTATCTGTTTTGGAATTTTGTATGGTTTTGTTTCTTCCATAAGTTCCTCCTTTCTCAAGTTGACCTATTTCTTAAACTGATAATTCTAAGTCCTTTGCTCCATTCCCATTACAGGAACTTCATCACTACTACGACTTAGTCTGCCCCTATGACTACATTGGTACTCTTGGTCTTATGATTTTATCCACTTGACTTTCTCCCTTAACATTAGTCCGTAGGTTCTTATGTTCCATATAGACGCCCATGCTAAGTTCATGCCACCTTTGTGCCGTCCACCGTCTATCCAGTAAACAGGTATCCGATAGACTTTGTCCTGAAATATTATGAGGTTTCAGTTTTGATGGAACTTTTAATATAACGACACTTTTGTAAGTGGTTCATATGGTCATTCATCTCCTTAGCACACACCTTCCAATTTTATCATTGGTTTTTCCCTAACGCTCAATACCATACCTTTTGAATACAGCACCTTAGGGTGGTTTGTAACCCCCACCTGTATAGCGATTACGATAGGTCTACTATCATCATCTATATAGTTACGAAAATGAAAATAAGAAATTCATAATTGAATTTCTCATTTTCATTTTCTCATAACACACCATAATTATATTATACATGAGGTTTTATATTTTTTCAAATTTATTCATTCGAGCCATAGCGAGGTACGAGCTATTTAGTACATTTAGTCCATATTTTAAGCAAAAAAATATGGACTAGTCCGGTAGGACTAGTCCGGTAGGAAGAAATTCGCTTACAGTGTCTTCGTCACTTGAAACGAATTATCTTCCTACCTACTTCAACTATATAATTCTAATTTTTCTATTAATTTTTAATTTATCTCTATCAGGTCTCAGTGCTACTAATAAAGTGTGGACCTAGCACCATTGGCGCCGTTAGCACCGTTCGCATTGACGAGGTTGTTGCGATAAGCCGCTCTAGGGTAACTACTACCCGTAAGATTGTAAAAGCCTCCGGCGTAAAACTCGATTGCTGGTATTGTAGGCCTCTAAAGTCCAATCATATATATTTCCGGCTAGATCATATATATTTTTTACATCATAACATCCTGTGGCTGCTGGATTTGATGTATCGCCATAAGCATCTTCATCAGCTACTCCGTAATTTCCCATTCCTACTGCATTTGTTACATAATATTCTCCATTATCTGTATTTACTGTATTTTTTACCTCCTTCATCCATATCATGATTTGATCCCATTGGCTTCCCCATATCATACTACTTGTTGTAGATGTACTATTGGTTAATGCTAGATTTGAATAACTCTTTTGTTGAGCATACATTCTATACCAATTTACATTATTTATTCCTGTTGTTGTTCCTTTTATTACTGTTATTTGATTTGTTGCGTCTTGAGCATTATCATTTACCATATTACTTGTTTCATATCTTCCTACCCAAAATCCTTTATTTTCTGTTACTTTTGTTACCATTGTATTAAATTCTTCTTGTAGACTTGTTTCTGTTATTCCTACATTATTATTACTACTTCCATCTGCATAACTGCTATTTGATAAATATGCTGGCTCTCTATATTCACTTGTTGTTGATATTGGTTTCCATGAACTATTTGGTGTTACTATTACATATTTATTTCCTTCTGTATCTGTTTCTTCTTCAAAATCGTATAACACTCCTATATAATTTGTTTCATCTCTCTTTATTGCCATAGGATATCTTCCTGCTTCTATCTCACTTTGTACTGCTTCTTTTATACTGTCATCACTTTCTAATGCTGTAGAATTACCACTTAAATCTAATATTGCATTTTCTACTGGCACCCATACAAATTGGTCATAGGTTTGTTGTATAGTTTCTGTATTGCTCCAATCTGTTATCGTATTTCCATTAGTTATATAAATAACAAATCCATCATCTACACTTTCATATTCTCCCTCTATCCCTGATACAGTTGCTCCTCCGGGTATTGTTACTGGTTTTCCTCCTACAGTTATATCTTCATCTTCTTCATAATATTTTCCTACTATATCATTTTGTGAGCCTCCACCAGTTTCATTATTTCCTACACTAACACTTCCATCTTCATTTATTGTTATTGTATATCCATCCACTACTACATCTGCTGGTAAACTTTCAATTTTATTACTGTCTGATATTGGATTTCCTTTATATGTTAATCCTTCTATTTTTGATAATTCATTATTTAGTTCATCTAAATTAATTTTTCCATCTTCTCCATAACTTGCTTGTACTGCTAATTTTACTTGCTCTTCTGCATTAGCTTGTTTGGTTTTATCACTTGCTTCTTGTGCCTTAGTTAAGATTCCATTATCTCCTGTTAATGTTGCTATTGTTACTCCTGCTAATATTAATAACACGATTATTGTTATTACTAAGGCAATTAATGTTATACCTGATTTTCTTTGCATTTTCCCTTTAAAATTCATACTTTTACCTTCTTTCGTTCTTACCATTAAGTATTTTACTTAATGGTTGTTATTAAATGTTCTAAAGCACTTTAATTTCAATTGTTTAAAGGCTTTTTCTTATAATAACTTTAATTAACATTTTAATAAAAAATTTATTTTAAAATTTCTTAAAAAGTATTGCAATAAAAATGTTTGACTGGTATAATAGTTTTAAAATAATAATTCGTTAAGTAAAATACTTTAAGAACTATTTATAGTTTTTCAAGGTATTTTTTTTGCAATTTATAATTAGAATGAACATATTTATTAAGTGTAATCTCAACACTTGAATGTCCTAACATTTCACTTAAACTTTTTACATCCATTCCTACTTCTATACAATTACTTGCAAAAGTATGACGAAGGGTGTGAAATTTATATGATTTTATTCTACATTTTCTTAATACATTTTTAAAATATTTTTGATAATTTCTAGGTTCTATAAACTTTTCACTACTTCCTGTTAGAAAAAAATTATCATCATTATATTTATTTTTTATTGTTTTTAATATTTCATATAATTTATTTGATATTGGAATTTGCCTTATTGATTTTGCTGTTTTAGGTACATCTATTATAATTTTGGTTTTCTTTTGTTTTTTGTCATAAACTCTTTGTAGAGTATTATTTACATATAATATCTTTTTATCTAAATCAATATTTTTCCATTTTAAAGCACATAGTTCGCCTATTCTTATTCCTGTATTTAAACAAATTAGTATTCCCATAGATTTTAATGTATTTACTCTAATACAATAGTTCTCTAATCTTCCTTTTTCTTTATTACTCAAAATAGTAACATTACCTTGAACTAATTTTGGACTTTTGATTTTACTAATCTTTATATTACAATCATATTCTTCATTTGCATAGCATAAGATTGCTTTTAAAATACATAAAATATCTCTTACTGTTTTTGTTGATAGTTCTTCCGTAAGTTCCATTACAAAATCATTAAATTTATAATTTTGCAATTCTTCAATTAGCATGTTTTCAAATGTTGGTGTTATATATTTATTTATTACATATATATAATTACAATAAGTCGATTCTTTTATTGATATTTTCTTATTTTCTAGCCATTCTTCTACTAATATATAAAATTTCAATTTATCATCTTCTTTCTTTACTATATTTCTTAATTTATTAAATATCTCCATTTCATCAATTCCTTTCATTTCAAATTTTTTTGTTTATGATAGCAAAATAAAAAAGACTAACAAATATTAGCCTTGCTTACTATATGAATTGATGAAATGAATTCTATCTTATCTTTCTAAATCCCATTCTTTTTCTCTTTCTTCGTGTTTTATTTGTTTTACTGGATCTATGAAAGTATTTGTTTCTTTTTGAAAATCTCTAATCAAATGATCTTCTGCGCCTATATCAAACTTTTTACAAATCCAAGTAATAAATTTTTCAATAGTTTCATAAAATTTGCCAATTATCTTGTGCAATTTATTATTTTCCTTTTCTAAATTATGAATTTTGCTTTTGTACTCATATTTCATTTCATAATTTTTTTCTTCAAATTCTTTTTCAAGTTCTTTTTTTCTGCTATTGAATTTCAAATCAAGAGTATTGCTTTTTTCTTTATATTCACTTTCTATTTTTTTGACTTTACTATTTAATTCCTTATTATCAGCAATTATTTTATCTCTTTCTTTTTGATATTTTTCTGCTTCGTTTACAACTTTTGCTTGTTTTGATAATTCCCTATGCAATGTTATATTATCATGATATAACTCTTGTATTAGTTCATCTTTTGGTTTTATAATTTCATTTTCTATTTTTTCCTTATTAAGTTTAATCAATTTAATGTCATTTATATTTGGAATTTCTGGCAACTCTAACTTTACATTTTCTAATACTTTTTTAGTATTTTCAAAATTTGTTATTTTCTTTAATTCTTCTATTTTTTGATGTTTTGCTCCTGTTTCTTCTATTGGCAATCCTCTTTCTAAATCAAATCCTTTGGATATAATGTATTTGTGAAACTCATTTTGTAAATCTCTATAACTATCTCTACCTCTCCAAAAATCTCTTGCACATATTTTGTCTATTAAATTTCCTTCTTTATCTTTTGTATGAATTACTGGTATATATATCAAGTGCATATGTGGTGTTGTTTCATCTAGGTGTACTACTGCTGATACTATATATTTTTCTCCAAGATTTTTGTAATTACATACAAATTCATAACTTTCTCTAAAATACCTTTTTGTTTCTTCTAATCCTATTTTGTCAAAGAACTTATTATCAGATGTAATCATCATTTCACATAATATAATGCTATTACTTCTAATATGACCTTTCAAATCATATTCTTCTTTTATTCTATCAAATTCTTTTATATACGTTTGTTCATTTTTCTTGCAATAAAAGTTCAAATGTGTTCTTGTATTGTCAATATCTTTATTAGTATGTCCTTTTGACCTTCTGGCATTATGAATATATGCTCCTTGTGCTTCTACTCTTGTTAATTTTTCATTTCTTATTATTGCATAACTCATATTTAACTTGCACCTCCTTCTTCTACAGTTATTCCTCCAATGACTAACATACTAGTCAAACAAGTTTGACCGTATGGCAGGGAAATTACATTTCCCCACACCCCTTTGCCTAAAAATTTGCTATTCGCAATTTTTTAGGTTTTACCTAAATTTCATTTTGCAATTTAGGTAAAAGAAAAAGCCAAGAAAAATATTTTGTAAATTTTTTCTTGACTTTATGAAACCTTGCTCGATTTCAAACTTCCACGCTGGAATAATAAAAGCAAAGATTTTTTCTTGAATCTTCACTTTTATTATTTATATATTGCTTTTCTATGATATTCCTTTCATCATATTATAATTTGCATACAATGTATTAAAATCAAATCCCTCATACGTTCTTTCTTCAAAATTAGGTTTTGTTTTCTTAAAATTTTGTTTGTCTTTATTATATATTTTATTATTATTTTTATTATATATTTTATTATCCTTAAACTTTTCTTCAATAGGGTATTGAAGTTTTGTTGGAGAGGGTATTAAACTTTTGTTAAATAGGGTATTTAACTTTTCTTCAATAGGTATTATTTTTCTCATCTCTACTTCTTTGCTATTTTCTTTATAAACCATTTCAATATTTATATATCCTTTATCTTTTAGTGAATTTATTAATTTTGATACTTGTGTTATTGATATATTCAATAATTCACTTATAGATTTATTAGTTAGATAGCAATACTTATTTTCTTTGCTTAAATATATAATTATTGTATATATTATTTTTTCTTTATCACTTAACTTGTTATCTGTTAATATTTCTATTGGTATCCATATACCTTTTAAATTTAAGTTTGACATTCCCTCACCTTCTTCCTTTTATTCGCCTTATTTTCAATTTTGAGCCATTTTTAATTGTTTTTGGTATAACTTTATATTTTTTTTTGATGTAAATAAGAAATTTCCATAAAAATAAGCCTTGAACTTATTTATAAATTCAAAGCTTTCAATCATGCAACCATAGTTGCTTAATTTTTATATTATTCATTTTCTTCTTCAATAATATCAATGTGTAAATTCAAATCTTCTTCAGTTGGTAACACTTCTAAAATATCTTTTGGTAATACTTTTGATATTTCATATGAACTTACACCTATAGGTTTATTAATATCTCTTAATGAATACTCAACTGAAAATTTTGTTTTCTCTCTGCATAATATAATTCCAATTGTTGGATTATCACTTTCTGTTTTGATTAAGTCATCAACTGCTGATAAATAAAAGTTTAATTTTCCAGCATATTCTGGTCTATATTCCGTATTTTTCAGTTCAACCACTATATAGCAATGTAATTTAGTATGATAAAATAGCATATCTATAAAATAATCTTTATCATCTACTGAAATTTTATATTGATTTCCAATAAAACTAAACCCATTTCCCAACTCTAATAAAACTGTTTTTATTCGTTCGACCATTGCTTTTTCTAATTCTGTTTCTATAAAACTTTCTTTTAAATTTGATAAGTTTAGAATATATGGATCTTTCATCATATCCTTTGCCAGTCTACTTTGTGGTGGTTGTAATGTATTTTGAAAATTATTAGGTTTATCTCCTAAAACTTGTCTTGTATATAAATCACTTTTTATTTGAAAAGCTAAATCATCATAACTCCATCCATTTATTGAAGTCTGTTCTATATACCATTCTCTTTGTTTTTCTTCTTTTATTTTACTAAAAATCAATATATTATGAGACCAAGGTATTTTTTCTGAAAGTTTTTGTAAATTACTATTATTTTTACATTCCAAATAATATTTTTTCATATTAAGGAGATTTCTTTCTGAAAAACCTTTCATATTTGGAAAATTTATCTTTAATTCTATTGATAAATTATTTATAAATTTATTTCCATATTTCGCATTTTCATTTATTATTTTTCCTAAATAACTATATAATGCTAGTGTCCTTATATTTGCACTTTTATAAATATCATATTGGGCATTTAATATTTCATTTTTTATATCTTTAAATACTTCTTTAAAATCTTTTTCTAACATTTGATTTTCTTTCATATACTTCCTCTTTTCTTTTTCTATTTTTTATTAAAATCTTGATTTTTCAATTGTTTTCTAAATTTCGCAGATGCGTCTGCGAAATTCAAAATCTTTATTTTAAAATTAGCAGATGTGTCTGCAAATTTATTAATACATTGACATTATAGCATTTATTTTCAAAAATTTCATTATAAAATCAAAAAAAGACGAAATTGTTATTATTTTTTACAATTCATCTTTCAAATATGTGAAAATGTTATAATTTACCAAATTGCTTCTAGGAGGGAACCTTTGCTATCACTACATTTTATTCTTTCGTCATAAGAGAACAAAATTGTTATTACTAACGCTATTAATGTTATTCCTTTCTCATTCATACTAATCTTTTTCATTTTATCATTCACTCCTTATCCTTATGTATTTCTTTTTTATTTTTTTCTTTAGTTCACCTCCATATTTCTACTTTTACTCTTTGAAGTATTTTCAATTTTTGCTTTTAAACTTTTTATAATTTGCTATTTTTTAATTAAAAATATTACATATTTTAACTATTTTATTGAATTAAGCCAAAATATTATGGTTTTTTATTTCTTTTTTTCGTTTTCATTCTGTTATTAAACAACTGAACATGTCTATAGCTTTCAAAAAATATGTTTTTTTATCATATATAAAACCATTAGTGTATTTTTTTTACTTCTACTATATGAAGTATGGATATAAAATGATTTTTGATTTTTTCAGTCGTTTAGTTCAAAACTCTAGGAAAATTATTCATCGTTCAATGCCTTAAAATTGGGTAATTATCGCAATTTTATAAGTACAAAATAAATTTATTGATAAAAATCTTTCCCAAATTTTTTAAGAAAAAAATCTGCATTTTTTGTTGACTTTGTTATACTTTATTGATAAAATTTGAATGAAAAAAATGTTCCTAGAGTTTTGAATTCTAAGAACATTTTTCTTATTGAATAATATTAACTGCTTTTACTGTATATGTTTTATTCTTACTTCATATAGCAAGAATAAACTAACTTGATTTTCACAAATAAAACAATAGTATATCAAAAAATGCTGTATATCTAATTTGATTATAAAATTAGATATACAGTATTTTAAAAATGTCCAAACAGAAACGTCCCCAATGGACATTATTCCTCAACTTCTTCAAATTGTGTTGTGCATCTTCGAGGGAGGAAAAAATTTAGTCTACTATTCTTCATTTTTATCCTCATCCTTTTTTACATAATTATCTAAATTTAATTCTTTTTTAAATTCTTCTTCTGTTGGTAAATATAGTTTATATTTTGATGCAAATATTTGATTATTTTCTTCTGGTAACGTATATTTTACAATCTGATCACTTTTATCTGCACAAAGTACAATTCCTATTGGTGGATTATCCCCTTCATTCATCATCTCTCTTGTATAATAATTTACATACATTTGCATTTGTCCTAAGTCTTGATGTGTCAAATCTCCAAGTTTTAAATCTATTATAACAAAACATTTCAATATATAATTATAAAAAACTAAATCAATAAAAAAATTTCTTCCATCAAAAGTTATTTTTTGTTGTCTTGCTACAAAAGAAAAACCTCTACCTAATTCTAGTAAAAACTTTTGAAGATGATCTATAATTGCTTGTTCTAAATCCTTTTCATAAAAACTAGTTTTTCCTTCTAATCCTAAAAATTCTAAAACATATGGATCTCTTACAATATTTTTAGGTTCTATCTTTTCTGGTAATCCTATTTCATTTTTTACACTTTCTTTGTCTTGACTTGCTAATAATCTCTCATAATAAAATGTTCCTATTTGTCTTTCTAATTGTCTTACACTCCAGCTAGATTTTACAGCTTCTTCCATATAAAATTTTCTCGCATTTTCATTTTCTATTCTCATTAATAATCTATAATGTGACCAACTTAATTCGTCACACAGTGTGTGGCGAATTGGAAAAGCTCGATAGAATTGTCTCATATATTTTAAATTTGTAACAGTAAAACCTTTTCCAAATTCTTTTGTTAAATGCTCTGACAAATATTCTAAAAGTTTTTTACCATATTCAGCTCTATCATTCTCCCCACAAGCTTTATGAATTTCTTGCCCTATTTCCCAATATGCTTGTACCATTGCAGAATTCACAGCAGTATATACTTTTGATTGTGCTGTTAATACACTTTTTCTAATTATTTTGTATGATTCTTCTGGTTGTATAGTAATTTGGTTATTTTCCATAAATTCTCTCCTTTAAACTATTTTGATAATAAAATATTACAAAAATCTTTTAATTCTGAATTCAATTTATAAATATTTAGTATTCTTTCAAATTCATTAAGCATTTTATTTTTTACTTTGTCATTATCATTAATTATTTTATTATAATTTTCTTTTATGTTTTGTTTAACTTTTTCTACATCCAAAGAATTAATAATTTTCAAAAATATCTCTTGATAATTCTTTCTGATATAATTTAAAAAGTTATATGTCATTTCTTCTTTTGTAAAGTCTATGCTATAACGAAGGTCGCTCATCTTTTGAATTATTTTATTTATAGATAATTCTAGAACTTTCATGCATAATTCTTCATCATATTCATTTAAGGCTATAATCATTGAAAGTGCCTCATCAAATGAATCATTGTGACCAAATATATTAACTTCATATGAACACTCTATACACCTCTCAACTACTTTAGGATAAACAATTGAAATCATAGGTTCTGCTATTTCAATCTTTTCGACATTTTTATCCATCCAGTCAAAAAACTTTTTTTCTTTTGACATGCCTATTGAGTATATAAATAAATTTAATTCATATGGTGGTTTTTTTAAATGCTTTTTCATAGTTTCATCAAGCAAGTCGTAATCTATTAACTTCACTATTTTTTTTGTTATCTCAATATCTACAATATTAATCCACTCCAAAAAATTAGCATATCTTCTCATATCATGAAGATTAGTATTACTAATTTGAAAAGCTAATTTATTTATATCTATAAAACTAAGTATCTCTTTTGCAATTCTTCGATATTTTTCTTTTGGTTGTCTATCTGAAAAAAATGAATAACCTAAAAACATCCATAAAAAATTATTCTCTATATTTTCAAATGCTCTTAATGCATCTTTTTCAAAATAATATCTAATAGCATTTTTTGTTGCCTCATATAATTTAATAGCTTCCTCTTCATCATAATATAAATTTATAACTCCTATAATATCTACAATCTCTTCCAAATACATATCCTTAAAATTTGCATTGATTTTCTCTGCTAAAGCCTTCATATTAATTTTAGAAATAATTTGTTTGTTAATTTGTTTATTATTTATTGCATACAATAGTCTTTCTAACAGATTTGAAATATGCCAAATAGCTTTATGATGACACTGATTAATTTTTTCTACCAATATATCAATTTCTATGTATGAGAATAACAATCTAATATTTAATTGTTTATTTATAAAGTAATCATTAATAATCCTACTTAATGCATACCCCGTATTCTTATCTACATTTTCTATCCAATATGCAATTCTTTTTAAATATTTCTCTTTTTCTAATATTGTTATTATTTTTTCATTATATTGGTCAAGTTCATCTATTACAAATAGTGCATTTCTTATATTCAAGCTTTCTTCACAAGAAAAACATCTATTTACAATTTTTTGCAATTCTTCATCATTTATTAAATTATTTCTAAGATAACAGCCTTTACCATATAATTTCACATTATGTAATACCCATGAAATTCCTTGTAAAGAATAATTTTCATCAAGGATTATTTCTTTTAAAAATTTTAATATACATTCTAATTCATCTTTGTCACTATTTTCAATAAAAATATATGTAAAAAAATCAGCATATCTAATATGAGCACACCTATACTTATTATATTCTTCTATAATAATTTTATTTTTAACTAGATATTGTAAATTATCTTCAAACCATTCATAATCTTTATCCCAAATTTCGCATTTTTTTAACAATTCTAACTTACTAATGGGTTTATCTGTATAAAATAATTGCAGGAAGGATAATATTATTAATAATTTATGTGCTTCATTTCTCTCTTTTATTCTTTTAAAATCTGTTTTTGCTCTATTCCATCCCCCTCTTAATACAAAATTAAATAACCATGGAGTTTTCTGTTTGGAAGCTATTTGAATTCTTTCTTCAATGGTATCCTTCATATATCTATCATCAATATCTTTATCTATTTCTCTTAAAATTTGGTATAATTCATTTTTCCTTTTTAAGTACTCTTTTGCTATTTTTTTTATAGAGTCTTGATTTGTTATATATGCAACCGAATCATCTTGTACTACTATTTCTTCTGTTATAGTTATAATAACTCTAATATTAACATTTACATTACTTATAATCCTTTCAATTTGAAAATTTTTTAGCACTTGTGCATCATCAATTATTAACAATGTTTTATCATTAAATTTAGAAAAAATTTTATAGTCAAATATATTATTATTTAAAAATCTATATACTTTCCAGCCCTTTTCGTAATACTTATACGCAACCTGATATGCAGATATAGATTTTCCACAGCCAGATTCTCCCGAAATCACGCAATAATATTGATATTTTAGTGTTTCTTCAATTTTTTCTATTACAGGTAACTCCGGACAAGTCTTTACATTATATGGATATAGTCTATTCCCTACAATAGCATCCTTTATAGTATGTTCAGTATCAAATCTTAATTCTTCTACATGCTGCTCAATTTCTTGTTCTCTCGAAATTTCAAGTTCACTTTCTAAAAATTGGACTATTTCTATAAGTTTTTTATTATCATATTTATTAGATAATATATTAATATAATCTCTATAATCTAAAACTTTACTTTTTATATTAAAAACATTATTTTTATAAATATATTCTGATGTCGAAGGACTATATTTTACTAATGTAACAATATATAAATTGGGATATATCTTATCTAGACCTGCATCTATGTATTGTTCAAAAGTTTCTTTTATTTTATTTAAGCTTTTTTCAGAAGTAATTTGTATAGCTATTCCTCTTTTTTTATCCACTAAATCAATTGCTTTTTGATTCCTTTTAAATAAATTAGTATTTTCTAAGTCTAGTCCAAAGGATATATTTAAAAGATCACAACAAAAGCTCTCAGAAATTATATTAATATCATAAAATCTACAATAATTATTTGTTTGAATATCTGATTCAATATATATTAGATATTTTTCGATGTTTGCTAAATTAACTTGTCTAGGTAACATATTTTCTCCTATCATTATATTGTTTTTGCTAATTTTATCACAAAAAATCAAAAATATAAATATTTTTTCCAAAAGTTTCCATTAAAAATTATCCTAAAACTATTATAATTTTATAAAATAATGAAGTTATAATTTGTTTTTGGGAACTTCCCCTCATTATATGATAAAAAATAAAGCATATGATTATAAATCATCATATACTTTATTTTCTTTCTTAATTTCTATTTCAAAATCGTTAAGTGGCAAAGCCCACTTAACATTAAATTTTCTACCATTTATAATATTTTTCATTTGGTCTTTGTGTTTCGTGGAGATATTCTCAAAATGCTCTTTCTCATATGCTACAAAATATTCTACTTTTTCATCCATCAAAGCTCGTCGAATTGTGTTGTGCATCTTCGAGGGAGGAAAAAATTTAGTCTACTATTCTTCATTTTTATCCTCATCCTTTTTTACATAATTATCTAAATTTAATTCTTTTTTAAATTCTTCTTCTGTTGGTAAATATAGTTTATATTTTGATGCAAATATTTGATTATTTTCTTCTGGTAACGTATATTTTACAATCTGATCACTTTTATCTGCACAAAGTACAATTCCTATTGGTGGATTATCCCCTTCATTCATCATCTCTCTTGTATAATAATTTACATACATTTGCATTTGTCCTAAGTCTTGATGTGTCAAATCTCCAAGTTTTAAATCTATTATAACAAAACATTTCAATATATAATTATAAAAAACTAAATCAATAAAAAAATTTCTTCCATCAAAAGTTATTTTTTGTTGTCTTGCTACAAAAGAAAAACCTCTACCTAATTCTAGTAAAAACTTTTGAAGATGATCTATAATTGCTTGTTCTAAATCCTTTTCATAAAAACTAGTTTTTCCTTCTAATCCTAAAAATTCTAAAACATATGGATCTCTTACAATATTTTTAGGTTCTATCTTTTCTGGTAATCCTATTTCATTTTTTACACTTTCTTTGTCTTGACTTGCTAATAATCTCTCATAATAAAATGTTCCTATTTGTCTTTCTAATTGTCTTACACTCCAGCTAGATTTTACAGCTTCTTCCATATAAAATTTTCTCGCATTTTCATTTTCTATTCTCATTAATAATCTATAATGTGACCAACTTAATTCGTCACACAGTGTGTGGCGAATTGGAAAAGCTCGATAGAATTGTCTCATATATTTTAAATTTGTAACAGTAAAACCTTTTCCAAATTCTTTTGTTAAATGCTCTGACAAATATTCTAAAAGTTTTTTACCATATTCAGCTCTATCATTCTCCCCACAAGCTTTATGAATTTCTTGCCCTATTTCCCAATATGCTTGTACCATTGCAGAATTCACAGCAGTATATACTTTTGATTGTGCTGTTAATACACTTTTTCTAATTATTTTGTATGATTCTTCTGGTTGTATAGTAATTTGATTATTATTCATACATGAGATTTCTCCTTTCCTCTAATTAAAAATTCTTTCAAAAAATTATTATCTCTTTTTAAATATTCACAGCAAATTTTATGTCCATGTCCTATCTGCATAATTCCTATATATGTTTTTTTACTACGACATAGACTTCTACACTCATTCATCATTATAATATTCTCCCTATTTCTCATTTCATATGTTAAACCTGATTCCACAAGTTGTATCAAAGCAATTCCGTGCTCTTTTGCATAATTAATTGCTCCAATTTGAAAATTTGATGTTGATATTAGTATTCCTTTGTTTGCCCCTATCGCTCTAATCTTATCATACAAAACTTGAACTTTTTCTCTAGTTATAGGATTTTTATAATGTTTACATTCTACTAAAGTTACATATTTAATTCCCATTACTTCAAATTCTATCTTTCCGTCTATCTGATAATTACCATCATTCTTCTTTATTATGACATTATGTTGCATCTTCAAGTTTTCTAGCCCTTTAGTCTGTTCTTTAAGAATTTCTAACGAATATTTTTCAAATTCTTGTGGTGTCATATTACAGAAATATTCTTTTGTCGGTATAAACATTAATATTTTCCTTTCTATAATCTATTTAAATATATCATTTTCAATAATTTCAATTTCATTCATAGAAAACCAATTATTAGATAACATTGTGCTATTTACTTTATCTACATCATCTGTATAAGCAATAATTGCTAGTCCCTCCTTGGCACGAGTACATGCTACATAAAATAACCTTGCAGTTCTTGATATACTTGAATCTTTTCCATCACTCTCATTTTTTATATCTGTATCACTTTTTTCTTTTGTTCCAAATAATTTGTCATAACTAAATAGAAATCCTTTTGCTTCTGCATCATCTATAATGACCATAACTCTAGGAAACTCTAGTCCTTTTACTCCTTGATGTGTATCAAATTCACTTTTTCCACTTATATATTCATCATACCTAATTATTTCATTGAGACTTACTGATAAAGCTTGTTGTAATGCTAATTCTTCTTCATTTAATTCTTCAGATGTTATTATGTCTTTTAGATTCTCTGGAATATTAAATAAGTTATTTTTTTGAATATTTTTTAGTATTTCTATGCAATTTGGTTCTTTTTGTTCTTCCCATAGGTCATATAATTGATTAGTATAGTCTCTTACATTCTTTAAAATTTCTTTTTGTCCTATAGTATCTTTATTAAAATTTCTTTTATCTAATATTGGCGAATATTTTTTTATAATTTTCATTTCTTCAAAAGAGTTTCCTTCTTGATGTGCCTTAATTAATGGAATAACAATGGCTGTAAAAAATTTTATTTGTGATAAACTTCCATCTAAAATTCCATTTTTATATTTTTCAATATTATATATTGGTTCAAAAAATTCTTTAAATTCCAATCTTTTAGCTGCCATATGATGTTCTAAAATAAGTTTTTTTGTTTCTTCCTTCCATTTTTCATCACCTGAAATTTCTACCATTCTATTTATTACATAATTTTCGACTTTATTTTTGTTCAAGCCTCTATCACAAATAAACAACATTACATTTCCTTCTTTAGCATCAGACCTACTTTTCTGTATTTTTCCATCAAAATTCTTTCTAATTGAATTTGCTAACTCTACAATACGTTTTGCACTCCTATGATTCATTATTTTGCTTGGCTTTATCCAATCTCCTGGTATAAAATTTTCTAAGTTTTCTTTTCCGTCTAAATATACTCTTTGCATTGTATCCCCAAACATTCCTATGATAATACTGTTTTTGTACTTATCATATATTATTTTTAATGCATCTACAAGTTCTTTTTTTGTATCTTGACTCTCATCTATTAATAATATTGGATATCTACTAATGAGAATTTTTTGCATTACTTCTTTATTTGCAATAAATTCACATCCCATTTTTACTACTTCTGTATGATTAAGTGAATTATAATCTAAATTTTCACCATTGGGATTATATATAAATTTATGTACATTTTCTACTTCCTCTAATCTTTTTCTCTTATGTTCTATCTTATTTGCACGTTTTTCATATGTTGTACCTTTTCTCCCTTTTGCCTGTTGCTCCTCCAATTCATTTATCTCTTTTAAAAGATTATTCTTTATCCATTTCTTTATATCATGTTGCATTTCTTTTATTAATTCCCATAGAAAACTATGTATTGTCTGTACACTAAATAAAGTACTATACTCTAACCTTCTTAAAATTTCATCACAAGCTGCATTAGTATATGTAATAACTGCAACTTTTTGAGCATTATTATTCATCTTTTCTGCTAAAGTATCATTTAAGTATCTTAGTGTATAAACTAAACTTCTGGTTTTTCCAGACCCTGCACCAGCAAACACAAAAAAACTTTTATGTTCTCCTTTTTTAAAACATTGTTTTATTTCTTCATCCACATGATCATCTATATGATTATCTATCAATTCCTTGTGTTTCTGATTTTCCATAATTTCATTCACCTTCTATTAATTTTTCATGTTTTTGTAATTCGTTCTCCAACCATTCTAATCCTTCTTTAATGTAATTAGGCACCTCTAATTCATGAGGATCTTTTGCAAATATTAAGTCAAGAGCAAACTCTGCTTTTTGAAAGTTATTTCTTGTCTTGTTATATATACTAGTATGCAACTGTTTAAAATCTTGGCAATTATTTATGGTCTTTTGGATATCATATATAACTCCATCTTTTTCTGTTTCATTACAAAATAATTTAAAATTAGTATAAATCAAACTATCTTCAAAGGTACTTGGAATAGCTTCTTCCATTTTACCTTTATATTTCACTTGTATAGGTATTTGATATGCTACTCTTATTGAAAATGTATTTTCATCATCATTATGAGTTTTTATTTTTTGCTCTGAATTCAAAGCTATCAAATCATCTAATACATTTTTTCCAACTAGCCAATTAGTTATAGTATAATTGGTTGTAAGTATATTCTCATTACGCTTTGGCTCTGTATGGCAATGATAACCCTCTTTTGAAACGGCATCAATATCAGTTATGACTAAAGTCGTTAATCCAATTTTTTCGATTAAAGGTCTTAATCTATGACTATGTCTCCCATTAATTTCTAAAATAGTAACATACATTTGATTTAATTTAGGATATTTATTGCGTATAAAATGTGGTATTAACATATTTTCAGCTGTTCCCTCTACCAAAATTAAAGCATCTGCAAAAAATATATCACAATGTGTAGTTTGTAAATATCTAGTAACAAATTTATTTGTTTCATTTTCTTTATCACCAAATACATCTGATAAATTTATTACAGTTGTTGTAGGTATTGTATTTTTTTCAGATAAATTTAATCTCTTAAAATATCTTAAATCTGAGAAATCAACTTCCTTTACAATATGACTAGAATGTGTACTGATTATTAACTGTGTGCAAAAGTTGGGATTCTCTTTTAGAAAACTATTCTCTGTTAAAACTTTATAAGCATGCTTTATAAAAACTTGTTGAACTTGCATATGTAAATGAGCTTCTGGTTCTTCTATTAATACTAAATGTATTGGTTCTATATTTTTAGAGTCTATCCCTTTGTTAAATTTCCCCACTTGCATCCAATCATCTCTAAAAGATATCAATCGAAAAACCATAGAAATTAAATTTTGATAACCCAATCCATTATATTGTTCTGGCAAATGATAGTGTTCTTCATTACTGTTTTCTGGAATTTCGTATTGTACAGCGGATTCATGTTTTAGTGTATCTGTTGCATTAACTTTACTCTCAATTTTTATTGTTGGATTATTTATCCCTGGATATCCTAAATTTTCTAATTCTTCTATTGAATCTTTAAATTTTTCGGATAAATTGACATCAAATGCTTTTCGAGCATTTTCCATTGCCTTAAGAACGTTTATATCTTCTATCGTTGGTAATTTCTCAGGGTCCAAATGCTTATTATAGTAATTTATAAGTTGACCAGATAAACTTCTGTTTTCATTGCTTTTAATAGTAGTTTCAGGATCATAAAATCCTCTTTGTGCCTCTATCATATCAACACAAATTAATTTTTCTAATGGTTTTGCTTCACTACACTCCATATCATAGTCTGTAGCTTGTGGTAGTTCATTCACATTTTCTATTTTTTCTGGATCTAAAATATATGTTTTAAGTGTAAATATAGACATTTTCTTCTCTATATATTCACATAATGTTCTAGGCCATACTTTAATTTTTTCTCCTGCACTAGTATCCTTTTCTTCGACTATTCTTGCATTTTTATACATTTCCATATAATCTGTGTACATATATTGAATATTGTTAGGTTGTAAAATCAGTCTTACCCCTACTTTTCCACCTTTCCAATCTAAACTCGGTATTAATCCGAGTAACATATTGTATCTCATTATCTTCGACATCAAGCCAAAGATCTAAACTAGGTAATACTTTTTCCCATGCATTTACATCAATACTAACTTCCTCCGCATGGCTAGTCCAATTTTCTCCAATATTATTAATTAGTACATGATTTGATAATGTTATATCATTAAAATTAAAGTTTTTCTTTCCTAAAAACTTTTCTAATGCTTCCATAGCTGATGTTTTTCCACTATTATTAGGGCCAACAAATAAAGTGTTAGTCTTTCCAAATTCAATTTTACATTGCTTTAATTTTCTAAAATTTTGAATTTCAACAAAAGATATTTTCATTAACAGCTTCCTTTCATAATAAACCTAATCATTTATTTTTATAATATTATCATAAAAAGGCAAAAAAAGGAAGCAATTTTAGCTTTTATTTCTAGTTAAACCTTCATGATTGACCATCATTTTTAATAGTGCACAATCTATAAGACTTAATTTTTTTATTTAAAAACTTATTTACTTTATGAATCACACAAAAAATAAAGCATATGATTATAAATCATCATATACTTTATTTTCTTTCTTAATTTCTATTTCAAAATCGTTAAGTGGCAAAGCCCACTTAACATTAAATTTTCTACCATTTATAATATTTTTCATTTGGTCTTTGTGTTTCGTGGAGATATTCTCAAAATGCTCTTTCTCATATGCTACAAAATATTCTACTTTTTCATCCATCAAAGCTCGTCGAATTGTGAATTATACAAATCAGCATAAAATCCATTTTTAGCAAGTAATTCTTCATGTTTTCCTTGTTCCACAATATCTCCATGATTCATTACTAAAATCAAATCTGCATTTTTTATAGTTGATAATCTATGTGCAATTATAAAGCTTGTTCTACCTTTCATTAGATTATCCATTGCTGATTGTATTTGTATTTCTGTTCTTGTATCTATTGAGCTTGTTGCTTCATCTAGTATCAAAATTTTAGGGTCTGCTAATATAACTCTGGCTATTGTAAGTAATTGTTTCTGACCTGCTGATATATTTGTTGATTCTTCATTTATCATAGAGTTATATCCATTTGGTAATGTTTTGATAAAGTGATGTACATGTGCTGCTTTTGCTGCCTCTACGACTTCTGTATCTGTTGCATCTTCTTTACTATATTTGATATTTTCTTTTACTGTTCCACCAAATAACCATGTATCTTGCAATACCATACCAAACATTTTACGAAGTTCGCCTCTATCAAAGTCTTTTACATTATGACCATCAACATCTATTTCTCCACTTGTTACATCATAAAATCTCATCAACAATTTTACCATTGTTGTTTTTCCGGCTCCTGTTGGTCCAACAATTGCTATTTTTTGTCCTTCATGTACATCAGCATTGAAATCGTTTATTATAGTTCTTTCTGGATCATATCCAAATTTAACATGTTTAAATTGTACATTTCCTTTTAATTTTGATGTATCAATATTTCCTTTTGCTGTCACTACTTCTTCTGGTTCTTCTAAGAATTCAAAAATTCTTTCTGCTGCAGCCATCATTGCTTGTAGCATATTTGATATTTGTGCCAATTGATTTATTGGTTGTGTAAATTGTTTGTTATATTGTATAAAACTTTGAATATTACCTACTGTAATTGTTCCATTAATTGCTAAATATCCACCAGCTACTGCTACTGCTACATATCCTACATTTGATATAAAGTTCATAACTGGATGCATTAAACCTGATAAGAATTGTGATTTCCATCCTGAATGATATAGTTCGTCATTGGCTTTTTCAAAGTCTTTTGTTACTTTTTGCTCTGCATTAAATACTTTTACAATATTTAATCCTCCATATATTTCTTCTACTTGACCATTTACATGTCCTAAGTAGTCTTGTTGTCTTGTAAAGTATTTTTGTGATTTTTTTACTATAAATGTAACTAATATACCTGCTATTGGTAAAATTACTAATGATATTAATGTCATTTGCCAACTAATTGAGAACATCATTACTAAAATACCAATAATTGTACATATAGATGTGATAATTTCTGTTATACTTTGATTTAGGTTCATACTTAATGTATCAATATCGTTTGTGATAATTGATAAGACTTCTCCATTTGTTTTCTTATCAAAATATTTCATTGGTAATTTATTTATTTTAATAGCAATATCATTTCTTAATTTATATGTAATTTTTTGAGCTACATTTGTCATCAAAAATCTTTGTACAAAAGAGAATAATGCACTTATTACATATAATCCTAATAATGTTAAAGCAATTTGACCTACTTTTCCAAAATCAATACCAGTTCCACCGCTTAATTTGCTAACTAATCCATTAAAGATTTCTGTTGTTGCATTTCCTAATATTTTTGGTCCTACAATTGTAAATATAGTACTACCTATCGCAAATATCATAACAATGATGATTGGTATTTTGTAATCTACTAAATATGAACGTATTAATTTTTTTGTAGTTTTCTTAAAATCTTTTGCTTTTTCTGTTGTTTGACCTCTTCTAGGTCCTCCCATTGGTCCTGGCATATTACTTACCTCCTTTCTCGCCTAATTCTTCTTCAGACAATTGTGATAAGGCAATTTGCCTATATGTTTCATTATTTTTCATCAATTCTTCATGTGTACCAATTCCTACCATTTTTCCTTCTTCTAATACAATAATTTTATCTGCATTTAAAATGGTACTAATTCTTTGAGCTACTATGATGACTGTTTTATTTTTCGTTCTTGTTGCTAATGCTTCTCTTAATGCGCTATCTGTTTTAAAGTCTAAAGCTGAGAAACTATCGTCAAATACAAAAATTTCTGGATCTTTTGCAATTGCTCTTGCAATAGATAATCTTTGTTTTTGACCTCCTGATACGTTTCCTCCACCTTGTGCGATTGGGTCTTGATATTTATTTTCTTTTTCATTTATAAATTCTGTTGCTTGAGCGATTTCGGCTGCTTCTACCATTCTTTCATCTGACATGTTTTCATCAGAGTATTTTATGTTAGATTCGATTGTTCCAGAGAATAATACACCTTTTTGTGGTACAAATCCTATAATATCTCTTAAATCTTTTTGAGAGACATCTTTTACGTTTACACCATCAATACATAATTCTCCACCTGTAACATCATAAAATCTTGGTATTAAGTTTACAACAGTTGATTTTCCACTTCCTGTACTTCCAATAATGGCTGTGGTTTTTCCTGGTTCTGCTGTAAAATTAATATCTTCCAAAATTTCCGTATCTGCATCAGGATATCTAAATGAAACATTTTTAAATTCTACTAAGCCTTTTTTATTTGGGTCAAATTTCTTTGTTTCTTTTTTATCTTTGATACTTGGCTCTGATTCTATTACTTCATTGATTCTTCTTGCAGAAACTGCCGCTCTAGGAAGCATAATAGATATCATAGATATCATTAAGAATGCCATAACAATTTGCATTGTATATTGGATAAATGCCATCATGTCACCAACTTGCATAATTCCTTGGTCAACATTATGTCCTCCAACCCAAACAATTAATATCATAATTGCATTCATAATAAACATCAATAAAGGCATCATCATTGACATTGCTTTATTAACAAATAAATTTGTTTTCATTAAGTCTTTGTTTGCTACATCAAATCTTGCTTCCTCTTTCTTTTCTGTGTTAAATGCTCTTATAACTGGTAATCCTGTAAGAATTTCTCTTGAAACTTCATTTAATTTATCTATTAAATCCTGCAATTTTCTAAATTTAGGCATTGCGATAGCAAATAGTGTTCCTACTATAAATAATATTGCAAGAATTGCAACACCAATAATCCAAGCCATTGAACTATCTGTAGTTGTTAAAACTCTAACAAATCCACCAATTCCTATAATTGGTGCATAAACAACAACTCTAAATAATATTGTAATTAATTGTTGTATTTGTTGCACATCATTGGTACTACGTGTAATTAATGACGCTGTTGAAAATTGATTTAATTCTGCATTTGAAAATGTCATTACTTTTTTGAAAACTTTTTCTCTTAAAGTTTTTCCTAATTTTGCTGCAACTCTTGAAGATAATAACATAATAGTTACTGCACATACCATTGTGATTAGCGCAATTCCTAACATTTGTAGACCAGTCTTGAATATGTAATTATTTTGAATATCATCTGTATTAATTCCTGCATTTATATAAATTTGTTTTACAGATGAAATTACTGCTTGTTCTTTTATAGAATCACTCATTTGCTCTATTTGTTTCGTAAATTCTGATAAAACTTGGTTTCTTTGTTCTTCTGGCATTTGTTCAATAATTTCCATTAATGACATGTTTTGCATATATTGTTTTTGTGTTTCTGGTACATTTTGCAATAATTGTTCTTTTATTTTATTTGATGTTTCTTCACTTGTTACAGTTGTCAATTCCATTAATGGGTCTACAATGATTCCTGCCAATGTGTCCTCTTCTTCATCACTAATATCTTTTAAAACATAAATAGTATCTGTTTTAATTTCATAGTCATTTCCAAAATATTGTTTTATAATTTTTTCATCATGTTTGTCTTGTGTCTCATATTTATTTTCCTTATTTGCTGAAATCAATGTATAGTTTTCTAATATTTCATCATCTTTATCTGTGAAAACCAGCATATTGTCCATGTCTTCTTTAGCTATTACCTCTGGTACAACACTTGTAATTCCACCTGCTTGAATACCTTCGTTTACAATCTTTGAAGTATAATCTGGTAATGCTAAATCTGTAGAAGCTTGCACACAAAGTAATATGACAATAATAATTACTGCTCCTAATGACTTTTTTAAGTTTTTTAATACTTTTAGCATATCTCTCTCCTTCTTTCATTTATTTAGATTTTTGTTGTTTGGAAAAATTTCTTTATAATTTTTCCTATTAGGATTTATCCATAAACCTTTTTATTATTTTAATAACACCGTATTATTTATTATATGCGACATAGTGTCATATGTCAATATCTCTATTGTGAATTTTTTGTGAACCAATAATAAAAACAACATTATTTCAACACTTTATCATTTTAGTTAGCTAACATGTCATGTCTTTGTTCGTGTGCCAAATTTTACTTTAGCAAAATTTGTGTACAAATTATTTCCTATACATAAAAAAAACAAAAGCGACATAATTTGATAATCTATCATTTTAATTAAATTTCATGTCGCTTTTGTTTTTTACATTTTTCTAAATACTCCTGCTACTTTTCCTAATATTTCACAATCTGGTACAATTATTGGATCCATTGTAGAGTTTTCTGGTTGTAGACGAATATGGTCTTCTTCTTTATAAAATGTTTTTACTGTTGCTTCATCTCCTATTAATGCAACAACAATTTCTCCATTATTTGCTGTGTTTTGTTTCTTTACAAGAATATAATCTCCATCTAAAATTCCTGCTTCTATCATGCTTTCTCCTCTAACTGTCAACATAAAACTTTCTGAATTTCCTACAAAGTCAATTGGAATTGGAAATGTATCTGTAACATTTTCTACAGCTAAAATTGGTTCTCCTGCTGTTATCTTTCCTATAATAGGTACTTCTACTAGTTCTTTTTGTGTATAGAAGTCTTTGCTTGATGTTGTTTTTGGCTCTCCTGATGCTCCTTTTAATAATCTTAATGTTCTTCCTTTTTTATCTTTTTTCTTAATGTATCCTTTTTCTTCTAGTTTTGCTAAATATCCATGAACTGTTGCTGTTGAGTTTAGCCCTACTGCTTTTCCTATCTCTCTTACTGATGGTGGATATCCTTGTGTCATAATTTGTTTTTCGATAAAATGTAATATTGATTTTTCTCTTCTATTTAATTCTGGTTTCTTTCTTGGCATTTTCTTCACTCCATTCTCATATTTTGTATCATCATATCATACAAACAAAAAAATGTCAAACAAATTTTTGATTTTTTTGACATTTTTTTGTTATTAGTTAAATGAGCCTGTTTTCAGGTATAATTGTGACTTTATATTTTGAACTTATTAAACACATTTTTGACTTGCATAAAATTGGCACAGAATAAATTTACAGAAAGCCAACGATGAAAAATAAAATTAGTACAAACTTTAATGCTTTCCTATACAAGAACGTCGCTTTGCTCTAGTGATTGCACACAAATTTTACTAGCGTAAAATTTGGCGCCGAACAATGACGCGGGCTTTGAAATGTTATGAACAGAAAAATGTTTAAGAAAGCCCGCTATTGTTCTTAAAAGTTAAATTTATTATTTTTTAAATCTTGTAAAAATTTTTCTTTTATTTCTGGAGGTAATAATACTATATCTGCTATATCTTCCTTTTTTACTATTTCTGGGATGAATTCTCCTGCATCTTTATACTTTGGACTATTAGAATACTCTTCACCTTCTCCAGTCCCAAATTCTCCGTCTATATATTCGCATAAGAAAAAGTATTCTTTCATGTTTAATTTATTGTTTTCTAATTCGTATAATTTTTTTATTGCTTTTACATTAATTCCAAATTCTTCTTTTATCTCTCTTATTACACATTCTTCTATTGTTTCTCCTTCTTCTAACCCTCCTCCTGGGAATGCATAATATTCTTGATATTCTTTATTTCTTTTTACATTTTTTCTGTGCATTAATGCTAATCCACCTTCCATTGGTAGAATTCCTGCAACTCTTGTTCTTATTTTATTTTCTTGCATCATTTTAATCACGTTCCTTTCTTATTTTTCACACTATTTTTCTTGCTATTTCTGTATAATTATTATTTATATCTATATTGATTTTTCTCTTATCATTTTTAGAAAAATAGTCTGAACAAAATCAAATTTATTATTCTTTTATATTCTCTATTTCTTCTCTTGTTAATCCTGTTGTTTCTGCTATTATTTCAATACTTATATTTTTTTCTAACAATTTTTTGGCTATTTCCTTTGATTTTTTTAGTTCTCCACGTTCTTCTCCGTATTTTTTCTCCTTCCTCTAGTCCCTTTCGTCTTGCCTCATACATTTCCGTATTATAAACTAATCTATTTCTTTCTCTCATTTCATATATTTCTCTTTCTTTTTCATCTGCACTCATTTCCTCTAATTGCTCTATTGCCTCTTTAATTTCCCCTTCTTCTTTTTTACACTTTTTCATCATTTCTTCATCGCCCCCTATTACCAATAACCATTTTTCTAATAAATCCCCTGTTCTTGGTTTGTTTTCTTTAAATTTTGTTAACTCTATTATGTAATAACTTATCATATCTGTTAAATATTCATCTTCTTTTTCATATCCCATTTCTGCATATCTTTTTTCTTGTGTTTTTTCAAATTTTAATTTTGCTATACTTAAGTAAGCATTTCTTTTTAATATGTTGTCTGTTGTTATACATATTACTATTGTATTTTTTGCATCTGGATATTTTTCTGATACTTTTATATCTCCTGCTACTAATTTTGAACTATATACAACTAGTCTTTTATCTATTGCTGTTGTATTTCCTACTTGCATTTCAATATCAAGCATAATGTTATCGTTTATTTCTGCTTTTATGTCTAATATACTTAATTTTTCTTTTAGTGATTCTTTTGGTATTTCTGGATTTTTTATTTCTATTTTTTGTATTTCTATTTCTAATATTGCTTCTAGCAGACTTTTTAATATTCTCTCATTGCCTCCTTTCGCAAATATTCTTTTAAATACATAATCATTTGATAATGGTAATATCTCTACCTTATTTGTTTCTTCTTTATTTTTCATGTTCACTTCTCCTTTCTATTGTAATAAATTTAAAATGCTTTTTCAAGCATTTCAATCCATAATTTTCAATTCATAATTGGATTATATTAAGAATTAAAATACTTTAATGAATTAAATTTATTATCTTTATTTTTATAGCTAGAAGTTTTTATATAAAATTACTATTTTTATTTTTTATTACATACATATAATTGGAAATTTATAATCATTTAGATAAAAAAACTGTCATATATAACTCAAATGCCAAAATCTTGATAAAATAAAGTTAATGGGATTAAAAGATGAATACTTGCTTTTGTAAAATATTTTTGTTAAGAATATAAGGTTTTTTGAATTTTTGTTTTATATTATAAAAGAAGAATTTCTAGAACTAGAATATTAAGAATTAATAACTATAATTGATTAACTTTTGAATAAAAATTTAAAGATTATTAAATAGATTTCATAAAAATTATTAATTTAACTATATTTTTAATACATTATCTTCTAGCTATATTGACAATATTTTACATTATAATAATTGAAAAATCAATAGCTTTGACAAAAAAGTAGGGTAAAAAAATTCTCTGACAATATTTAGAACCAGTATAGAATCCTTACATTTTTTACTTAAAGATGTATAAAAAATCAAAAATTGTAATTACTAACGCTATTAATGTTATTCCTTTTTCCTTCATGTTGATTTTTTTCATTCTTTATCCTTCCCTTCTTATGTATTTCTTTTTTATTATTTCTTTCCTTTTGTTTTTTATTCTTTTTTCTTTTGTTTACCTCCCGATTTTTGCTTTTTATATCTTTTTGTCTAGATTTTTTTATAACTTTCACTATTTCCTTAGCTTGAAAATACTGCATTTTACATATTTATCGAATTAAGTATGTGTATTACAGTTTTTTATTCCTTATTTTTTTACTTCTATTTCAAAACTCTAGGAACATTTTTTATGCTTAAATTTTAACAATAAAATATAGTAAAGTCAACAAAAATTGCAGATTTTTTTCTTGAAATATTTGGAAAAAATTTTATTGATAAATTTATTTTTTTAGTTTTAAATTTATAATAATCCCCTAAATTTCAAGCTTTGAACATTTAAGAATTTTCTTAGAGTTTTGAACTCTAAGAACTTTTCTATTATATTTATTAATCTATAAATACTTTTTTATTCACTTTAAATATTAATTGAACATTTAACTTTATACAATCTAGAATACTTCCATTCTTACTTCTTTTCCTCTAAAAGTACATATACCAATTTTGTTATATTTTTAAAACATCTTTCTTGTAAATTATATGTGAAAATTTTATTTTTACTATTTTCTCGCCTTTTTAGCTATATCTGTTTTTTACTTTTTTGTTGTATTTATAAATTTTTATTTAATGTACAAAGCTATACGGAATGAAATATTACTATTAGATAAATACGCCCCTGCATCCCCACGAAAAGATGCTGGATGAGTAGAATACTCATGATTAAAATAACCACCTCTTGGAATTTTAGCACCTATATAAATACCAGAGCCAATAGTTTCCATTGTCCATTCCTCTTCATTTCCTGCTATATCATATATGTTTTTTGCTTTCCATGCTTCATTTCTTCCTGTTGTAAAATTCATATTAATTGGACCACAATTTATTGCTGCAGCTCCTGTTGAATTATTGTAATTTCCCCAATTACTACTATTATTTACATTATGATTTTCATCAGCTATATATCTTAACATCATATCCCATTGTATTCCGTATATTAATGTGCTTGTTACTTGATTTGTATCATAATCATTTTCTGTTGCAAAGTTCTTTGATAACTTTACTGCTCCTGTTATTCCATCCCAATTTGTTCCATGTCCTGTTGTTATTCCTATATCATTTGGCTCATTTCCCCATGGTACATAGTTATAAACATATACTCCTTTTTTTACTACTACAGTTTGTGCTGTTGTTTTATTATCATCTGTTCTTTGAATATTACATCCTGCTTCATATCTTCCTACATAAAATCCTCCATACTCTGTTACGCTTTGTATCATTTCTTGGTATTCTTTATATTCTCCTTCATAACCATTTGCATATGGCTCTGTATAATTTGCACTTAATCCTGTTATTGGAACATTGTCCGCAAACTCTGTTCTTGGGTATTTGCTTTCAAACGTTACTCCTGCATCTTTTTCTTCTTCTGTTATTTCTACCGGCACCCATACAAATTCATTTCCATTTGAATCTATTACTACTAGTCCATCATCAATTATATTTTCACCTTCTACTTGTGATACTGCAAATCCTGCAGGGACTGTTGCAATATTCCCGTTTTTGTCAGTGTATGGATGATTTTCTAAATTTGTTGAAGCCTCTAATGCTGTTAATTTTCTTAGTTCATCTTCTTCTGCTTCTTCTGTTTCTGTTTTTGCCTGTTGTGCTTTTGTTAATATTCCGTTATCTCCTGTTAATGTTGCTATTGTCACTCCAGCTAAAATTAATAACACTATAATGTTTAGTATGTTATTGAGGGTTAGGCTGTAAAAAATCAGACTGAAAT
>CAKNJL010000022.1 GCA_930982035.1 uncultured Clostridium sp.
TGGTTTTCATTTATTGTGGTATATTCAAAAATATGTGGGAGTCTGCTAATATTAACAAAACAATTATCGTAATTACTAACGCTATTAGAGTAATACCATTATTAGCTTTATTTTTATTCCTTATCATAAAAATCTTCCTTTCTTTTGTTTTTTTCAATGTTCTTTCCTATTCACAAAAATAGATTTTGACATTTTCATTCTACATGTTTTATTAAATCAAGTCAGTATATTGTAGTAAAATATCTCTTTATAGTATCTTTAATTGAGATACTCTAAGAAATTTTTTTCTATTTAGATTTTATCAATAAAATATATTAAAGTCAATAAAAAAATAAAAAAAATTAAAGCCACAAAAATGAAATAATTTACCATAAAAATGTAAAAATAATAAGTAGGTAGCAAATTTAAAATCATTAAAAATCTAGTAATTGCAAAGAGTTTTGGCTTTTAAAAATTTTCTTAGAGTATCTCACTCTAAGAAAATTTTTGTTTTAATTAAATTATTTCTAGATTATAATTTCTTCTATTCTTCTTTTTTATGTTTTTCTCCACATTTAGCACAATACTTATCATTGTTATTTACAACAGAACCACATTTCTTACAAGTTTCATTTAATTTTGCCCCGCAATATGTGCAATATATATGGCTTTTGTCTTGTGATGCACCACATTTAAAACATGTTTTTTGATTTTGTTTGTAAATAATATATATGATAACACCTGCTATATTTGTAATTAATGTAATACCTCCCCATAAATATGGATTTAATTTTGATTTTAATGCATTTTGATAAATATATAAAGCAAGTAATACCCAATATATCATAAAGAAAAACATCATAACTGCTAATGCAACTTTTATATAAGTTTTTCCATTTTCAACTGGATGTATTTCATTTATAAAATAGATTTTTTCTCCTGTATTTTCATTTGTAATATAACTTAACAAATAAACATTTTTATCTTGATAATTTTCTTCATAAAAAACTTCATCTTCACATTCCTTTTGAATTTCTGTATCAAAGTTTGATAATACTGTACTTATAATTAGTTCTTTATCACTTGTTAATCTAAATATATTATTATTATCATCTGCATTTATAAAATAGTGATTTGGCATATCATCTGCTTTATTTAATGTAAAAGTTTCTTGATTAGCAAATTCTGAGCTTTTCGTACTATATGTTATTTTATTTTCTTTATCCATAATCAGAATATCTTTTACATCCTCAGTATTGTCTGACATTTCTTGAATTTTTCCTTTTATATCTTCAAAATTATAATTATTTTTTTCAAGACTTTCTTTAATATAGTGATAATCATATATGAATTTTAGCTTGTTTTGAAATTTTTCTCCTATACATACAAGTAATGTTATCCCTACTATTAAAGCGATTGCTATATAAAAGATAACAATCTTTTTAAACTGTAATTTTTCTATAAATTTATTCATAACATTCACCTCTTGCATTTTCCTTTAAGGCTATTGGCAACATTATTAATATCGCAAGTGCTATTACACTAATTGCACCTACAATAAATACCCAAATATTTATATTTAGTATAATCAGTGTGCTTGGCATAAATAATAATAGAATAATTGCTAATATAAATAACTTTTGCATTCTTTTTTCTCTTGTTTTTTGTTTTAATTCAAAACATTTTTTATCTATCTCTGGCTCTAAATTTGATAATACGATTTGTAAATTTTTATCCATATGCATTACCTCCTCTTTTTATTCTCTTTTTTAATTTTTTCTTTCCTTCATGTATCCTACTCTTTATGGTTTTTGGCTTTGTTCCAATCTTTTCAGCAATTTCTTTTAAAGAATATTCTTCTAAATATTTTAGCTTTATCGCCTGTGCTTGTTCAAATGGTAATTTATCAATTTCTCTTAATACCATATCTAATTCGCTTTTTTCTGCAATTTTATCCTCTATTGAAATTGTATCTGATATAGTTTCTATATCAATTTCTGATGCAATTTTTTTATTTTTCTTTAAATAGTCTAAATAACAATTCTTTGCCATTTTCATGAGATATGTACTAAACATTGCATTTCCTTTTACATCAAATTTATCTATATGTATTACCAATTTTAAAAATGTCTCTTGAACTAGGTCTTGTGCAATTTCTTCATTTGCTGTCAATTTTATTAGAAACTTTGATACATATGGATAATATATTGTAATTAATTCATTAAAAGCTTCTTTTTCTCCTTTTTGGCACTTTACAATTAATTTTACTTCATTCAAGCTAGCACCTCTTTTCTGTTTCCACTTATTACACGATTTTAAAGTAAAAAGGTTGGTATTTTTATAATATTTATAACTTTTTATACCTCTTCTATCTTGATATTAGATGATTATATTACAGTCAACTTAAATAAAAAAAGTAATACAATTAAAGGAACTATAAAAATGTAGTTCCTTTTTTATTATCTATTCTTTAATTTCATTCCATCTTTAAATGCATTACCTACTCTTTCTCCTATTTTATAATATCCATGAGTGTATGGATCAAATGTTATCGCATTTATTAGAGAAACATCTACATTGTCTCCATTCATTACACTTTCATCAGCAGTTACATTTACTACTTTTCCTATTACTCCACAACCATATTTATCATCTTGATATTCTATAAATTCACATTCCATACATATTGGAAATTCGTTAATAATTGGTGCATCTACAATTGTAGATTTTGTACTAGTTAACTTGCTATTTTCAAATTTATCTTTAGTATTATTTCCTGATACAATCCCAAAATAATCTGCTTCTACAACATGCTCTGCATCTGCAATACTAACAGTAAATGCTTTTCTCTCTTTGATATTTTTTACAGTTTTATGTGTTTCTGTTAAATTTAACACAACTTGGTCTCTTCCTAACATAGTCCCCCAAGCGGCATTCATTACATCTATACTTCCATCTTCATTATATGTCGCAATCATTAATACTGGCATTGGAAATATTGCCTCTGTTGTTTTAATATTTTTTCTCATTAACCTCTCCTCCTTATTTTTAATATATCAAATTAAATATTTTGTGTCAATGGGGACGGAGATTTTGACACTCATGACAAGGAACGTCCCTTATTTCCCATCAATTGTTGATATTCCAAGTGTAATTTCTTCTAACACATCTAGTACTGCTCTTACTGTATCTAATGCTGTAAACATTGGTACATTATTTTCTGTTGCACACCTTCTAATGTAACTACCATCTGTTTCTTGGTCAATTGAATCTATATTTCTTGTATTAATTACATAACTAACATATCCTTTTCTTAAAGATTCTAAAATTTCTTCACTACCTTCACTTATTTTCTTTTTCACTCTTGTTCTAATTCCATGTTCTTTCAAGAATTTTGCTGTTCCTTTTGTTGCTTCTATATTGAATCCTAAGTTATAGAATCTTCTAATTAAAGGTAGTGCTTCTTCTTTGTCTTTATCTGCTATTGTAACAAAAATTGTTCCATAATTTGCAAGTTTCATTCCTGTAGATTGCAATGCTTTATATAGTGCTCTTGTTAATTTTTTATCATATCCAATGGCTTCTCCTGTTGATTTCATTTCTGGAGAAAGTGTCGCATCTAATCCTGATAATTTTGAGAATGAGAATGCTGGTGCCTTTACATACCATTTTTCTTTCTCTTTTGGATACACAACATCAATTCCTTGTTCTTTTAAAGATTTTCCAAGCATAGCTAATGTTCCAATATCTGCTAAAGAGTAACCTGTTGATTTTGAAATAAATGGTACTGTTCTAGATGACCTTGGATTTACTTCTATGACATAAACATCTTCGTTTTTATCCACGATAAATTGGATATTATATAATCCTACAATGCCAATTCCTAATCCTAATTTTACGGTATAATCTATAATTGTGCCTTTTGCTTTTTGGCTAACACTAAAGGTTGGATATACACTAATACTATCTCCTGAGTGAATTCCTGTTTTTTCAACATGTTCCATAATTCCAGGTATGAATACATCTTTTCCATCACAGACTGCATCTACTTCTAATTCTTTTCCTGTTATATATTTATCTACTAATACAGGTTGTTCTGTATTGATTTCTACAGCTGTTTTTAAGTATTTTTCTAATGCTTTTTGATTAGAAACAATTTGCATTGCTCTTCCACCTAATACATAGCTTGGTCTTACTAATACTGGATACCCAATTTCACTTGCAACTTTGATTCCATCTTCTATATTTGTTACAGCTTCTCCTTTTGGTTGTAATAGTTTTAATTCTTTCATTACTCTTTCAAATGCATCTCTATTTTCTGCTTTTTCAATGGCATTAACATCTGTACCAATAATTTTAACACCTAATTTTGAAAGTGGTCCTGCAAGATTGATAGCTGTTTGTCCTCCTAACGCTGTAACAACACCTTCTGGTTTTTCTAAATCTATAATATTCATAACATCTTCTACTGTCAATGGTTCAAAATATAGCTTGTCACTTGTTGTATAGTCTGTTGAAACTGTTTCTGGGTTATTGTTTATAATTATTGCTTCATATCCTGCTTCTTTGATTGTTTTTACTGCATGTACTGTTGAATAATCGAACTCTACACCTTGTCCAATTCTAATTGGTCCTGCACCTAATACGATAATTTTTTTCTTATCACTTACAATTGATTCATTTTCTTCTTCATATGTTGAATAGAAATATGGTACATAGCTTTCAAATTCACTACTACATGTATCTATCATTTTATATACAGGATAAATCTTGTTTTTCTTTCTTAATTCATAAATATCTGCTTCTTTTTTCTTCCATACTTTTGCAATATATTTATCACTAAATCCCATTTTTTTGACTTCTTTTAATACTTCTATATCACCTATATTTTGTACTAAAACTTTTTCCTCATCTATGATATTTTTAATTTTATCTAAGAAAAACATATCAATTTTTGTTGTATTATATATTAATCCTAAATCTACATTTCTTCTCATCAACTCTGCAATGGCATAAATTCTATCATCTGTTCCATCTTTTATATATGTCATCATTTCTTCTGTTTCCATTTTATCAAACTTTTTATGATAAATATGACATACCCCCGTTTCTAACGACCTTACTGCTTTTAGTAGACTTTCTTCAAAAGTTCTTCCAACACTCATAACTTCTCCTGTTGCCTTCATTTGTGTGCTTAGTTTGTTAGAAGCAAGTGTAAATTTGTCAAATGGGAATCTTGGTATTTTACAAACAATATAGTCTAAGGCTGGTTCAAAACTTGCTGGAGTATTTGCTAATGGTATTTCTTCTAATCTCATACCTACTGCAATTTTTGCTGAAACTCTAGCTATTGGATATCCACTTGCTTTTGAAGCTAAAGCTGATGAACGAGATACTCTTGGATTTACTTCTATTACATAATAGTTAAAAGAATGTGGGTCTAAAGCAAATTGAACATTACATCCCCCCTCTATTTTTAGGGCTCTAATAATTTTTAAGGCACTATCTCTTAATAATTGATATTCTTTATTCGTTAGTGTTTGACTTGGTGCAACAACAATAGAATCTCCTGTATGGATACCTACTGGGTCTAAGTTTTCCATGTTACAAATGGTTATTGCTGTATCATTATGATCTCTCATTACCTCATATTCAATCTCTTTATATCCTTTAATACTTTTTTCTACTAATACTTGATTTACTGGTGAAAGTTTTAAAGCATGTTTTATTAAATCTTTCAGTTCTTCTTCATTATCTGCAAATCCTCCACCTGTTCCCCCTAAAGTAAATGCTGGTCTTAAAACTACTGGATAACCAATCTTTTTGGCAGCTTCTATACCTTCTTCTTCTGATTCTGCAATGATAGATTCTAATACAGGCTCTCCTAATTCTTGGCATAATTCTTTGAATTTTTCTCTATCTTCTGCTCTTTCAATACTTTCACTACTAGTTCCTAAAAGTTCTACTTGACATTCTTGTAAAACTCCTTTTCTATATAACTGCATTGCAATATTTAATCCAGTTTGTCCTCCAATTCCTGGTAAAATAGCATCTGGTCTTTCATATCTAATAATTTTTGCAACATACTCTAAGGTCAATGGTTCCATATATACTTTATCTGCAATAGATGTGTCTGTCATGATTGTTGCTGGGTTTGAATTTACTAATATAACTTTATATCCTTCTTCTTTTAGTGCTAAACAAGCTTGTGTTCCAGCATAATCAAACTCTGCTGCTTGTCCAATTACAATTGGTCCAGAACCAATAACTAATACGGTTTTTATATCTTTTCTTTTTGGCATTTTATTCATTCCTTTCATTTAAAAACGATTTGTATTTATAACTTTTTTACTAAATTCGAAAAAGAATTAGTATATTCAATTATTGTATAGAAAAAATCTGCTTATATCTTGACCCTATATGGATTTTTTCGTATACAAAAAGGTTAAGTTTCCTATATTTGTGAAGTACTGCGAAGCAGTCTTCACCTCTGTGCGTCGAAATCTTTGATTTCGCTAACGCACACTTTTCTTATCTTTCGAATTCCCCCATAATTTTGATAAACTTATCAAACAAGTATCCACTATCCTGTGGTCCTGGTGCACTTTCAGGATGATATTGTACACTAAACACTTTATCTTTTTTACATTCAACCCCCTCAATTGTATTATCCAAAATATTTTTATGTGTTACAACTAAATCTGTATTTTCTAAAGTCTTCTCATCTACTGCATAACTGTGGTTTTGGCTTGTAATCTCAATCTTATCTGTTTCTAAATTTAGTACAGGGTGGTTTCCACCTCTATGTCCAAATTTTAGTTTATATGTTTTTGCTCCATATGCTAAACTAATCATTTGATGTCCTAAACAAATCCCAAAGATTGGATATTTTCCTCTCAATTCTTTTACAAGTTTAATTACCTCTTTTACATCTTCTGGGTCTCCTGGTCCATTTGATAAAAAGACTCCATCTGGTTTTAAGCTTTCAATCTCTTTTGCTGTTGTATTATATGGCACAATTGTTACATTACAACCTCTTTTATTTAAACTTCTAACAATATTTAATTTAATACCACAGTCAACTGCTACAACATTATATTTATAATTAGCTGTTCTTGAATACCATTTCTTTTTACAACTTACTTTTGATACTGCGTCTTTTGGAATATCATATTCTTTTAACTTTTTCAAAGCATCTTCTTTACTTGTTGTAATATCTGTAATGATAACCTTTCTGCTTCCTTTATCTCTGATACTTCTTGTTAATTTTCTGGTATCAACACCTGAAATTCCTGGTATATCATTTTCTTCTAGATATTCTGACAATGTTTTTGTATAACGGAAATTACTTGGCAAATCATTATACTCTCTTACTACCATTCCTCCCATTGTAGGTTGTTTTGATTCATAATCTTCATCTGTAATTCCATAATTTCCGATTAGTGGATATGTCATTACTACCATTTGATATGTATATGATGGGTCAGAAACAATTTCTTGATATCCAACCATTGAAGTATTAAATACAATTTCACAAATAGCTTCTTTATCAGCTCCAAATCCATACCCAAGATATTCTTCTCCATCTTCTAGCACAATTTTTTTGTTAAATGTTTTCATATTAACCTCCATCCATATATATTAAATTTTTATGTATTATAAATGATTGATATTTTTTGCATTTGAGAAATATAAATTTCTAGAATGCAAAAAAAAATAAGGAACAAAAAATCCTTACTTAAAACAAAAATGAAAATAGCGCAACTATTAAGAAAATAGCTGAAATATTTATGAAATTCATTTTTCCTATATAGTTTTCCATTTTCTCGCTCCTTTTACATTTTTTCTTACTTTTATCATTATACCAGAAAGTATATATGGATGCAACATTTTTTTCAATAATAACAAAAATACCTTTTAAATAGAATTTTCTATCAAAAAAGGTATCTCTTTTTCCTTTTATTTTTTTAATCTTGTTTAATTGTTATTTGTTCCTGTTCCTTCGAACGGAATAAATTTATTTACTACACTTTCTGTTGATACATCTTCTGCTCTAAACATTTTAAATGATGTATTGATTTTATTTTCTACAAGTTGTTCAACTTCTTCTTGTGTTGCATGTTCTGCCAAAACTAATTCACTAACTAAGATTTGTTTTGCGTTGTTTAGCATCTTTTTCTCTCCTGTTGAAAGCCCTTTTTCTTTTTGTTTAAAGCTTAGGTTTCTAACTACATCAGCTATTTCGTAGATATCTCCACTCTTCATCTTCTCCATGTTATCTCTATAACGTTTATTCCAATTTTTATCCATAGCTGTTTCGTCTTGCTCTAAAACTCCAAATACTTTATCTGCTGATTCTTTATTAATTATATTTCTAACCCCAACTTCTTCTGCTTTTGCAGTTGGTACCATTACTTTAACCTCACCTGGCATTTTTAAAATATAATATGATTGCTTTTGTCCTAAGATGTCTTTTTCTTCTATTGCAGTTATTGTTCCTGCCCCGTGCATTGGGTATACAATTTTGTCTCCTACATTGAACATGTAAGTCACTCCTTTCAGCATTTTTATTTATTTGGCAGAAAAAATATAATAAAGTTATGTCAATACCTTTTTATAACTTTATTGGATTTTTTAACCATATCTATTATACACCAAAAAACGGTAAAAGTCAAAGCCATTACCGTTGTTTTTTATGTGTATTTCTTCTGTATCCCTTACTGCTCTAAGGATAATTTTTTTTAGTTTTTATACTATTATTTAAACAAATTCACTTCTTGCTTTTTGTTAGAAAATGCATTTTATATATTAAAATTCACCGTCTCAAATGCTCATATTGAGCCGAGAATTCATGAAATATTAATATATATATTCTTATTAAAATTATTTAGAGTGTGAATTGCAACACTTATTTATTTGTTGAGCCAAAACCTCCAACTCTTTCTCCTTCTGCTATATCATCATCTGTAACTAAATACTTTTGAAAAATAGCTTGTCCAATTGCTTCTCCTTTTTTTATTGTGATATCTTCATCTTTAATATTATAAAAAGCAAACATAATATGTCCATCATTATCAGGATTACCATAATAGTCTTTATCTACTACTCCCACACTATTTGATAATATTAAACCTTTCTTTTTTGGATTAGAACTACGATTATATAATAATAGCACTTCATCATCTTGCATATATGCTTTTAATCCTGTTTTTACTAATGTTGGATTCATTCCTTTTTTGAAACTTGGTATAACTATATCCTCTGCTGATTCAATATCATATCCTGCACTATATTTTGTTTTTCTTATTGGAAGATTTATATTTTTATCTTCAAATCCTTTTGCTATTTCAAATCCTCTCTTTTTTTCCATAATTTACTCATTCCTTTCATATTTTTTATTATCTTTTGTATTTTTTCATAATATTCCATAATTGTCAAGTGGAACGTTAGGGACGGGCCAAATCGTTCCATTTTGGTACAATTTGACCCGTCCCTAACGTTCCACTTCTATAATTTATCCTCTTGACTCAACTATCAACTTTATTCCTGTTCTATCTTCTCCTTCTACCTCGACCTCCGCAAATGCCGGGATACATACTAAGTCTACACCTGCCGGTGCTACAAAGCCTCTTGCTATTGCAACAGCTTTTACCGCTTGATTTAATGCTCCTGCTCCGATTGCTTGCATTTCTGCCTTGTTTGATTCTTTTACTAATCCAGCAATAGCTCCTGCTACTGAATTAGGGTTTGATTTTGATGAAATTTTTAAAACTTCCATTTTCTTTTGCCTCCTATAATTTTTATTTTTTTGTTGCAACTTTTACATTTTGTATTTTACAATATTTGGAAATTAGTGTAAAGTATTTTTTATAAAAAATTATAGGTTTTCATCGCAATAAATCTACTATTTCGACATTTTTTCTTTTTTTAATTTTAAGTACTATTTTATATCTTTTAGTTAGAAAACTTACATATCTATTCTTGTTATTTTGGTTACTTTATTTGTATTATCATCAACATCAAAAATTACGCCATTTAGCATACCTTCTCCTGTTGCCATTTTATATTTTTCTGGTAATGCTGTTTCAAATCTTTTTATTACAACTGATATATCCATTCCAAGTGCTGAATTTTTAGGTCCTGTCATTCCTATATCACTAATAAAAGCTGTTCCTTTTGGCAATATTTTTTCATCTGCTGTTTGGACATGCGTATGTGTTCCAAAAACTGCTGTAACTTTACCATCTAAGTAATGTCCCATTGTTATCTTTTCTCCTGTTGCTTCTGCATGAAAGTCCACAAATATCATGTCTACTTTGTCTTTTATTTTCTTTATTATGTTTTTTGCTATTAAAAATGGATTATCTGATAATATATTTATATATACTCTTCCTATAAGGTTTATGACTGCTATTTTTTTATTTTTACATTCATATATTCCATATCCTTTTCCAACCACTCCTTTTGGATAATTTGCTGGTCTGATTAATTTAGGATGATCTATAAATTTAAAAATTTCCTTTTTTCCCCATGTGTGGTTTCCCATAGTAACTACATCTACATTTTGAGAGATAATGTCATTAAAGTTTTTCTCTGTAATTCCCATTCCTTCTGCAGCATTTTCTCCATTTACTATTACAAAATCAATTCCTTCTTTTTGCCTTAATTGATATAACTTGTTTTTCAACTCTCTTATTCCTATATTTCCAACTATATCTCCAACAGCTAAAATTTTCAAAACAATTCCTTCTTTCTATATTTTTTCTATTAAAATTCATATAAATTATACACTCTTTTATAATTTTTAGCAACTTCACCATTATTGTTTTTACAACAAATATGACAATTTAAATGGTTTGTAATAAAAATTTAATATTTTTTTATTATTTTAACATTAAAAAAGAATAATGAAGTTAATCTCATTATTCTTCAACTCTGCCATTACTCTGCCACTACTCTGCCAATTTGTATTTTTTATTTGGTGTTTTTTCAGTATTCCCAACACTTTCAATAGTTTTATTATCAACGAGTTTCTTTAATATTCTTCTAACAGTTCTATCTGCTATTTTAGTTTGTTCTATAATTTCTTTTGCTCCAATAATAACATTTTTCTTAATACATTCTAATACTTTTTGTTCGTTTTCAGAAAGTAGTAACATAGATTTATCTTTCATTTCTTTTGAATTACTCATTTCATCTATTGTATCATTTATCATTTTTAGCATAAACTCTATAAATTCTGTTGAGTTTCCTGCATTATTACAATTTTGAATAACAGTATAATATTCTTCTTGATTTTTCTTTATCATACTTTCAATAGGTAAATAAGTAAATGCTTTTTCCCAATGTGAAAGAATCGCAGTTTGCCATAGTCTTGCTGTTCTTCCATTTCCATCGTGAAATGGGTGTATAAACACAAATTCATAATGAAATATAGAAGATAAAATTAAAGGATTTATTTTATCTCTAACTTCATTCATCCAATTAAATAAGTTATCCATTAAAGTAGGTACTAATCTATGTGGTGGACAAGTAAAAATACATATATCTCCATCATAAACGCCTTCGCCGTGATTTCTAAATTTACCTGCATCCTTTTCAATTAGAAAAGTTAATATTCCGTGTATTTTCTTTAAATCTTCTACAGAATATGGATTTACTTTATCAATTTGCTCATAAGCATTATAAGCATTTTTGACTTCTTGAATATCTTTTTGTTCTCCAATTACAGGCTTTCCATTTATTACATCTTCAACTTGAAATAATGATAATTGGTTATTTTCTATTGCTAAAGATGAATGTATTGACCTTATTCTTGATTTTCTTCTTAATTCTGGGTATCTATTTAAACTTTCAAAATAATTTGCTTCTCCAATTTTTTTCATTATATCTGATACATAATTTAGCATTTTATCAGTTATTGTATATGGTGGGTAATTTATTTCCATTTGAAACCTCCAATCATATATGTATTATATCACAAACTTTTCAACTACTGCAAATATATATGCTCATTTAGATTGTAATTCAAAACAACTTTCGGCACAAGTAATTACATGTACTTTTAAAACAAAAAAAGAAATTGAGGAATGGGACTCTTCAACTTCTTCTAATAAATTAGTGGCTTCTGCAAACTAATCTTGGTGCCAACGAAGTAGTTATTTACAACTTTTGGCTCTCTTGACGATTGATACAAATATCAATCAATTTATTAAAGTATATCATATTTTTTATAAAATACAAGATATTTTGTAAAAAAAGAAACCCTCTTACGAGGGAAAAGAAATAATTTTCTTTTTAATTTTCTTATCTACCAAAGTATAATTTCCATTTTGCCTTTGATAGATCAATCTCATCTTCTTTTAGTTCTTTGATTTTAGCATTGTTTGCAAGATAAACTTCAATCTGTTTTTGAACCAAGCTATCAGATTTTAACTCTGGAAAAAGAGAAACTAGATTGATGGCATCTTTGTCTTTTAATTCACCATATGTACTCGCTTCAAAATCCATATAGTTTCTTACAGTAACATCGATACTTTCTTCAATAGATGCGTTTTCTTCTTCATACATTGCGATTTTTCTCTCAATGGTACTTCCAGTTCCCACTGTGTTAATAAGTGAAAAAGTCCAAATAAAGAATATGGCTGTTAAAATTCCAAAGACAATAATCATTACCAAATAAAATCCTGCCGGTCCTTCATCAAAATCATATTCCTTCAGATATTTTATAAATTGTACAATGGAAAACACCAAAATCGCCAAAAACAAAATAAAAAAAAGACTTACCATAAATTTTCCTCCTAAATACTGTTCTTGTTGATAGTGACATATATGTAAAACCAAAAAGTTTGAGGAAGCTCCTCTCACTAATTAGTGAAAAAAGGAAAACGACACAGGACATTGCCTATATCAACTTATATTATACATAATTTTACATAAAATTGCAAGCAGTTTTACCGAATTTCCAGGATAAATACAAAATAATCTTATTTCTTTCTGATGTTTCCATTTCCATAATTTTAGCCATTGTAAACACTACAAGTCTGTATTTTGCGAAATTTATTAAAGTAATTCTATATTCTTCATCAAAATGTATTGTAGCATTTGCTATTTTAAAAGTTGGTACAATTTTAATTAAATCCTTTATTTGTTCATTATATACATCAATCATTTTTAATCTATATTCTTGGTCTTTATCATTCCAAAAGTCCATATCTCCAAGTTCTATTATAATTTCACAAGCTATATCATTTTGTGAATCGCATACTTTTTTGAAATAATCTTCAATTTTTCTATCTTCACGAGTTTGTTTGTTATTATATTCTAGTCTTGCTTTTTCAAATTCATCTAAATATACTTGCTTAACATCATTTACAATATCATTTGTTCCATAAATTGTTCTAATTAATTCTCTTTGATTATCATAATCTCTTAAATTATGCTTATTAACTCTTGATAAATCATTAGCATTTTGAATTGCATTATTAGAAAGAGAAGTAGTACCTGATACATTTCCTTTGGAAACTTTCTTTGCCAATTTGCTTTTGTTTTTATCACTACCTAAGTGAAAAGAATATGCTAATTCTTGCTCCAATAAAACCACCTCCTTGAATTTTCTTCAAACCACAGGACTTTGATTCTGTCATAAGTCCTAACCCCCTATGAGTTATGACGTACCATCATAACTCGGGGGCTCTGCGAGGCAAATTTACTATTTTGATACCTACTGAAAGGAATTTTTGCAACAAAAAAATACCATCCATTTCTGAATGATATTTGTATTTGTCTGTTCTATTAGTTCGAACAGAAATGTCATTGGTGCCGGTGGTGGGACTCGAACCCACACGCCATCACTGACAACAGATTTTGAGTCTTTAAAGAATTTTAACATTTATTAATTATAAGTAATAAATGCTATTCTTTAACCACTATAAAACAGTGGACTTTTAGCACCTTTTATTAACTTTTATTGATAAATATATACCACTATAATTTTTTAAAAATTTCAAGTTTTTTGAAAAAATGTTAGATATTTGTTAGATGTTGGTTAGATATAATAACAGATAATCTACTATTAATATTATAAAGAGGAAATCTTTACATTAAAATAAAATCGCCTTAAAATTAATTTTAGGGCTTAATTGAATAGGAATAATACCAAATTAGATTACTTATAGTTTTATTGCTATAAGTAGTCTTTTTTTGTTGTCCAAAAGAGAAATGCAACACCTCTTAAAAAGTGTTTGGTGTGATGAGCCGATGCTATAAAGTTCATTCGTATTTGTATAAGCAGTCTAATTATACAAAGTGCGTGAGTGAGATTTTAGAACACAGACTCACAATAATAAAAGAGTATTCGGTGGCAAAACTTGAAATGGATTTGTAATTGTAAAAAGTTTGGGCAAGTATGGACAAAGGTATTATATGTACCAGCAATTATAGTAGCAAAAGCTACTTACTAGACTACCTATGAAACGAGGCGAACGACCGACGGTTTCAGCTTGTATAGGTGTAATAATTCTATTTTGCATAAATGGGATTATTACACCTAATTCTACTCCGCTCTTTCCCTCTGGTTTCTTCTTGGTACTTGCTAAAGTGAATACAAAAAAGCACTTATGCTTTTTTGTTGTGAGTAAAAAATAAATTTTTTACTCACATTCATAAAAATTGCGACAAGCAAATTTTTATGAAAAACCTAAAAATGCAGTTAAGCAGTTTTAGGTTTTGGGGTGTGGGGTTGTTAAACCCTGCCATACGGTCAAACTTGTTTGACTAGTATGTTAGACAAATAAATTTATTCTAGCGTGAAAGGAGGCTACGAAGAATATGAGCTATGCCATTATAAGAAATGATAAGTTAACAAGAGTTGATGCACAAGGTTCATATATTCATAATGATAGAAGATCAAAAGGTCATTCTAATAAAGACATTGATCCAACAAGGACATATTTGAATTTTTATTGTAAGAAAAACGAACTAACATATATAAAAGAATTTGATAAAATAAAAAAAGAATATAACCTACAAGGGCATATTAGAAGTAATAGTATTATAATGTGTGAAATGATGATTACATCTGATAATGATTTTTTTGATAAAATTGGTTTAGATGAAACAAAAAGGTATTTCAAAGAAAGTTATAACTTTGTATGTAATTATAAAAATCTTGGAGAAAAATATATAGTATCAGCAACAGTACATTTAGATGAAACCACTCCACACATGCACTTGGTATATATACCAGTAATTCATACAAAAGATAAAGATGGAAATAAAATTGATAAGATATGTGCAAGAGATTTTTGGAGAGGTAGAAATAGTTATAGAGAATTACAAAATGCTTTTCACGAATATATAACTTCAAAAGGGTTTGATTTGGAGCGAGGTCTTCCAATAGAAGAAACAGGAGCAAAACATCAAAATATTGAAGATTTAAAGAAAATAACCAATTTTGAAAATACTAAAAAAATATTAGATAATATAAAGTTAGAATTACCTGAAGTTCCAAATATAAATGATATAAAAATAATAAAACTTAATAGAGAAAAAGTAGAAAACGAAATTATAAAGCCTAAAGATGAATTAATCCAAAAATTATATAAAGATAATCTAACTTTGCATAAAGAACTATCAAAACACTCCAAAGTTATTGATGAGGCTGAAAAATACCAAAAAGAACGAGATAAAATTCTTGCAGATAATAAAGAACTACACAATACTGTTAAAAATTTAGAACATGAATATAAGCTAAAAAGTAATAATCTTGATTTTGATTTTAATAATAGAAAAAGAGAGTTAGAAGAAGAATTTAAAGAAAAAACATTTGATTTGGAATATGAGTATAAAGGAAAATTTAAAAAGTTAGAAAAAGAAAATAATCGTTTATACAAAATTATAGATAAATTTTATGAAACAGTTGATAAGTTTATAGTTTGGATTTGTCATAAATTTGGCATTGGAGAATCAAAAGAATTGATTAAAAATTTTCAAGAAGAAACTCATACTTTTATTGACCCTGTAAAGCAATTAGAACACGAAGAAAGAGAGAAAGAATGGGATTTAGAAATATAAAAAAAAAAGAAACCTCTTTCGAGGAAAAGAAATAATTTTACTTTTTAGAAATGAAACTTAGTCTCTAGTTATCTCAACATCTTCTGGCTTTATTATTTCACCTTTTACCCTGATATTTATGTTTATGGTTTCTTTATCTTCTTTTAACAGTTCTTCTCCTTGATGGCTGGCTATTATATAAGCAATTATATAATATACACAAGAAATAGTATCTTTCCAATTCCAACCACTAAATGTTCCTGAAACACCTTCAGAAGAAAAAATTATAAGTAAAAGAAGAACACCTATACTAAGTAAGCCTAACCAAGCCAGTAATTGATGCCGCCTTGTGTTAATATATATATACAGTAAAAAGAACATTGCATACAAGAGACCACTGGCTACCACATCAAAGGTAAAAAAACTTGAATCCATAGCTGTTACACTATAAATCCCATTGATAACTACTCCTATGACAAACATAATTGCAAAGGTCAAACTGATTTTTAATTCCATTCGTTTCATTTTTAATACCTCCGTATTTCTTTTATTGTTGCTTGGATTCTATATATGTAAAACCAAAAAGTCAGAGGATTGCCCCTCTCACTAATTAGTGATAAATGGGTAAACGACACAGGACTTGCCTATATCAATTATATTATACTATAAATCAACATAATTTTCAAGTTTAACATTTTCAGCTCTGCCACTACTCTGCCACTACTCTGCCAGTTTGTATTTTCTATTTGGTGTTTTTTCAGTATTTCCAACACTTTCAATAGTTTTATTATCAACGAATTTCTTTAATATTCTTCTTACAGTTCTATCTGCTATTTTAGTTTGTTCAATAATTTCTTTTGCTCCAATTATAACATTTTTCTTAATACATTCTAATACTTTTTGTTCGTTTTCAGAAAGTAATAACATAGATTTGTCTTTCATTTCTTTTGAATTATTCATTTCATCTATTGTATCATTTATCATTTTTAGCATAAACTCTATAAATTCTGTTGAGTTTCCTGCATTATTACAATTTTGAATAACAGTATAATATTCTTCTTGATTTTTCTTTATCATACTTTCAATAGGTAAATAAGTAAATGCTTTTTCCCAATGTGAAAGAATCGCAGTTTGCCATAGTCTTGCTGTTCTTCCATTTCCATCGTGAAATGGGTGTATAAACACAAATTCATAATGAAATATAGAAGATAAAATTAAAGGATTTATTTTATCTCTAACTTCATTCATCCAATTAAATAAGTTATCCATTAAAGTAGGTACTAATCTATGTGGTGGACAAGTAAAAATACATATATCTCCATCATAAACGCCTTCGCCGTGATTTCTAAATTTACCTGCATCCTTTTCAATTAGAAAAGTTAATATTCCGTGTATTTTCTTTAAATCTTCTACAGAATATGGATTTACTTTATCAATTTGCTCATAAGCATTATAAGCATTTTTGACTTCTTGAATATCTTTTTGTTCTCCAATTACAGGCTTTCCATTTATTACATCTTCAACTTGAAATAATGATAATTGGTTATTTTCTATTGCTAAAGATGAATGTATTGACCTTATTCTTGATTTTCTTCTTAATTCTGGGTATCTATTTAAACTTTCAAAATAATTTGCTTCTCCAATTTTTTTCATTATATCTGATACATAATTTAGCATTTTATCAGTTATTGTATATGGTGGGTAATTTATTTCCATTTGAAACCTCCAATCATATTGTATTATATCACAAACTTTTTAATATAACACAAACTATTATTATTATTTTTGTTTACTTTCTACTAACCAATTATAAACTTCATCTTCTGTAAGTTTACCTTTCTTCATTTTATTCACTTTATCTTTAGCTCCTCTTTTCCATTGTTCAAATTCTTTTTGAATTGTTTTACTATCTTTATTTCTTTGAGCTATCATAAATTTTTGCCTGTAAATTCTTCTATAAAGTGCTTGTGCTTTATTGTTTTCTAAATTTTTCTTATATTGTTCATTTGCACCTTTTTCTTTACAAGTTGGACTTTGGTCTACATTTGCTAAATCGCAATATATTTCATTTTGTCTATAATTAGGTATAAAATATCTACCACAATTTAAACAAGTTTTAATTTGTAAATTTTCGTGTCTTACAATTTGGTCTAGTACTGCAAAACATATACTTGTTAGTTTTTTACTTGTATAAACATTGTGTAATTCTAATTCTTGGTCTTTATTTTTTATTCTATTTATTAAATTTTTTAAAGTTTCATTATGATATTTGTTATGTATGTTTATATATGTATCTGCTATAATTTCAATTTCTTGTGAATATGTATAAAAATCATTATCTCTTATCGTATAAGCAATAAATTTGGCTAGTTTATCTTCTTCTTTTAATTCTTCATTTCCATTCAAATTATAAACAAAATCTACACATTTTCTAAAACTATCTTGCCATTCAATAAACTTTTCGCTACCTGTGTCATATATATCTTTTATAATTTTTTTAAATTCCACATCGTCAATAAATTTATCGTTTTTAGTATAGCTATATGGCACATAATCTTTTACTAACTCATAACCATAAGCATAAAAGAAGGTGTTATATGCAGTTTCATAATTAGTAAAATCTGCATTTAAAAAATTTATTAATATTGCTCCCATATTTTCTTCATAATGGATATATATAGTAGAAGGTTGTCTTATTATTTCTTTTTTCTTATTTAATTTTGTCTTAGATATATCTTTTTCTAGTTTTAAATATAGTCTTGTTTCGTCATTTGGATCTATTCTATCCCTTTTTACATTATATAAATATAATGGTGTTGCATAATGCTCTTTCTTTTCCTCTAAATCAAACCATATATAGAAGTCATCATATATGTTTACACGAGGTAATTCTCTCATAAATATTCCCCTTTCAAAATGAATATGAACAATTTTATAAAAATATTTCAAATTGTATTGACAATTAAATTATATCATAGTATAATAACAATGTCAAGTGATATTATACTATTGTTCACAGTAAAGAGTTGTTACAGATAACAACCAATATCAAATAACAACAAGTGAATATTAAATTGACTATTTCAAAAGAATAGTCAATAGGATTTTTATGTTCAAAATCTTACAAACAAAAAGTCAACCAAATTTGAAAGGAGATATTTAAAGTTGGAAAATCGAGAAAATATTTTAGACTTGTACTTTAATAAACATCTAAAACAAAAAGAAATTGCTACAATAGTTGGTGTTTCTAAACAATATGTTTCAAAAGTAATAAAAGCTGATAGCAAATGTAAAGAAGAAAAACAAACCCGTAAAGATAAAAATGCTATTAAACGAAAAGATTATTTAAAAGAATATTATAAGAATTATGATAGACCAAAGAAAGAAGATAATTCTTACGAACAACTACAAGCATTATTATATCAAGATTCATTAGAGTTATCATATTCTAGTAGCAATATAAATGACTATGCTTTTGCTAAATATAATTTAAGTATTTATCACAGAGATAAAAACGGAAATTTAAAACTTAACAAAGGTATAAAAGTTGGTAATGATGTTCCAAAGACCATAAATATGAACATTCCTGTTCCAACTCAAAAATACAAATATAAATGTTATAGTATGTAAAAAAAGGATTTACTTGAGTAGTATGTCTTTTTATTTTGCAAATTTTTAAGAAAGGAGGACTATAAAGATGGGTACTATTAAAGAAAATTATCAAATGATGTTTACTACATACCCTGATTTAGTAAACATCCAAGAATTAAGACAAATGCTTGGAATTGGTGTAAATCTTGCATATAGATTAGTAAGAAATAATACTATTCCATCAATTAAAGTAGGTAGAGAATATAAAATACCAAAAAGAAATGTTATAGCATATCTAACAAAAAATGACTAAAGACTAGATTTTAAACTATTATGATGGTATTATATTATCAATATTAATAGTAGGTTAAATTAAGTCTGTTATTAAAAGAAAGGAGTTAAAAAATGGTAACAGTAAGCCTACAAGAAAAAAACGGTTTTTATCATGCCGTAGTAAATTATAAAGATGATAATGGAAAAAGAAAACAAAAATGGTTTTCTACAAAATTAAAAGTAAGAGGAAATAAGAAACAAGCTCAAGCAAAAGCTGAAGAAATCAGACAAGAATTTGAAAACGAACTTAATTCTACTCAAAAAAGAAGAAATAATATTGTAAAAACTGATGTATTATTTTTAGATTTTTTAAATGAATGGTTAAAAATTGTAAAGAAAACTATTGAGCCTTCAACTTATAATTCTTATGAGCAAATAGTAAATGATAGAATAACAAAATATTTTACAAAAAATAAAATTAAATTAGTCGATATTCAAGCAATGGATATTCAAGAATATTATAATACTTTGTTTAGTGATGGACTTTCTGCAAATACTGTTATTCATCATCACGCTATTATAAGAAAAGCTCTTGATTATGCTTATAAAATGGATATTATACAAAATAATCCTGCTGATAAAGTGCAAAGACCTAAAAAAGAACAATATATTGGTAGTTTCTATAATGAAAATGAATTGAATGAGTTGTTTGAAAAATCCAAAGATGATCCATTAAATCTTATGATAAGAGTTGCTTCATATTATGGCTTAAGAAGAAGTGAAGTTTTAGGTTTAAAATGGGATGCTTTTAATTTTGATAATAAAACAATTACTATTAAACACACCGTAACTATTGGAAAAATAGACGGAAAAAGACAAATTTACTCTAAAGATAGAACAAAGAATAAATCAAGTTATAGGACATTACCTTTAATTGATGATATTGCTGATAGACTATTGGAATTAAAAGAACAACAAGAATATTTTAAAAATGCTTTTGGAAAATCTTATTACAAAAAAGATAAAGAATATGTATTTGTTAAACCTGATGGGAAATTAATAAGACCTGACTATGTATCAGAACATTTTAAAAACTTATTAAAGAAATTAGGATTAAGACATATTCGTTTTCACGATTTAAGACATTCTTGTGCAAGTTTGTTACTAGCTAAAGGTATTCCTATGAAAGCTATACAAGAATGGTTAGGACATTCTAATTTTTCTACTACTGCAAATATATATGCTCATTTAGATAGTAATTCAAAACAGCTTTCAGCTCAAGCAATTACAAGTGCTTTTGAAACAAAAAAAGAAATTGAGGAATGCGACTCTTCAACTTCTTCTAATAAATTAGTGGCTTGTGCAAACTAATTTTGGTGCAGGTAGTGGGAATCGAACCCACACGTCATTTCTGACAATGGTTTTTGAGACCATCCTGTCTACCAGTTCCAGCATACCTGCATATTTAATTAAAATTTATAAAAAAATACATTTGGTTAGATTTTGGTTAGATATTTAATAAAAATTAAATTCTACCAAAACCTAAACCTGTATATTTATCAATACTTTTAAGAATTACTATTAAAAAAATCCATTTAGATTTTGAGTCTGCCCCGTCTACCAATTCCAGCACACCGGCAAATATAAGTACAAACTTCTTATAGAAATTTAATACTTATATATCTTAGCACATATTACAAAAAAAGTCCAGAAAAAAATAATAAATTTTTTCTTAAATATATCTATTTAATCTGAAGTTCACTACTATACTATTTTTATTGTTTGCCCAGGATAAATCAAATTTGGATTTTGTATATCATTATACTCTAAAATTTCATTTAAAGTAATTCCAAACCTCCTAGCTATACTATTCAATGTATCTCCTGGTTTCACTACATAATATACATCTATGTCATTATTAACTGGAGACAATTCTGTAACATCACTTTCTGTTATTCTTAACTTTTCTCCTGGATAAATCAAATTTGGATTTTCTATATCATTTAATTCTACGATATGTTCTACACTAACATTATATTCCCTTGCAATTTGAGATAAAGTATTTCCTCTTTTTACTGTGTAAATAATACTTCCTGTTGCTCTTTCTTCATTTCCCTGAGTTGTTGAATTTGTCAAAATTCTTAATTTTTCTCCTGGATATATTAAGTCTGGATTTTGGATATTATTTATATCTACAATCTCTTGCACAGTTGTGCCATATCTACTTGCAATTTCACTTAATGTATCTCCACTTTGTACAGTATATTCTATACTTTCTGTATTAGCTGGTTGACTATTACTATTATTATCTGGTATTTCAGATGTCTCATTTAGAAAAATTTCTTCTGTATATAAATCTCTGTCTACACTTCCATTTATTCCATTTACTCTGCCTCTATCCGTATATTGAACTCCTATAAATTCCTGCCAACTTGTTTCAACATTTGCTAAACTGCTATAATCGCCATAATATGCAAGCCATAATTGATAATCTTGTGCCAAGCTTCTATTAAATGTGTCACGTGCATTTGATAAATCACTATAAATAATAACTTCTTTATTTGTTAATTCTTGTACTCTCTCCATAAAAGTTCTTGCTATAAGATTAATTTCTTCTACACTTGCTCCTCCAAAAGTTTCATAATCTAATACTAATTTGCAATCTGGTGTTTTTCCAGCTATTACTGATACAAAAAAATCTGCTTCTTGTTCTGCTTGTTGTGTATTTACTGCTGTTAAGAAGTGGTAAAACCCTACTTTTAATCCATTTGCTTTCGCATTTTCATAATTGATATCAAAATATGCATCTTTTATATTTATTCCTTGACTTGCCTTTATATATACAACTTCTATTCCTGAATTTCTTACTTGTGCATAATCTATATACCCTTGCCAGTTACTTACATCTATTCCTTCATAACTTAAAGATGATGCTGGTGTAACTGCATATGTATTGTTAATAAATATGCTAAACATGAAAACAAATGATAAGATAATAATTACTATTTTTTTTAACATAAATCCCTCCAAACCTATATTTTACTACACATAATTTTTCAAATTATGCTTTCATATATAATATGTTTGAAAAGATTTTTGGTTAAAATATAATTGAGACAAAGGATTGCTACATCTTTTAGTCCCTTCATCTCAATTATCCATTTCTATTCTTCTTGTTTCTCTTTTTCCTCTTGTTCTTTTAATATTGCATCATATTCAAAAACTTGAATTGTTTTTACATTTACTTTTGAAAAATCATCTTTTTCATTTTCTATCTCAGCAATTTTAAATGATGTCCTATTATTTAATTTTAGTTCAACCTTAGACAAGTCAACTAATATTTGAGTTGATACATCTTGACCTATTGGCAAAGTTTTATTTTGATTATCATAAAAAATTATATTTGTAAAACTTATACCGTTTGTTCCTCTTTTTAAATTAATTTTATATAGGTTAAACTTACTTCCTTTTTCTTTTATCTTTTCATGAATTTCATTTTCTGGGTTTATATTAAATATATTGAAATTTTTTGGCTCTATTTTTTCATCTGATAATATTTTATATACTGGTAAATCATCTACTATTACTACTTTTCCCAATGCTTTTTTTATATTATCTACAATTTTTTCTAAAGTTAATTTGTAACCTATTTGTTTTGTATTTTTATTTATTTCTAAAATATTAAATTTATCTTTTGGAATTTCTCTATGGTTTTTATTTGCTACTTTTGAAACTTTAGTTGCATCTTGTGACATTCCTCCAAATATGTCAAATTCTTCTATTTCATTTAATACATTTTCCTCTTTAGCTTCCTTTTTCAAATCTTTTAGATTATTTTCTATTTCTTTTGGTAAAACTTCATTATTTTTTACTTTATTTAAAAGTGGCAATAAACTTGTCGTAGTAAGATATACACTATCAGTCTCTTCTTTTGTTAGTGTCCTTCTCTGAACTTGATCCATTGTATTTCCAAAGTTTTCTAAATCTTCATTATAGTCAAAAACCCTTGTAACTTTTTTTATTATATTAACTTCCTCTTCTTCTCCTTCTGCTAAACTCGCAACTTCATCTTTGTTACTATATTTCCAAAATTCAAATATACTTTTTTTATGATTATCTATTTCTTGTATAAAATTTGTTGCATTTTCAATCTTTTTTGCCATATTTTTGTTTTTTAGCTTTATGGCATTTACATCCATTATCGTATTTTTTAATTCTGTTTCTTTTGACTCATATTCTTTGTATAATTCTACTAATTCTTCTATTGTATAATTTGATTTCTTTTTTAATAATTTTTCTTCTTTTTCATCATTATTATTTTTTATTTCTTCTTTCTTTGTCTCTTCTTTACTTTTTTCTGGAATATTTTCTTTTATTTTACTTTTTTTATTTTTCTTACTATATTTAAAATAGTACTTAAACTTTCCAAAAAATGTCTTTTTACATTCTAAAAATGTTGATATTTGTTTTTCTTTTGCTAAATATTCTATTTCTTGAGATGATGCAATTACTTTTAAATCATTTAGCTTGATTTTATTTTCTTCTAATAATTTTTCTATTTCAGCTTGCTTTTCAATTCCAATCTTGTATTCATTATTAATCCAATTAGCTATATTTCCATATTCTATTTTATAATCATCATTATAGAATTCTATTTCTCCGCCTTTAGCAATATTAGTTTTAAATTCAAAATAATGTGGTAATTCTGTTTGCAATATGAACATTGCTTTTAATAATTTATAAAATTGATTTGCTTCTACTAAATTACTTATTTTTATTTTATATGGACTTCTAATTTTTTGAAAAACTTCTGTTTCTCCTACAATATGAATTGATACATTTTCACTCTTATCATATACTTCATATATTAATGGCCAATCTTTTGTGAATAACCATAAGTAATTTTCTATATCTTCAAATTGTGATTTTTTGTAATATGTGTTGCTATATGATAAGTTTCTTATTGGTACAAATATTTTTCCTGTTTTCTTTTTTTCTAATTGTTTTTTTAATAAAAAGAAAAATGTTGAATAATCTGTATCTTCTGTTGGTACTAACATAAAATATTGATCTGTCTCTTCTGAATAATAAATTTGCCATAAATAGTTTCTTTCAAATTTAACTTTGAATGGTATTTTTTTATTTAACATTGCTTGTTCTTGTTGAATTTCTTCTACCTCTTCTATCCTCAATTCTTTTAACATTTTTAGAAATGTAGTATGTTTTATATAATTTTCTTCGTTTTCTGCATCTAAATATTCAGATATTGGACTTGCTTTTTTATATTTTTCTTGTATATCATCTAATCTATTTGTTGGTGTTAATAATATTTGAATTTCTTTAATTGGTATATATCTATATTGTCTATATTGCTTTTCATCATAAAATTTAGGAACTCTAAATCTTAATGGCTCATAATTTTCAAATTGATTTTTTGCCTCTTCTAAATTTAATCCCAAATATTCTAACTTCTCTTTTATTTCATCTACTATCTTTTTTTCTGTCTTCTTTGGCAAAACTCTGTCTCCTTTCTTGCGATTTGGAATATTTAATGGTTTATTCTGGTTTAATAATACCTTAAATACTACGAATTGTAACCATTATTTTATTAGTTCATAAAAATTTTTAAATTCATATCCTTGCCCTTTTAAGTAATCTATTATATTAGGCAACGCTTCTACAGTAACTTTTTTAGCTTCTGCATCATGCATCAATATTACTACACTTTGTTTGTTACATGTGGTATCTGCTATTCTCTGCAATTCAAAATCAACTGTAGGTTCTTTAGTTTCTGAATCTCCATTTAGTGCATTCCAATCTACATTCACTATATTATTTTGAAGTAATAAATCTTTTGCTTGATTTTTTATTTCAGCATATTGACCTCCTACAAAACCTCCTGGAAATCTGAATAAATGTGAATTATATTCTTGCTCTCCTATTGCATTTCTAACAAGCTGATTACATCTATTATATTCGTCTAAAACTGTTTGTGGTGATTGATATATAGCTGTATATACATGAGAATATCCATGGTTTGCAATAAAGTGGCCTTCATCATATATTCTTTTTACTGTTTCTGGTGCTTTTTCTACATTACTGCCTAAAACAAAAAAAGTGGCCTTTACTCCTTTTTCTTTTAACACATCTAATATTGGCTGAGTGTTACTAGATGGCCCATCATCAAATGTAAGAAATGCTCTTTTTGTATCTGAACTATATATGTGATTTACATTTTCAATACCTTCTTGTGTGAGCTCTGGCAGTTTTTCTCTTCTTTTTCTTTCTTTTTCTTCTTGTTCTCTAATTGTCGCTTCTTGGAGTTCTTTTTGATATTCTTCATATTTTGCATTTGTTTCTATAATATTTATACAGTTTCTCCATCCTTCTATTATTCCTGCAATCATTAATATTATTATGATTATCATTATTACTTTTTCTTTTGTTGTAAATTTGAATTTTGCAGGTATTAAGGACTTATTTATTACATCCCTCATATTTTTATTTCCTATTTTTCTTTTTTTCGTTTATATTATATACTATTTTGCAAAAAATTCCTATAGGATTATGAAAAAAAGTAAAAAAATAGTTACTGGAATAATGTTTTATATAAATTAAATATATAGAATCATTGTAATTATAATATTTTCATTACTATTTACAGTAAAATTTATGAAAGCCCAAAGTTATATTATAATATAACTTTGGGCTATATAATTTTTTTATTACTTCTTCATTGCAGATTTTAGGTATTCGACCTCTTCTTCTACATTTAGTCTCATAAATATTGGTTCTCCTTTTTCTATTACCTTTAGACCTTTCAATTTATCATAGTCTTTAATATCATCCCACTTAATACTATCTACATTTTTTATTCCTATTTGTCTTAATATGTTATTGGCTGTGTCTGTCATAAATGGTTTTATTAATATTGCAATTTTTCTTAAATTTTCTATTAAATGATACATACATGATTTTAGCTCTTCTGTTTTTTCTTCTTTTGCTAATATCCATGGCATTGTTTCATCTATATATTTATTTGTTCTTGATATTAATTCCCATATTTCTTGTAAAGAATTTGCTATTTCATAATTTCCTAGTTTTTCTTCAAATCCACGTATTTTTTCTGTGCAATATTCTTCTATTTCTTTATCTACATCATTTGGTGTTCCATTATATTCTGGTACATTTCCTTCAAAATATTTATTTACCATTGATACAGTTCTGTTTAATAAATTACTTAAATCATTACATAAGTCATAATTATATCTTTCTACAAATGCCTCTGGTGAAAAAATACCATCTTGTCCTACTGGCATTTCTCTTAATAAGAAATATCTTGTCGCATCTAGCCCATATCTGTCTATCAATGTTTCTGGATATATTACATTTCCTTTTGATTTTGACATTTTTCCGTCTTTCATTGTAATCCAGTTGTGTACCAATATTGTTTTAGGTAATGGTAAATCTAAGGCCATTAAGAATATTGGCCAATATATTAAGTGAAATCTTGCTATATCTTTTCCAACAATTTGTAAATCTGCTGGCCAGTATTTTTTAAATAATGTATCATCTTCTGACATATATCCTAATGTTGTTAAATAATTCATTAATGCGTCTAGCCATACATAGATAACATGTTTTGGATCTTTTAATACTTTTATTCCCCAATCAAAACTTGTCCTTGTTACACATAAATCTTCTAGACCTGGTTTTATAAAATTATTTATCATCTCATTTTTTCTAAAATCTGGTTTTATAAAATCTGGGTGTTCATCATAATATTTTACTAATCTATCAACATATTTTTTCATATTAAAGAAATATGCTTCTTCTTTCATTAGCTTTACATCTCTACCACAATCTGGGCATTTTCCATCAACTAATTGTGTTTCAGTAAAATATGTTTCGCATGGTACACAATACCACCCTTCATATTCTCCTTTATATATGTCTCCTTGTTCCATGAATTTATCAAATATTTTTTGGGCTGTTTCTATATGTCTTTCTTCTGTTGTTTGTACAAAATCATCATAATTTATTTCCATTTTAGCCCATAGCTCTTTTGCTTGTTTTGCCATCTCATCTACATATTCTTTTGGTGTTTTATTATTTTTTATAGCTATTTCTTCGATTTTTTGCCCGTGCTCATCTGTTCCTGTAACCATATATGTGTCTTCACCTTTTAATTGATGATATCTTTTCATAGAATCTGCTAATACCGTTGTGTATGCTGTTCCTATATGGAATTTTCCGCTTGGATAATATATTGGTGTTGTTACATAAAATTTGTTACTCAAATTTTCCATCTCCTTTATTTTTAAAATTTTACCAATATATTATCACATTTTTGGCAAAAAGTCTATACGTTTTTTTGTCGAAAAACAATTCCTCCTAGGCAATTTGAACCCATAGACAATTTGGACCAGATCAATTGGGACCAGATCGCTTTTTGTATGTAGACAATTGGGGCCAGGTTGCTTTTTGTATGTATCCATGTCAAATATTGTCTTGTCAAAAACAAAAATTTATTATAAATCAAAAACTAATATTTGATTTTTTGACAATATTTGACATGGATACATACAAAAAGCGACCTGGCCCCAATTGTCTACATACAAAAAGCGATCTGGTCCCAATTGATCTGGTCCGAATTATCTTATTTCTTATTAAAGTACATTATTAAATGGTCTATTGTCTTTTTGTCTTCTTCTGATAATTTGTCATATCCTACTAATGGATATTCTAACATTTTATTTCCTGTTATTGATAGATATTTGCTAAATATTTGGTCTAAACTTATTTCGAAAATATTGCATATTTTTATAAGAACTTCATATGATGGTTTTGCCCTATCTTGCTCAATGTCGCTAATATATCTAACTGTTACTCCTATTCCTTCTGCCATTTTTTCTTGTGTATATCCGTTACTTTTTCTAATTGCTTGTAGTTGTTTTCCTATTTTTATAGTACTTGGTTTTCTCATTTTTATCACCCATTTTATTTTTTTGTTTATATTATCAAATTTTTCCAATTATTTGAACGAATTAATTTCGTGTGTATAAGTATTTTATTTCTTGTTGCTATAAATATATATTATTTGCTTTGAGTTTTTTGTCATTTTTTGTCGACAGATTAATTTTTTTCTTTTTCTTGTTTTTTCGGAATTATAAATATTGAATATAATCTCTAAGAATAAAATTTATATTATTTTTATGCTTTTTTGAAATTTTATTTTTGTAATAATTTATAAGTCTTTTAAATATTCTTCTAGTAGTTTGTCTAATATTTTTCTTTCTTTCTCTATTTCTTCTTTTCCTTCATTTGAATGTAAGCGGTTAATAAGAACACGTATTGAAACCTCAAACTTAATCCTATATAATT
>CAKNJL010000023.1 GCA_930982035.1 uncultured Clostridium sp.
ACCTGGCCCGTTTTGTTTGGCCCGTTTTGTTTGGCCCGTTTTGTCTGGCTCGTTTCGTTCTCTTGAATTTGATACTAATATTGTTACAAATTTATTTCTAACTAACAGTTAGATTGATAAATTGGGTATAAAAGTGGTATATTTAAGTTAATAGGAATTTAGGAAAAGTATATCTACATTTATGCAGTAAGAAAGGGATGAAATAAAAGAGATGAACGTATTAGATAAAATAAAGAATAGGAGAAAAAATATCAAATTTGAGCAAATAGCGGTAGAATGGTTAGAGACGAAAAGAATGACAATAAAACAATCTACATATTATAAATATGCATATTGTATTGACAAATATTTGAAAAATGAATTGGGAAAATTAAAAAGAAAAAAATTAGAAAAATATAATTATAATGAATTAACAAATAAATTGACAAAAGAATTATCATCAAAAACTGTAAAAGAAATTTTAAATGTTTTAAAGTCAATATTAAAATATGCTAATCAAAGATATAATATGAATATAAACCTTGATTTAATTATTTCGCCAAAAGTACGTAGTAAAGAAATTAAAGTTTTATCTAATAAAGAAGTAAATAAACTAGAGAAATACTGTTTAGAAGAGAATAGTTTAAAAAGTTTAGGAATATTGATATGTCTTAATACGGGACTAAGAATAGGAGAAATTTGTGCATTAAAATGGGCTGATATTGATTTTGAAAAGAAGTTAATTAGTATTAAAAAAACATTGCAAAGAGTATATACTACAGAAAAGAAAACCCGCATAATATTAGATAGCAGTAAGACTGATTCTTCTATAAGAGCAATACCAATGTCAGATAAAATTTATCATGTTTTAAAGGGTGTTAGTAAAAAACAGGAGCCAGAGTTTTTTTTTGACAGGCTCCAAATATCAGTTTATTGAACCAAGAAGTTATCAAAATATGTTTAAAAGGATACTAAAGGCAAGTAAAGTTAAAGAGTATAATTTTCATGTTTTAAGACATACTTTTGCAACTAATTGTATAAAAGTTGGTATGGATATAAAATCTCTTAGTGAAATATTAGGACATGCTAGTGTTGATGTTACATTAAATCGTTATGTTCATTCCTCTTATGAGATGAAAAAGAAATATTTGGAGAAATTATGATAATATTTTATATAATGTTATTTGTCAGTGTTAAATATTAATGGATTGTAAAAATAATTTAAATTAAATTGTGAAATTATATTTGACAATGGGATATAGAGTATAATGAATATACTAATAAAAGCAATAATTTTATAGCTATAGGAAAGCTCTTGCCTTAAGTAGTAAATGAAGAGTATATAGAACATTTAAGACAATTTGATAGTCATGTTAGCTGGAATAAAGAACAAAAAAATAGATGAGTTATTAAAATCATTACAACTAAAAATAGGAACAATGAAAAGAAAAATAACAAGTAAAAATTAGAAATATTGCGAAATAATTGTGAATTAATTTCGAAGTGAGTGTGGAAAAAATGCAGATTTTGTGCTATAATTAAGTTGTAGTATAAAAATACATGTTTTTTAAGAAAGGAGCCAACTTATGGTGAATTTAACTGGTATGGTGTTTAGAAATAGTGAAGGCAATGAATTTGTATTCAATATTCCAGAGGAATCTCGGAAAGAAACAGAATACGAAAATTATTGTGCAACCGTAAAAGAAGAGGTTTGGTGTGCTGGAGGAATGTTACTTGGAGTTATTTTTGAAAGACAGGAAAAGACTCCATATATCCCGGATGAAATGAGTATGAGCTTTTCATACAAGTTAGGTGCGATGAAGAAGAAAGTCGTGTTAATCGGATCTAAAATAAACTTTAGAGAAGGAGTAAAAGAGGTAACTCTAAAAGGGTTGATCTTTGAAACTGAAAAAAAAGGCAAAAATGAATTTTTTGTAGTTCCGAAACAAATGAAAATAACTTTCGGAAAAGTAACAGAAGAAAGTGAAGAGGTAACCTCTTCTGCAGGAACACTATTTTTAAGATTAATAACTGTTGATGAATAATACTACAAAAGGGAGCAATTGCTCCCGATTTTTTTGCTCATTATGAATAATAAAAAATGTCCAAAACAGAAACGTCCCCAATTGGACATTTTTGAAAAAAATCACTTGACAAATAAAAAACATAGTATTAAAATAGTTTGGTCACGAACTAAAAGAGGTGTTGATATGAATAAAAATGAAATTGGAAAATATATTCAAATTGTTTCCAGACAAATTAAAAGAAATATGGATGAAACATTAAACTGTTATAATGTCACAGGAGTACAATCAATGTTAATAGGATATATTTATAGGAAATCCAAAAAAGGTGATGTATATGCAAAAGATATTGAAGAAGAGTTTAATATGAGAAAGGCTACTGTCACAGGAATTATTCAGTTAATGGAAACAAATGGACTGATAGAAAGAAAAGCAAAGGAGGAAGATTGTAGATTAAAAAAGATAGTATTAACAAATAAGGCAATGGAAATCGAAAAAAAGGTGCAAAAACAAATAAATGTAATGGAAAGAAATATTGTTTGTGACATGGAAAAAGATGAAAAAGAGCAGTTTTTGAAATTATTGAAAAAAGCATCATATAATTTATATAAAGTTGATGCAAAGAAGAAAACAATAAATAAAAAAGTTGTTAAAAGTTGCTGTAAGTAAAAAAGTAACAAAGGGACAATTGATGAGTGCAAAAAAAGTAATCAATAAAACCAAAATAACAAACAAAACATGTTAATTCAAAAGAAATGATGTAAGTAGCAAATAAAAGATAATAAGAAAAACATGCAAGTAACAAATAAAAATCAACGTAAAGAGCTAAAAGTTATTAAATTTAATAAGAAATATAAAAATTATAAATTTAGAAAGGAGAAGAAAATGTTAAAGAAATTAGCAAGTTATGTTAAAGAATATAAAAAATATTCCATATTAACACCTATTTTTGTAATATTAGAAGTAGTCATGGAAGTTATAATTCCGTTATTAATGGCAAGAATTATCGATGTGGGAATCCAGAATGGAGATGTCCATTACATTCTAGAAATGGGAGTATTACTAATTATTTCAGCCATATTATCATTGACATTTGGAATGCTTTCAGGAAGATTTGCAGCAAAAGCATCAGCAGGTTATGCAAAAAATTTAAGAAAGGCAATGTTTCATAAAGTTCAAGATTATTCATTTGAAAATATAGACAAATTTTCAACATCAAGTTTAGTAACACGTATGACAACTGATGTTACAAATGTACAAATGGCATTTCAAATGATAATCAGAATATTAGTCAGAGGTCCAATAATGTTAATATTTGCATTAATTATGGTAATGACAATTAGTATGAAATTATCAGCAATATTTTTTGTAGCAATACCAGTTTTAGGGGCAATTTTGTTTTACATAGCAATAAAAGCTCATCCAAATTTTGAAAGAGTTTTTAAGAAATATGACAAATTAAATAGAGTTGTTCAAGAGAATGTAAGTGCGATAAGAGTTGTAAAAGCTTATGTTAGGGAATCTTTTGAAGAAAAGAAATTTAAAGAAGTTAATGACGAAGTATATCAAAACTTTAAAAAAGCAGAAAAAATTGTAGCTTTTAATGGACCTGTAATGCAATTTACAATATATACTTGTATATTATTAATTTCATGGATAGGTTCTCAACTTATTGTTAGTGGTTCAATGGGAACAGGACAATTATCAAGTATTATTACATATGCTTGGCAAATACTTGCAAGTTTAATGATGTTATCATTTGTATTTGTTATGATAATTATGGCACAATCATCAGCAGAAAGAATTATAGAAGTTATTGATGAGGAACCAACAATAAAAGATAAGGAAAATCCAATAAAAGAAGTAAAAGATGGTTCTATCAAATTTGAAAATGTAAGTTTTCAATATAGTGATGAACAAGAAGATGATAAGTTTGCTCTAGAAAATATTAATTTAGATATTAAAGCAGGAGAAACTATAGGAATTATAGGAGGAACAGGAAGTTCAAAATCTACATTGGTACAATTAATTCCAAGACTTTATGATGTAACAAAAGGAAATATAAAAGTTGGAGGAATTGATGTAAAAGATTATGAAATACATGCTTTAAGAGATGCAGTAGCAATGGTATTACAAAAAAATGTCTTATTTTCAGGAACAATTGCTGAAAACTTAAGATGGGGAGATAAAGATGCAGACCAAGAAGAGTTAGAAGATGCATGTAAATTAGCACAAGCAGATGGATTTATAAAAGAATTTCCAAGCAAATATGATACAGTACTTGATCAAGGAGGTACAAATGTATCAGGAGGACAAAAACAAAGAATTTGTATAGCAAGAGCAATGTTAAAGAAACCAAAAATATTAATTTTAGATGATTCAACAAGTGCAGTTGATACAAAAACGGATGCATTAATTAGAAAAGCTTTTAGAGAAGAAATACCAAATACAACTAAAATTATCATAGCACAAAGAGTATCTTCAATAGAAGATGCAGACAAAATTATCGTATTAAATGAAGGCAAAATAGATGGAATAGGAACATCAGAAGAATTATTAAAGACAAATGAAATTTATAAAGAAGTATATGAATCACAGATGAAAGGAGGAGATGAAGATGCCTAAAACAAAAGGAAAGAAAAGAAAAACAATTAAAAGACTATTAAAATATGTAGTAGAAGGATATAAATTCCAATTAGCCGTTGTTTTAGTTAGTATCATTATTAGTGCATTAGTTGGTGTAATTGGTACACAATTTATAAAATACTTAATAGATGATTTTATCACTCCTCTTTTAGGTAACTCATCACCTGACTATACAGCATTATTAAATGTAATAATGATAATGGCAGTTATATATTTAGTAGGTGTTATATGCACATATACATATAACAGATTAATGATTAATATTTCACAAGGTGTATTAAACAAAATTCGTAAGCAAATGTTTAATCATATGCAAAAATTACCAATCAGATATTTTGATAGCAGAACACATGGAGAAATAATGAGTACATACACAAATGATGTTGATACATTAAGGCAAATGTTAAGTCAAAGTATTCCACAAGTATTTTCAGCATGTGTATCAATGATAGCAGTACTAATAGCAATGCTTGCAACAAATTTATATCTAACATTAGTAGTACTTGCAATGGTAATATTAATGGTGTTTGTATCAAGATATTTAGGAGGAAACAGTTCAAGATACTTTGTAAAACAACAAGAAGATATAGGAACAGTTAATGGATATATAGAAGAAATGATGGAAGGGCAAAAAGTTGTAAAAGTATTTAACTATGAAGAAGACTCAAAAGCAAAATTTGATGAATTAAATGAACAATTATGTGACAGTATGACAAAAGCTAATATGTATGCAAATATATTAATGCCATGTATCGCAAACATTGGAAACTTAGGATATGTATTGGTTGCTGTAATTGGAGGTATTTTATCTGTAAATGGAATTTTATCAATAGGAAGTATTGCAGCATTTTTACAATATGTAAAAGCATTTACAAATCCATTAAGTCAAGTATCACAACAAATGAATTCAATTATTATGGCATTAGCAGGAGCTGAAAGAATATTTGATTTAATAGACCAAGATGTAGAAGTAGATGAAGGATATGTAACATTAGTAAATGCAAAAATGGAAAACGGAAAAATAGTAGAAGCAGAAGAAAGAACAGGAATGTGGGCTTGGAAACATCCACATAAAGACGGAAGAATTACATATACAAGACTTCGTGGTCAAGTTGAATTTGAAAATGTACAATTTGGATATGAAAAAAATAAAAGAATATTACATGATATTACACTTTATGCAAAAGAAGGTCAAAAAGTATCATTTGTTGGAGCAACAGGAGCAGGAAAAACAACAATAACAAATCTAATTAACAGATTTTATGATATACAAGATGGAAAAATTAGATATGATAGAATAAATATACAAAAAATCAAAAAAGATGACTTAAGAAGGTCATTGGGAATGGTTCTTCAAGACACAAGCTTGTTCACTGGAACGATTAGAGATAATATCCGTTATGGAAAATTGGATGCAACAGATGAAGAAGTTGAAGAAGCAGCAAAACTATCAAATGCAGATAAATTTATAAAACATTTACCACATGGATATGATACAGTTATAAGTGGAAATGGAGAAGGATTGTCACAAGGACAAAGACAATTATTATCAATAGCAAGAGCAGCATTAAATAATCCACCAGTATTAATCTTAGATGAAGCAACATCAAGTATTGATACAAGAACAGAAAAAATTGTTCAAGAAGGAATGGATAAATTAATGAAAGGAAGAACAGTATTTGTTATTGCACATAGACTTTCTACAATAAAAAACTCTGATTTAATTATGGTATTAGACCATGGTAGAATTATTGAAAGAGGAAATCATGAAGAATTAATAGCACAAAAAGGAACATACTATGGATTGTACACTGGAGCAATCGAAATAGACTAAAATGTCCATTGGGGACGTTTCTGTTTGGACATTTATGAAAAGTCGATAAGGTAATATCGGCTTTTTTCTATACCACAAAAAACAACGTATAGCCAAAAGTTATATTATAATAATTCTTTTATTTATTAGGCTAGCTCCATAAATAACACCTTCTAAATTTTAAATAAACGAGCCTATCGCTGTATCGCGCTTCCTCATTTATTTAAAGTTAAGAAGGTGTATATCTATTCCACGTCGCACAAATAAATAAAAGAATTATTATAATATAACTTTGGGCTTATAGTATCTAATATTTTGATTTGAAAAAATTTCGACAGAATATATACAAATAAAAATATTTGTGATAGAATTCAAAATGATAAAATAGAGAAGGGGGAGAACTAATGAAGACAAAAACTATAGGAAAACTAATAATTATATTAATTGTAGTAATACTAATGCTAGGAGGTGTTTTCGCATATCTGTATTTTGGAACAGATTTATTAAAAACAAATGAACAACTATTTTTTAAATATTTAGGACAACTTGTAGATTCAGAAAATGGATTTATAGATAGTAAATTAACAGAGTATACCAATAAAAAAATGACAGGGAAATATGAAGATAATGGACAATTTTCAGTAAATATAGACATGACAGGTATGGACGAAGATGTGTTAGCTACAGTAAATGATTTTAACATAACATATTCAGGTCAAATTGATAATACAGCTAGAAAAAATGAACAAGAAATATCAATAAATTATTCAGATGATGTTAATTTTCCAGTAAAATATAAATATGCTAATGAAACTTTAGGATTACAAACAGAATATGTTTCAGAAAAGTATATATGTATAGAAAATAGTAATCTAAAAGAATTTGCTGAAAAATTAGGAATGACAAATACAGATGATATTCCAGACACAATAGACTTTTTTGCAACAGATTCTAGTCAAGCAATCACATTTACAGATGATGAAAAAGAACAATTAAAAAACACATATCAACCAGTATTAGAAGGAAGGTTAGATGGTAAAGAATTTACTAAATCAGAAGATGGTGGTACAACTAATTATTCAGTTGAAATATCAAATCAAGAGATGATAGATATAGTTTCAGCTCTTTTGGAAACTTTAAAAAATGACCCAATTTTATTACCTAAACTAGAACAAAGTTTACAAGAAGATTTAGATATGATGAATCAATCTTCAACAGAAGAAGTTACAATTCAAAGTATGATACAAGATATGATAGATCAATTAAATTCTGCTGAAGTACAAGAAGAAAATATAGTAGTAACAGTTTCTCAAACAAATAGAATGTTAACTGGAATCACATTTGCGGGGGCTGGAGATGAAATAAAATTAACAAAAACTAATAATCAAGATACTTTGAATTATAGAATAGACTTAACATCACTAGATGAAGAATCACAAAACACAATAACAATGTATTTTAATGCAAGTTATCAAGGGTTAGAACAATTAGCAAGTGTTAATGAGAATTACGAAATGGGAGTGAGTACGACAGAAAATGGAGAAGAACAGAATTTGACATATACTTTAAATTGTACTGATACTTTTAATGATGGTATAAATATAGAAGATTATGGGGAAGATGAAATTGAAGTTTTAAATGAATATGATGGTGAGCAAATGGCAACACTATTTACAGCTATAGGACAAAGAATAACAGAAGTAAATGCTTCTCAAATGGAAGAAATCGGATTTAGTGAATATGGAAATCCAATGTTATATCTTTTCCCCAAAATTGCTATGGTATCAATGGCATATCAAGAATCAAATGCTATAGAGGAAAATAATATGGATGAAGAAGAGGCACTAGCTAATGTAGAAATACAATTATTCAATCAAAAATTTGCACAATATGAAGGGACACAAAGAGGTGCAACAGTTATGTCACTATTACAAGCAGTGATTTCTAATAATGCTTCAGAAACGGATGATAATAGAAAAGTTGAAGTAACAGGAGATATAACTATGAGCAAAGATGCAACAGAAGTACCAAGAGACAGTATAGATACTGCATCAACATATAATGTACAACTAGAATATACAGAAGGACTAGTTTCACAAATTATTATCACACAAGAATAACAAAATTAATTAAAATCAAAATAAAACGAAAGGAAGTATAGAAGATGGCAGATATGACAATCTCAAAAGATATTATCCATATAGGAGCAAGCGATAAGGACATAAAAATATTTGAAAATCAATATGTATTAGAAAATGGAATGAGTTATAATTCATATCTAATAAAAGATGAAAAAAATGTTATATTAGATACAATTGATGAAAAATTGACTGATAAATGGTTAGAAAATTTGGAAAAAGCTCTAAATGGAGAAAAACCAGACTATTTAATAGTTTCTCATATGGAGCCAGACCATGCATATAATATAGGAATTATAGCAAAAAAATATCCAGAAATGAAAATTGTAGGAAATCAAATTACATTTAATATGCTTACAAATTTTTTCAAAGAAATTGATTTTTCTACCAGAAAATTTGTAGTTATGGAAGGTGACGTATTAGATATTGGAAAACATAAATTGCAATTCTTTATGGCACCAATGGTACACTGGCCAGAAGTAATGGTAACATATGAGCAAACAGAAAAAATCTTATTTTCAGCAGACGGATTCGGAAAATTTGGATCATTAGATGCAGATGAAGAATGGGATTGTGAAGCTAGAAGATATTATTTTGGAATTGTTGGAAAATATGGAGTACAAGTACAAGCATTACTAAAAAAAGCATCAAAATTAGATATTCAAATGATTTGCCCTTTACATGGCCCAATTTTAAAAGAAAACCTAGGATATTACATTGATAAATATGATACATGGAGTAGTTACAAACCAGAAGATAAAGGAGTGTACATTGCATGTAGTTCTATTTATGGAAACACATTAAAAGTAGCTCAAAAACAAGCAGAAATTTTAAAAGAAAAAGGTATAGAAAAAGTAGTGATTGGTGATTTAACAAAAGAAGATTGGGCAGAAGCAGTAGAAGATGCGTTTAGATATTCACATCTAATTGTTGCATCATCAAGCTATAATGCAGGGCTATTCCCACCAATGAAACAATTTTTAGATCATTTAAAAGAAAGAAATTATCAAAACAGAACAGTGGGAATAATTGAAAATGGTTCATGGGCACCATCAGCAGGAAAATGTATGAAAGACACATTGCAAAGTATGAAAAATATAAACATAATAGAACCAGTAATAACAGTAAAATCAACAATGAATGATGAAAATATAGCACAAATGGAACAAATGGCAAATGATATTTTAGAGACTTTTTAAAAAGTTTCATAGCGTTTACTAGCAATAAAAATGACAATTTTGAGGAATTCCTAAAAGGAACCAACTCTTAATTGTCATTTTTTGAAGTTAAAAAAATGTAACTATTGTATAAAAAACATGAAAATGGTATAATACTAAAAAATGTCCAAACGGAAACGTCCCCGATGGACAAAAAAGGTTGGTGATTGTTTTTATGCCACGTAAAAAAATGGAAACAGGTTTAATTGTAATAAAACATACAAAATTTGATAAAATAAGAAGAAGAATCATGATGTTTTTTTATGGAAAAGATTATAAAATAATAGAGCAATACCAACAGTTATTAAGTGTAAGAGTTGTTAAACCAAAAAATATAATTATTCCAAAAGAAATGAAAAATTTTTAGTACTGTTGAAATAATTTTATACAAATGGTATTATCATATAGTTTTGTAAAATAAAGAAAAGGAGATAATATGTGTACATGTATTAGTTTTAAAACGAAAGATTTCTATTTTGGAAGAAATTTAGATTTAGAATATAATTTTGGAGAAAGGGTTGTTATTACACCAAGAAACTATAAGTTCGATTTAAAAAGCGAAAACAATTTTGAAACTAAATATGCATTTATAGGTATGGCTACAGTGGAAGATAAATATCCGCTATATGCTGATGCGGTTAATGAAAAAGGTTTATGCATGGCAGGATTATATTTTCCAGGGAATGCTGTATATAATGAAGAAAAAGACAACAGTATTAATATAGCTTCATTTGAGTTAATACCATGGTGCTTAGGAAATTTTTCAAGTTTAGCAGAACTAAGAAAAAATTTAGAAAATCTAAATATAACAAATTATAAATTTAATGAAAAAATGCTTGTTGCAGATTTACATTGGATGATTTGCGATAAAGATGATTGTGTTGTATTAGAGCAGACCAAAAATGGTTTACAAATTTATGATAATCCATATGGTGTATTGACAAATAACCCACCATTTTATTATCATGATATGAATTTAAATAATTATATGAGTTTATCAGCAAAAATGCCAACAAATAGATTTTCAGATAAGTTGAATTTACAAGGTTATGGACAAGGTATGGGAATGATAGGGCTACCAGGTGATGTAACACCAACATCAAGATTTGTAAGAGCGAGTTTTAATAAATTTAACTCAATTACAGATGAAGATGAGGAAAGTTCTATTTCTCAATTTTTTCACATATTAGATTCAGTTTCAATGATAAAAGGGACAGTTATAACAAAGGATGATAAATATGATATGACAACATATTCTTCATGTGTGAATGTAACTAAAGGCACTTATTATTTTAAAACTTATTATAATAATCAAATAAATGCAGTATCATTAAATGAAAAAAATATGAAAACAGATAAATTAGAAATATATGAATTACCAAAAAAGCAGAATATAAAATATTTAAATTAAAAAAGGTTTATGGGAACCATTTTAAAAACCCAAATATATTAATAAGGAGAATTCAATAGAAAGTTTTTTGAATAGGAGTGTGTTATCCTATACAAAGAAGATTTCTTAAGAATATGCAAAGAAATGAAAAATATAAAAGACTATAATTTGGAAGAATTAAAAGAAGAATTAAAACGGAATAAGGGAGAAACCATTTAGAGCAGAACAGATTTATAAATGGATATATGAATCAAGAGTATCTGATTTTGACGATATGACAAATTTATCACTCGAATTACGCGAAAAACTAAAAAAAGAATACGAAATCAAACAATTTAATATATTAAAAAAGCAAATTGCGACAGATGGAACAAAAAAATATTTATTTGATGTACTAGATGGAAATGCAATTGAAACAGTACTGATGCAATATCACCATGGATATAGTATATGTGTATCATGTCAAATAGGATGTAAAATGGGTTGTAAATTCTGTGCTTCAACAGGTATTCCGTTTGTAAGAAATCTGAGTACAGGAGAAATTATAGAACAAATTATGGCAGTTGAAAGAGATGAAAATATTAGGATTTCAAATATAGTTTTCATGGGAATAGGAGAGCCTTTAGATAATTATGATAATGTAGTAAAAGCAATAAGAATTATAAATAACCCAAAAGGACTAAATATAGGTGCTAGGCATATCAGTATATCAACAAGTGGATTAGTGCCTAAAATATATCAATTGGCGGAAGAAAATATACAATGTACATTATCAATTTCTTTACATGCTACAACAGATGAACAGAGAAGTAAAATGATGCCAGTAAATAATACATATAATATAGAAAAATTATTGCAAGCTTGTAAAGATTATATAGAAAAAACACATAGAAGAATTTCTTTTGAATATGCTTTAGCAAAGGAAAATAATGATAATTTAGAAGATGCAAAACGATTGGTAAAATTATTGAAAGGTATGCTTTGTCATGTAAATTTAATACCTATTAATAAAATAGAAAATGGAGAATTTACCAAAAGCTCAAATGAAAATATTATGAAATTTAGAGATTATCTAAATGAACATGGAATAGTTGCGACTATAAGAAGGGAATTGGGGTCTGATATTGATGCAGCTTGTGGACAATTAAGAAGAAAAAATTTATAGACAAAAGGGGCCAGGATAAAAAGTGTTTATGGTTGTCAATGGTTGTCAATGGGGACGGAGATTTTGACAACATTGTCAAAATCTCCGTCCCCATTGACACCCATTGACATCATTTAAAGAATTATACAAATTAATCCTCCACTACCTTCATTTACAATTCTTTCTAATGTTTCCTGCAATTTTATTTGAGCTTCTTCTGGCATTTTAGCAAGTTTAGTTTGTAATCCTTCATTTACTAATTCATGCAAGCTCTTTCCAAAAATATTAGATTCCCATATTTGTTGAGGATCATTTTCAAATCCAGATAAAAGATAATTTACCAATTCTTCTGACTGTTTTTCTGAACCGACAATAGGGCAAACTTCAGTTGCAACATTGGTTTTTATAAGATGAATTGAAGGAGCCATTGCTTTTAATTTTACACCAAATTTAGAGCCTTGTTTTACCATTTCAGGTTCTTCTAGAATAAGCTCATCAATAGAAGGTGTAACAATACCATAACCCTTTCTATTTACTTCATCCAAAGCATAAGCAATTTTATCATATTTCTTTTTTGTATCAGCAAGTTCAGAAATTATACTAAATAAATCACCTTCGTTAGAAACAGGTACACCAGTAATTTCAGATAGAACTTGATAAAATAATTCTTCTTTTAAAGTTATTTCTACATTAACTTTTCCAGTTCCTAGTTGAATATCTGTTATAGATGTTTTAGAAATAATTTCAGTTTGTTTGATACTATCAGCACATCCAGATATTTCTTTCAAGACATTAACATTAGAAAATGCGTCTTTAATTTCTTTATATAATTCAGTTTTTAGTGGATGTGACATATCTAATCCATCAATCCATCTTGGAAATTTGATACATACCTGGTCAACTGGAAATTCATATAATACTTTAGAGAACATAGTATTGATATTTTCAATTGTTAAATATTCGCAATTAAGAGGCATAACAGATGTATTATATTTTTCACTTAAGTTTTGAGCAAGTTCTTGAGTATATTCTGAATCAGGGTCATTAGAGTTTAATAAAATAATAAAAGGTTTATTTAAAGCTTTTAGTTCATTTACAACTCGTTCTTCTGCTTTGATATAATCTTCTCTAGGAATGTCTGTAATACTTCCGTCACTTGTTATTAAAACCCCAATGGTAGAATGTTCTTCAATTACTTTTTTTGTTCCTATTTCGGCAGCTGTTTCAAAAGGGATTTCCTCGTCAGACCAAGGTGTTTTGACCATTCTAGGCATGTCATCTTCTAAATAGCCAATTGCATTATCTACTAAATATCCAACACAATCAACTAATCTAGTTTTAAATTTTAAATTATCATTTAAGGTGATTTCAATAGCTTCATTAGGAACAAATTTAGGTTCTGTAGTCATAATAGTTCTACCACCAGCACTTTGTGGCAGTTCATCTTTAGCCCTTTCTTTTTTGTATTCATTATCAATATTTGGGATAACAAGTAAATCCATAAATCTTTTTATAAAAGTAGATTTACCAGTTCTTACAGGACCGACAACTCCTACATAAATATCACCATCAGTTCTTTTTGCGATGTCTTGATACAATCTTGTATTTTCCATCTATATACCTCCTTTAATAACTTTCAAAATGTTTGTACTACTTTAATTAATGTATATTGGCTTTTCTTTAGGTTTATGACAAGTTTTCAAAAAAACTTGATAAAATAAAATAAGTATGCTAAAATTGAACTGTTATATAGCTCTAATTTAAAATTTATAAGAGCAAAAGAAAAGTAAAAAATATATAGAGAGCTTAAAGCTTTACAGTGACTTAGAAAAAAATAAAATATAGAGCAATTAGTTAATGGGTAAAAGTAGCATATTTTTTGAATTAATACTATGAAATAGATTAAGTTTAATAGTTGATATTATAAAATGTTAAAATAACAATATAAAATGAAAATCATATAATAATAGTATATTAGCCAAAAGGAGAGAAACAAAATGGATAAAGTGCAAGATACAATAGACTTATTAAAAATGTATAATCAAGAACATGTAATAAGATTAATGGAAAAGTTAAACGAAAGTCAAAAAAGAGAATTAATAGAGCAAATAAGCAAAATAGATTTTCATCAATTAAAAGAATTATATGACAATACAAAAAAAGAGATAGAAATAAAAGAAAACAAAATAGAACCATTACCATACTTAGATAAAAGCAAATTATCAAAAGAACAAAAAGAAGAATTTGATAAATTAGGAAGAGAAGTTATAGAAAATGGTGAATATGCAGTTGTGACCATGGCGGGAGGTCAAGGTACAAGATTAGGACATTCAGGACCTAAGGGAACTTTTAAGTTAGATGTATATGGAAAAGGAAAATATTTATTTGAAATTTTAGCAGAAAATCTAAAAGAGGCAAATCAAAAATATGGAACAGTTATACCATGGTATATAATGACAAGTAAGCAAAATAATAATGAGACAATTGAATTTATGGAAAAACATAATTATTTTGGATATGATAAAAATTCAGTTAGATTTTTTGCACAGAGTGAATTACCATTATTAGATACAGAAGGAAAACTATTAATAGGAAAAGACATGAAAATAAAAGAAGCATCAGATGGAAACGGTGGTACATATTCTTCATTAAGAGCAAGTGGTTGCTTAGCAGAAATGAAAGAAAAAGGAATTAAATGGGTATTTATAGGTGGAGTTGATAATGCTTTATTAAAAATGGCAGATATTACATTATTAGGAATGGCAATAAAACAAAATGTACAAATTGCATCAAAATCAATAGTAAAAGCAAATCCGCATGAAAGGGTAGGAGTATTTGGAAAAATGAATGGACACCCTAAAGTTATAGAATACTCAGAAATGCCAGAAAAAATGGCAGAAGAATTAGATGAAAATGGAGAATTAAAATATGGAGAAGCACATATAATGTGTAATCTATATACAATAGAAGCAATTGAAAAAATAAGCAAGGAACCACTAATTTATCATAGTGCATTTAAGAAAAATTCATACATAGATGAAAATGGCAAAGAAATTATACCAACAGAACCAAATGCTTTTAAATTTGAATCATTTATATTTGATGCTTTTGAAATTTTTGATGATATAGCTATTTTGAGAGGAAAAAGAGAAGATGATTTTGCACCAGTAAAAAATAGAACTGGAGAAGATAGTCCAAGAACAGCAAAGGAATTATACGAAAAATTTTGGAACAGATGATTTGGGGACGGAGAAAAAATCATCATTTCTAGTTTTAATTATTATCTCAGTTATTTAACAATTAAATGATGATTTTTTCTCCGTCCCAAAATCATTAAAGAAAGGATTGAAAGAAATGGAAGAATGTAAAATTGAAAATTTATATAATTTGGATGAAACAATTGCAAAAGAATTGTTAGAAAAAAGTACATATCCATGGGAAGTTTTGCCAAATATAGGAGAATATATTTTAGAACTTGGAGAAAAATTAGATAAAAATGAATATGAAAAAGTTGGGGAAAATGTTTGGATTGCAAAAACAGCAAAAGTTGCAGAAACAGCATATATTAATGGTCCAGCTATTATTGGAAAAGAAGCAGAAGTAAGACATTGTGCATTTATTAGAGGTAATGCTATTGTTGGAGAAGGGGCTGTTGTTGGAAATTCAACAGAATTAAAAAATGTAATTTTATTTAATAAAGTGCAAGTACCTCATTATAATTATGTAGGAGATTCTATTTTAGGATATAAATCACATATGGGAGCAGGTTCTATTACTTCTAATGTAAAATCAGATAAACAATTAGTTATTATAAAAAATGGAAAAGAAACAATAGAGACTAATAGAAAAAAAGTTGGAGCAATGATTGGAGATAATGTAGAAGTAGGTTGTGGTTCAGTATTAAACCCTGGAACGATTATTGGAAAAAATTCAAATATTTATCCATTATCTTCTGTAAGAGGAGTAGTGCCAGAAAATAGTATTTATAAAAATAGAAATGAAGTAGTAGAAAAAAGATAGTAAGTTAATAAAAAGCTTTCTTAGAATTAAACTCTAAGAAAGTTTTTTCATTTTGTTACAATTCACAGCCTAAATACATTCCTGTTATTAGTATTTTTTAGCTGTGAATAGTAATCTCCATTTTATTACAAATCGAAGTTCTAAAAATTTTCTATTGAAGAAAAAGTAAAAATATGGTACAATGAAACCGTATTGGATTTATTAATAAATATAAGGAGAATGTTATGCCAAAGTTTTTTGTGACAACTGATCAAATAAAAGAGAAAACAATATCAATACAAAATGAAGATGTAAATCATATAAAAAATGTTTTAAGAGCTAAAATTAATGATAAAATAGATATATGTGATTATAATACATCTAAAAATTATATTTGTGAAATAGCGAAAATAGAAGACAAAAAAATAGAATGTAGAATTATTGAAGAAGTAGAATCTAGTGTAGAATCAAAAATAAAAGTAAGCATATTTCAGGGGTTACCTAAATCAGATAAAATGGAGTTAGTAATACAAAAATCAGTTGAATTGGGAGCTTTTGATATAACACCAATTGAGATGAAAAGATGTGTGGTAAAACTAAATGAAAAAGATAAAACAAAAAAAATACAGAGATGGCAAAAAATATCAGAAACAGCCGGAAAACAGTCAGGAAGAGATATAATACCTCAAATAAATAATATAATAAATGTAAAAAAATTATGTGAAAAATTTGGTGAATATGATTTAGTATTAGTAGCCTATGAAAAGGAAAAGGAAGATACTCTAAAACAAGAATTAAAAAAAATAAAAAATATTAAAAAAGAAGAAATAAAAATTGCTATAATAATAGGTCCAGAAGGTGGAATAGATAATGAAGACATAGAGCAATTTAAAAATCACAATGCAAAAATTATTACATTGGGAAATAGGATATTAAGAACGGAGACAGTTGCTTTAAATATGTTAAGTATAATCATGTATGAATTAGATAGTCAATAAAAAAATAAAATTAATTTAAAAACTTGCTTGAACAACTAAGAAGGGATGATATTAAAAATGAAAAAAGAAAAAACAAAGCCAAAAGAAGAAAATATATTAGAAGAAAATTCTAGTGATAATAAAAATGATATAGTTGAAAACGAAGAAAAGTCAACTATAGATGAGCAAATATTAGAAAGAGAAATGAGAAAACATATTCCTAAAGAAGCATCACAAGAAATATTAAAAAAAATATTTAAAAATTTGATAATAGCTATTGTTGTAATGATATATTTTATTTCTACAAATATATTATATGCTAGATTAGACTTGGAAAAAATGGAAAGAATAACTCAAATTTTCTCAGGAGTATTCATATTATCAGGTCTTATAGTTTTAGAAATAGCGTATAAAAAAGATAGCGGAACACTTACAGTAACAGCAATAGAATTATTAGTGTTATCAATGCACGCATTATTTATTAATCACGTTATAACAATATATGATTTCGATTTCAGAATATATCTATTAACATCATCATATATTTTTGCTATATATTATGTATTAAAATCAATAGTCATATATACAAAAGCAAGAATGAAATATCTAAAGAGTCTAAGTGATGTACCAGAAATAGTAAAAGATGAGCCAATAATTAAAGAAGCTAGGAAAAGAAAAAATGAGGATGAACTTTTTAATAATGAAGAAAAAATAAAAGCTAAAGAAGAATTATTTGATAGAGTAGAAAAAATGAAAATTAAGCAAGAAGAGGAAAAAGTAGATGTTAAGGAAGAAAAACCAAAATCAATAAGAGTGAAAAATAGAAAAAGAAAAACAACTAAGAAAACGGATAAAGAAAAAAGTCAAACAGAAAAGGATGAAAGCTTAAAAAAAGAAGAAAATAACGAAAATCTTACAAAAGAGAATAAAAAATCTACAAAGAAGGGGACAGTAAATAAAGAAAAAGATAAAAACACAACTAAAAGAAGTGGAACAAAAACAGAAGAAAGCAAAAAATCAATTTCAAACGAAAAGAACAAAAAAACAACCACGCGAAAAAAGAAAGAAAATAAACACACAGAAGAACTTATAACAGAAGATAGTAAAACTGAAAAAAGCCAAGATAAGAAAAATAAAATAGATAAAAATAGTAATAAAAAAACTGTTAGTAAAAAGAAAGAAGTAATAAAAGCAGAAAGTAAAACATCTAATAGTGAACAAGAGACAGAAAAAGAAGAGACTAAGAAAAAAGATATTAAAAAAAGTAATACTACAAAAAAGAAAGAAGAAGTTGAACAATCAGAAGAAAAACCAATAAAGCCAAAATCTAAAAGAGGAAGAAAGAAAAAAGTAGAAACAGAAGCAGAAAAATGATAACCAGAAAAAAGGTTTATAGGCTAACCATCAAAAACCTAAATATAAATAATAAGGAATGTAGAAAAAATGATTAAAAGTATGACTGGTTATGGAAAATCAAACATAACAAAAAATCTAAGAGAATATCAAGTAGAGATAAAAAGTGTCAATCACAGATATTTAGATATCTCAGTAAAAATGCCTAGAAGTTTAAGTTATTTAGAAGAGGAAATAAAAAAAATAATTTCAGCCAAATTAAGTAGAGGAAAAGTAGATGTATTTATTACTTTTAATAATAATTCATTAGAAGGAAGAGATATAAAAATAAATACAGAAATAGCTAGAATGTATATAAAAGAGTTAAAAGAATTAGCGGAATCAGAAGGAATAATAGCAGATATACCAGTAACTGAAATATCTAAATTACCAGATGTTTTAACAATCCAAACAAATCAAGATGATGAAACTATAAAAAATGAATTAACAGAAGTAGCTCGGTAATGCAATTGATAATTTGTTAGTAATGAGAAAGACAGAAGGTGAAAAAATAGCACAAGATTTAAATGAAAGAGTAAACGAAATAGAGGAAAAAGTAAAAAAAATATCTTCACTTTCTACTGGACTTATTGAGGATTATGTAGTAAAATTAAATACAAGGATAAAAGAATTATTACAAGATAAAGAAATTGATGAGTCAAGATTAGCTCAAGAAGTTGTTATCTATGCAGATAAATGTTCTATACAAGAAGAAGTGACTAGATTAAATAGCCATATATATCAATTTAGAGAACTATTAAATTCAGATACTGCTGTAGGTAAAAAATTAGACTTTATGATTCAAGAAATGAACAGAGAGACAAATACAATAGGTTCAAAAGCAAACAATTTAGAAATAACAGATGAAGTCATAAACATAAAAACACAATTAGAAAACATAAGAGAACAAGTACAAAATATAGAGTAGAAAGGATTGATAATATGCAATTAGTAAATATTGGATTTGGAAATATTGTATCAGCAGAAAGAATTGTAGCAATAGTTAGCCCAGAGTCGGCTCCAATAAAAAGATTGATACAAGAAGCGAAAGATAATAAAACGGCGGTAGATGCAACATATGGTAGAAGAACAAGAGCAGTCTTAATAATGGATTCAGGACATGTAATATTGTCAGCAGTTCAACCAGAAACTGTTGGAGGAAGAATTGATAAAGACATATCACAAGAAGATAACTAATGATGATTTTGGGACGGAGAAAAAATCATCATTTGGCTGATAGTTATAAAAAATAGAAATAATAATTAAAATTAGAAAATGATGATTTTTTCTCCGTCCCAAAATCATCATTAAAAGGAAAGGGATGAATAAAAATGATAGTAAAACCAAGTGTTTCAGAATTACTTACAAAAGCCAATAATAGATATGAATTAGTAATTGCAACAGCAAGAAGAGCAAGACAAATTGCAGCAGGTGCAACACCATTAGTAGATACAAAAGAGGAGTCACCAGTAACAATTGCTGCTATTGAAATTGCAGAAGGGAAGGTCTTAATAGAATGTTAGTAATATTATCTGGAGTAGCAGGAGCAGGAAAAGATACAATAAAAAAAGAACTAATAAAAAGAATGGAAAATGTAGAATCACTTCCTTCTTATACATCAAGACCAATGCGTGAAGGAGATGTAGAAGGAGGAACTTATCATTTTGTTTCAAAAGAAGAATTTGAAAAAATGATAGAAAATAAAGAATTTTATGAATATGATATTCATCATAATCATTATTATGGAACTTCTAGAAAATTATTAAATGATAAAATTAAGAGTGGAAAAATTATTGTAAAAGATATTGATGTCAACGGAACAGAACATTTAATAGAGTTACTAGGAAATGATACAAGAGTTGTTACAATCTTTTTGCGTGTTCCAAAGGAAGAATTAAGACATAGACTAGAAAATAGAATAGACAAGCCAAGCCCACAAGAAATTATCTTGAGGCTAAATCGTTTTGATTATGAAGAGTCTAGAATTAATTTATATGATTATGTATTAAAAAATAATGATTTAGAAAAAACAGTACAAATAATTATGACAATTATAGAGAATGAATTAAGATTAGAGCGACTTGTGGGGGAATTTTAATGAATGATAAAATCATAATAAAGGGTGCAAAAGAACATAATTTAAAAAATATAAATTTGGAAATACCAAGAGATAAATTAGTTGTCATAACAGGTTTATCAGGTTCAGGAAAATCTAGTTTAGCATTTGACACGTTATATGCAGAAGGGCAAAGAAGATATGTAGAAAGTTTATCATCATATGCAAGACAATTTTTAGGTTTAATGGAAAAACCAGATGTACAAAGTATAGAAGGGTTATCACCAGCTATATCAATAGACCAAAAGACCACCTCAAAAAATCCACGTTCTACAGTAGGAACAGTAACAGAGATTTATGATTATATCCGTCTATTATATGCAAGAATAGGGGTTCCATATTGTCCAAATTGTGGAAAAAAAATAGAAAAACAAACTATAGACCAAATTGTAGACAATATAATGGAATTAGAAGAAGGTACAAGAATCCAAGTATTAGCACCAGTAGTTAGAGGAAGAAAAGGAGAATATACAAAACAATTAGCAGAATTTCAAAGAGATGGATTTGTAAGAGTCAGAATAGATGGGGAAATGTATGAACTTTCTGATGATATTGAATTAGACAGAAAGAAAAAGCACAATATAGAATTAGTAGTAGATAGATTAGTAATAAAACCAGAAATTGTAAGTAGATTAACAGAGTCTGTAGAAACTGCACTAAAACATGCCAATCAATTAGTATTAATTGATGTAGTAGGAAAAGGAGAAAAATTATATAGTTGTAATTATGCTTGTCCAGATTGCGGATTCAGTTTTCCAGAATTAACGCCTAGAATGTTTTCTTTTAATAATCCAATGGGAGCATGTCCAACATGTACTGGAATAGGATATCTAATGAAAATGGATGAAGATTTAATTATTCCAGATAAAAACAAGACTTTATACGATGGCGTAAAGGCCTTTGGCTCAAGTACCATGAAAAAAGGTGACACCATGGCAAAAATGTATTTTGAAAGTATAGGAAAACATTATGGAATTGATATAAAAGGAAAGAAAATCAAAGATTTACCTAGAAGTTTTATGGAGAAAATCTTGTATGGAACAGGTGATGAAGAAATTGATTTTGAATATGAATCACCAGCAGGGGTTAGAAGATTTAGAGCACCATTTGAAGGAGTGTTACCAACTTTAGATAGACGTCATAATGAGACAAAATCTCAAGGAATGCGTGATTTTTATGAAATGTATATGAGTAATTCACCATGTTATTCATGTCATGGAGCAAGATTAAAACCAGAAATTCTATCTATCAAAATAGGAGACAAAAACATAAATCAATTAACAGAGATGTCAATTATTCAGATAAAAGATTATTTAGACAATTTGGAATTAAATCCAACTGAAAAAATGATATCTGATTTAATATTAAAAGAAATCCATCAAAGATTACAATTTTTAGTAGATGTAGGGCTAGAATATTTAACATTATCAAGAAGTGCAGGAACATTATCAGGTGGAGAAGCACAAAGGATTAGACTAGCTACACAAATCGGTTCTGGATTAACAGGAGTATTATATATTTTAGATGAACCAAGTATAGGGTTACATCAAAGAGATAATGATAGATTATTGGCGACTTTAAAAAAACTAAGAGACTTAGGAAATACATTGATTGTCGTAGAACATGATGAAGATACAATGTATGCTGCAGACCAAGTAATTGATATTGGTCCAGGAGCAGGAGCTCATGGAGGACAAGTTATGGCACAAGGAACTGCAGAAGAAATTAAACAAGTAGAAAAATCAATTACAGGAAAATATTTAAGTGGAAGATTAAAAATACCAGTACCAAAAAAGAGAAGAAAACATACAAAATCTAAAGTAATAGAAGTACAAGGTGCAACAGAAAACAACTTAAAAAATATAAGTGTAAAATTCCCACTAGGAGTATTTACTTGTGTAACTGGTGTATCTGGCTCTGGAAAATCAACATTAGTAAACGAAGTATTATATAAAACAATTGCAAAAGAACTAAATGGCTCAAATGAAAAACCAGGAAAATGCAAAGGAATAAAAGGAATTAAGCAAATAGATAAAATAATCAATATAGATCAATCACCAATAGGAAGAACACCACGTTCAAACCCAGCGACATATACAGGAGTATTTGATTTAATAAGAGATATTTTTGCAGAAACAGAAGAAGCAAAACTAAGAGGATATCAAAAAGGAAGATTTAGTTTTAATGTAGCAGGAGGAAGATGTGAAAGCTGTAATGGTGATGGAGTTCACAAAATAGAAATGCACTTTTTACCAGATATTTATGTACCATGTGAAGTATGTAAAGGAAAACGTTATAACAGAGAAACTTTAGAAGTAAAATATAAAGGAAAGACAATAGCAGACGTTCTAGATATGACGGTAGAAGAAGCATTACAATTTTTCGATAAAATTCCTAAAATAAAACAAAAATTACAAACTCTATATGATGTAGGATTAAGTTATATCAAATTAGGTCAACCATCAACAACTCTATCAGGGGGAGAAGCACAAAGAGTAAAACTTGCTACTGAATTATCAAAAAGAGCTACTGGAAAAACTCTATATATACTAGATGAACCAACAACTGGACTTCATATTGCAGATGTTCACAAATTAGTTGATATACTACAAAGATTAGTAGATACAGGAAATACAATTATTGTTATTGAACATAATTTAGATTTAATCAAAACTTGCGACCATATTATTGATTTAGGACCAGAAGGTGGAGAAAATGGCGGAGAAGTTATAGCAGTTGGAACACCAGAACAAATTTGTTTAAATGAAAAAAGTTATACAGGAAAATTTTTGAAAAAATATTTAGAATAATGTCCATTGGGGACGTTTCTGTTTGGACATAAAATGTCCATTGGGGACGTTTCCGTTTGGACAAAAAAGGAACTTATGTTAATATAGATTTTAACATAAGTCCTTTTTTTAGCTTCTTGTTATCAGAAATAAATTTCTAAACACTTTCTAAAACGGAAGAGTACATTTTCAAAATAAAATTGCAGATATCCGTTTGAAAGGTCAATTTCCTGAATGGGTTCGTACCATCCTGGTTTATGTGTCCAAATTCTTTCTCCTTCAAAGGTAATAGACTCTCTTACAAAATGCCATCCAGCAGAAGAGCTGGAGACAGTGTAAAGAAGAATCTTATAAGAATTTTGCGAACTTGGTGTAAAAAAGTCTGACTCTACAGCGTGTAAGCCAAGGAGAGCACAGTCTCTTTTAACACATTGAATAATACTGTCAATTTGAAAAGGAGTAAAAATATATTTTTCTCCAGTTATGCAGTATTTTCCTAGAGTCAGTAAGGTCTGTTCATAAACACCTTCATCAAATATATCACTATCATTAAAAAGAGCAGACAATTTTCCGGGAATATAATATTTGTACTCTTTATCTGGATAGTGAAGACCTAAAGCGTGTGCATAGCAGTTTGTGCACTCTTGATTCCGATATTCAGGATAAAAAGGAGGGAAATCTCCCATTGATTTTTTAATTTCTTCAAAAAGTTTTTTAGATTCCATAAAAATTCCTTTCTTCTTATAGTTATCTGAACAATATGATAACTTAGTACATAATTAATTGTTACATATACATATTAACATAAAACCAAACAAAATGCAAGTGAATTTAGAAATGTCCAATTAGGGACGTTTCTGTTTTGGACATTATAATATTAAAAACACAATACGAATAAAAACAAAATTTTTACAAATACTATAAAATAAATGCAAGTATATATTTGACAATAATCAAAAATTTAAAGAGAGGAGAATCTTATGTTTAATTTTAGAACTGATTTAGCATCAGAAAGAAGAGAAATTTATAGAACAGCAAATAAGTTGGAAAATGAAATTAATGGTATAGAAAGTGAAGAACAACAAATTAATGAAAATATAAAAGTAGATAGAGTAAAAATTACTAATGAAGAAGGAGAAAAAGCAATAGGAAAGCCAAAAGGGGTATATGTAACTATAGATATAAAAAATTTAAAAATTGCAGGAGAAGAAGAAATACAAAAATCAGCAGATACAGTAGCTGATGAATTAAGAAAAATTGTAGACAGTCATATTGATAAAAATGGAGAAATATTAGTTGTAGGATTGGGGAATATTTATGTAACACCAGATGCTTTAGGACCAAAGGTAATTAATGATATCGAAGTAACAAGACATATGATAAAATATTTACCACAATATGTAAAAGAAGGAGCAAGAAATGTTAGTGCAATATCTCCAGGAGTATTAGGAACTACAGGAATAGAAACTGTTGAAATATTAAAAGGAATAGTAGATAATACGAAACCAAAACTAGTAATTGTAATAGATGCTCTAGCATCTAGAAGTATCGAAAGAATAAGCAGTACTGTGCAAATATCAGATACAGGAATTGTACCAGGTGCAGGTGTTGGGAATACTAGAAAAGAAATTAGTCAAAATACATTAGGAATTCCAGTTGTAGCAATTGGGATACCAACAGTTGTAGAAACAGCAGTATTAGTAAATGATTCATTAGATTTATTTATCACTAAACTACAAGATGAGGCGAAATCTAATGATTATTTAAATCAATTGAAACAAGAAGATAATTATGAAGAAATAAAAGAAGCTTTAGTACCACAAGATTATAATTTAATTGTAACGCCTAAAGAAATAGATGGATTGATAGAAAATATGAGCAAAATTGTAGCAACAGGAATAAATCAAGCAGTATAGATTAAGTGATTAAGTAGTATGAATTAAAGAAATTTGTAAAAAAGAGTTGAAAAAAAATCCTTCTTAATATATAATTTTTGTAGAATAATAAGAAAAGAGGGATATCTATGGAAAAAGAAGAAAAAGTTGATAAAGTGAAAAAAGAAGAAAATGTAAAAGCTATTAATAAAGAAAAGAAAGTAGAAAGTACAAAAAAAGAAAAAGTAGATGAACCAAAATTTAGTAAAGTTAGTGGAAAAGATTTAAAAAAAGAAACAGAAATGAATAAAATAGATAATAAAAAGAAAGATAAAAATAAATCAGAAAAGAAGAAAAATAAAGAGAAAAATGGTAGCAAAACAGGATTCTGGATAGGTGGAATAGGTTTAGTAATAATAGTTTTAGTCATTGTAACAGCATTAATATTGTTACCACAAACACCAGAAAAGACTGTAGAGGGAATGTTAAATAGCTTAAAAAATGGAGATTTTGAAAGTGTCAACAAATATGTAAATTATGGTGAAATAGCTAATAATTCAGAAATGTTAGGATCAACAGAGATGGACCAAGAAACTCAAACATTGCTATTTGATAAACTAAGTTGGAAAATATTAAACATTTCAAAAGAGCAAGATACTGCAAGTGTAGAAGTAGAAATTACTAATAAAGATTTTGAAAAAATAATTTCTAATTATACACAAGAGGCTTTAAAAATAGCATTTAACGGGGAATCTTTCACAGAAGAAGAACAGATGAATAAATTAAAAGAACAACTAAAAAATGAAGAAATAGGAACAAAAACAGTAACTACTACAGTAATTTTAAATAAACAAGATGGTGAATGGAAAGTACAAGCAGATGATAATTTAGTAAATTCTTTATTACCAGGATTGCAAGATGCAATGAATTCTTTAAATTCAATAATAAATGGATAACAGAGTAATGAAGTTTTATATAATTGATAATTAAAAACTATTGAAAACGTGTAAAAACAGATAGGAGAACTTAGTTTTTGCACGTTTTCAATAGTTTAAAGTTAAAAATTGGCTTAATAACAATTAAATTGACATAATGTAAAAAAAGAAGTATAATAAGTTTGTTTGAAAAAATTTTCAAGAAATAGAGAAAGGAAGAGTAGGAAATGACAAACGAAGAAATGAAAAAACTTATCTTAACAATTGAAAAATTGACTGAAGAAGTTCGGCAATTGAACGAATTTTTAAAACAAGAAAATGAAAAGCAAAGAAGAAAGAAAAAAAACATCTCCAATGATATAAAACAACTTCTATTTACAATGGGAATTATGCCAAATTTAAAAGGATTTGATTATCTATGTATGGCAATAGAAATTAGGATGAAAGATCCAAAAGCATTATTAACAAAGGAAATTTATCCTCAAATAGCAAAAAAATTTGGAGTTGTACCATCGAATATTGATAGAGGTATAAGAACAGCGATAAAGAATGCCATTCAAAGAATGGATGAGGAGACGAAATTGAAAATATGGAAGAATTCATCCATAAAAGAGCTAACAAATAATGAATTTATTTCGCTTGTAGCAGAATTTCTTCAGAATTAAATAATTTGTCAGAAAAGCACTATCAGTTATTGGTGGTGCTTTTTGTTGAATAAGAAACATCATAAAACTTTTTAGTTTTGTGACACAAAGTGAAAATAAAGTATTTTATTTGCGAAAGAAAATTGCTTTTTCCTATTCAATAAAAAACACACCACACTAAAAAATTGCGTTTAATATAATAAAAATGATTGTGCAGAAATTTTACATACATAAAATTTGGAATCTCAACCTAAAAAGCGACATGCTAGTTAACTAAAATGCTAAAGTATCGAAATTATGTCGCTATTTTTTAGAAATAGTCAAAATGTCTAGTGGTCAATGAGAAACTGGATTTTTGTTATATCTATATAAATTACACAATTCACAATTTAGGCAAATAGATACACGATTCTCGAATATTAATTGCAAAGTATTTATAAATTCATCTATTTTATTATCAATTAAATGAATATAAATCTTTTTAGGTAATAAGGTTAAAAGAGAATTTAAAGCGATATCATTTGAAGAAAATGATATATCACTTAAATATTTTGCATTAAACAATTCTTCTGAATTTAGTATAATATTTTTATTTTCATCTAATAATATAGAATCAGAATCTTTATATATTAAATGTACAATATTAGAATTATTATTCTGTGAATTTATATATAATTTTAATAAAGAAATAAATTCCATATATTCTTTTTCAATAATATAACTATTAACACTTTCAGCTACAATTTCATCCAAAATGCAATTATATTTTTGCAATCTAAAATTTATAAAACCATCTAAAATAAGAACTTTATTGGTTGATATAAAATCATAAAAACTTTGATAAATTGCATCAAATTTCTTATCAAACCAAGTGTAGTATTCATCTGACAGTATATTATAACAATTTTTCAGTATTTTTTCTCTTTCTAGAGAATCAAAATAAAAATAATTTTTATGAATAATTCTTTTCATAAGAGTGTCTTCAAATTCATCAATAATTAGAAAAGATAGAAGGGTACTTATTTTTGAAAGAAAGTATGGATTATCATTTGAAAGGTAATGTATAATAACATTTTTATAATTTTTGAATTGATTTTTTGAAAAGCAAATGTCTTTTATATCAGCATATTTTAATTCATTAAGTAGATAATCTAGTATATTGGAATTGTTTATTTTTATGCATAAAGATTTCATATAAAAATACCCCTTTCTGATAAAACTAGTATCTACCAAAATTAAAAAACTTATACATTATTATATGACAATAAAAAAATAAAGTGACGACAAAATGGGCCAGGTTATGTGTCAATGGGTGTCAATGGGGACGGAGATTTTGACAACATTGAGAGGGAAAAAGGGATTGAGGGATGGTTCTTGGAAAAAGGGATTGAGGGATGGTTCTTGGAAAAAGGGATTGGGGGACGGTTCTTGGAAAAAAGGGGATTTTAGGGACGGTCCTTGAATCCCTGTTTTTAAATAGTAAGAAACAAATTTTAAAATATT
>CAKNJL010000024.1 GCA_930982035.1 uncultured Clostridium sp.
GCAGCTGAATGTGTCATTCCTGAACATCCTATTGTTTCAATTAATGCTTCTTGAATGATACCATCTTTTACATTTAAAGTTAATTTACATGCTCCTTGTTGTGGTGCACACCATCCAATACCATGTGTTAAACCTGATATATCTTTTATTTCTTTAGCTTTTACCCATTTTCCTTCTTCTGGAATTGGTGCTGGTCCATGGTCTACTCCTTTTTTTACAACACACATTTCTTCTAATTCTTTTGAATAAATCATTTTCATTGCTCCTTTCAATACTTTATTTGTATATATCATTTTAGGTAAACACCTAAACTAAATAACTTTTCTACTCTTCCTCTGTTTCATCTTCTGAAAATAATAAAATTTGATTTCTTCTTGGTTTATTAATTTTTTCCTTTTGTATATCTTGTTTTTTTATTTGTTGATTTTGTATTTTTCGTCTTTGCGCATGTTGTTTTTGCTGTTCTTGCATTTGCTCTTTTTGATTTCTTTGTTCTTGAATTCTTAAATTTTCTAATTGTTGCTTATATATTTCCTGTTGATTAATTCTTGATTGTTCTAATTGTTTCTTGTCCGATTCTTGCTGTTGTATTTGTTGATTTTGCATTTCATTTTCTCGATTTTTTATTAATTCTTTTGGGATTCTCTGTTGTTGCATTTTTATTCTTTTTTCATTATTCTTTTTCTTTTCATTATCATTAGATGTTTTTATAACATATTGTTCTAATGAAGTATTATGATAGCTACTCCACATAGTTTCTGTCTTTTTCTTTCTTCTAGAATCCCAATTATTTTCTATTTTATGGCTTTTTATTTGATTATATTTTTTTTCAGGTACTATATCATCTTCTCTAATATAGCCATCATTTTCTATTTCATCTTCTTCAGTATTATATTCTATAATATTTTTTGTATCTTGTTCAACATATATTCCAGCATTATATTCTTCTACTTCTGCCAAATTCCTTGCACCATTAAAATATCTAAATAATATTTCTTTATCTTTTTTAGATACTTGTTCTGGTCCAATTCCTAAGTATTTATATCTCCATATTACATGACGTTCATAACTATTAAAAGTATTATTTACTAAATCTTCATAACTATATTCTGCTCTGAATTTCATGTTTGTTATAGATATGGTTATATTACTCCACATCTCTCCTGGTTCAGATTTTTTAAATTCTTCCCTTAATATTTTTATATCATCATATAATTTAGCTACCAATTCTAGATATTGATTTTCGTCAATGTTAAATTTACCTGGCACTTCATACACATTAACAGGATTTTTTCTAAATATTCCCTTAGGAATATAATAGAAAAATAATTCTCCTGTTGGTGCATTTTTACCATTTTCTATTACTGAACTATACAAGTATATAGATTCCCATTTTTCTGGTATCAAATATAATAATTTTCTTTGTATTTCCTCATATATTTCTTTTATCTGTTTTGTGTGATTTAACATATCCCCTTATTCCTTATCTAATAAACTTTCTCCTGTCATTTCTTCTGGCTTTTCTAAATTCATTAAATCAAGCATTGTTGGTGCTAAATCTGCTAATTTCCCACCTGATTTTAACTTTAATTTGTTATTTGGTGTTACTAATATAATTGGTACTGGATTTGTTGTATGTGCTGTGTGTGGCTCTCCTGTAGCATAGTCTATCATTTGTTCTGCATTTCCATGGTCTGCTGTTATTATCAAATTACCTTGTTTTTCTTCAACTAATTTTACTACTTTTCCTACACATTCATCTACTGCTTCAACTGCTTTAATTGCTGCATCTAAACTTCCCGTATGTCCTACCATGTCTGTATTTGCATAGTTTAATATAATACTATCATATTTATCGCTCTTTATTGCTTCCAATACCTTATCTGTTACTTCATAAGCACTCATTTCAGGTTTCATATCATATGTTTCTACTTTTGGTGATGGTACCAAAATTCTATCTTCACCAGGATATTGTTTTTCTTCTCCTCCATTAAAGAAAAATGTTACATGTGCATATTTTTCAGTTTCAGCTATTCTTAATTGTGTATATCCTAATTTACTTATATATTCTCCAAATGTGTTGTGTAGTGGTTCTTTCTTAAATGCAATGTGTACATTTGGCATTGTCTCATCATAACTTGTAAAACATACATAATATAAATTCAAATCCTTTTTTGTTTCAAATCCGTCAAACTCTGGATCTACTAAAGCTCTTGTAATTTCTCTTGCTCTATCTGGTCTAAAATTGAAGAATATAACAGAGTCATTTTTTTCAATTTTTGCAATTGGCTCTTCTCCATTACAAATAACTGTTGGTTCAACAAATTCATCAAAAACTTCTTTTTGATAAGAATCTTCAATTGCCTTTACTGGACTTCCAGCTTTTATTCCTTCGCCATTAACTAATGCATTATAGCATTTTTGAACTCTTTCCCATCTTTTGTCTCTATCCATTGCATAAAATCTACCAGATAATGTAGCAATTTTTCCTATATTTTTTTCTTTCATTTTTTCTTCTAGTTTTACAATATAACTTTCTGCAGATGCTGGTGGTGTATCTCTTCCATCTAAGAAACAGTGTACATATACATCTTCAAAATCTCTTCTTTTTGCCATTTCTAGCAATCCATATAGATGACGATTATGACTATGAACACCTCCATCTGATACTAGTCCTAGAATGTGTAATTTAGAATTGTTTTTCTTACAATTTTCTATTGCTGAAATAAATTCTGGATTTGTAAAGAAATCTCCATCTTCTATTGATTTTGTTATTCTAGTTAATTCTTGATATACTATTCTTCCTGCTCCAATATTTGTATGTCCTACTTCTGAATTTCCCATTTGTCCTTCTGGTAATCCAACATGTAATCCACTTGTATAGATATCTGTATTTGGATATTTTTTCATTAGTTTATCAATATTTGGTGTTTTGGCTAATTTTATAGCATTTCCATCTTTGTTTGGATTATCTCCAAAACCATCTAATATCATTAGCATTGTTAATTTATCTTTCATAATCTACCATCCTTTTCTCTTAGAATTTAAGTGTAATATTTATTATGTGCAAAAAATTAAGTTCTACTTTGTCTATTTATCAAAGTTAACAATTTTTGAAAATTCCTCTGGGTCTAAGCTTGCTCCTCCTACTAGACCTCCATCTATATCAGACATTGTAAATAGTTCTTTTGCATTTTTAGATTTTACACTTCCACCATATTGTATTATAACGCTATCAGCTACATTTTGTCCATATATTTCTGCAATTTTCTTACGGATATCTTTGATTGAATTATTTGCGTCTTCACTCGTTGCAGTTTTTCCTGTTCCAATTGCCCATATTGGTTCATATGCTATAATTGTATTTTCAACTTGTTCATTTGTTAAACCTTCTAATGCTAGCTCTGTTTGCTTTGTAATTATTTCAGCTGTTTTACCAGCTTCTCTTTGTTCTAGAGTCTCTCCTACACATACAATTGGTTTTAGTCCATTAGCAAATGCAGATTTTATTTTTTTATTTACACTTTCATCTGTTTCATTAAAATATTGTCTTCTTTCTGAGTGTCCTATAATAACATATTCTACATTAATTGATTTTAGCATCTTTGCAGATACTTCTCCTGTATATGCTCCTTTTTCTTCAAAGTGCATATTTTGTGCTCCTATTTTTATATTTGTGTTTTGTGCTGTTAATAAGGCATAAAATAAATCAGTAAATGGAACACATAAAATTACTTCATTTTGTGTTTCTTTTACTAATTTTGATAGTTCTTCAATATATTTAATTGTCTCATCTGGTAACATGTTCATTTTCCAATTTCCAGCAATCACTTTTTTTCTCATAAAAAATTCCTCCTTCTTTTTGGAAGCTTGTTACAAATCGCTCCAAAATTAATTATTCAATATAATTATATGCTATTATAAGCAATCCTATTGTATATCAAAAAAGATTATTTTTCAAGTATTCATTGAAATTTAGAAAAAAGCTAATATATCTATTGAAAATTCTTTTATTTAATTATATAATATGTATAGATATGTGCGGGTATAATTTAGTGGTAGAATGTCATGCTTCCGACCTGATAGCGTGGGTTCGATTCCCACTACCCGCTCCACTCTATTTTTAAAGGATTGCTTGTTTTTAGCAATCCTTTAAATTTCATATTAATCGTAATTTAGGCGTAATTTGTTCTCATTATAAAAATCTTTAAGTTTTACTATCCTTTTGTTGGTATTCTTATTACAACTTCTGTACCTTGTCCAACTGTACTTTTTATATCTATGCTTCCTCCATTTTTATCTAATATCTCTTTAGCAATTGAAAGGCCAAGGCCTGTCCCTCCCATTTCTCTTGTACGTGCTTTATCCACTCTATAAAATCTTTCGAAAATTCTTGACAAATCTTCTTCTGGTATTCCTATTCCATTATCGAAAATTTTTATATATGCATCATTATATACAAATCCAACATAGATTTTAATTTCTCCGCCTTCTGGTGTATATTTTATGCTATTTGTTAATATATTTAGCACAACTCTTTCTATGTCATCCTTATCAGCATATACTGGTGGTACATCAGCAGTTACAAAGCAATTTACATTATGTTTTTTCTTTTTTATTTCGATTGCCAATTTGTCTTGACATTTCTTTACCAATTCTCCTAAATCAAATGATTCTTTTTTTGTTCTCTTTTTATTGTTATCATATCTTGACAAAGTCAATAAATCTGTAACTAATCTTGCCATTCTTCTAGCTTCTGATGCAATTACATTTAAGAACTTTTCTTGTGTTTCTTTGTCATATTCTCCTTCTAATAATGTATCTGCATATCCCATGATTGATGTTATTGGTGTTTTTAGTTCATGTGATACATCTGCTACAAATTCTTTTTGCATATTATCTAGCCTTACATGTTCTGTTATATCTTGAATTACAGCTATTACCCCATTTGGTCTATCTGTTTCATTTTTAAATGGTGCAAAAAACACATTCATATATTTGTCCTCAACTTGTATTCTCTGTTCTGTTGATGTCCAATTTTCTAAATATATGATTTTTTCCATATTAATCCCTAATTTAAATTTTCCAAAAATGTCATCAAATGTTATATCTTCTGGTCCAATGCTTAAAAACTTTTTAGCTGCCGGATTAATTAATATTATCTCACCTTCCATATTAAATGCTATAATTCCATCTGTCATATGTAAAAGTATTGTCTCTATTTGATTTTTTTGTGTTGAAACCTCACTCAATTTTTCTTTTAATTCTGTTGTCATTACACCTAAAACATCTTCTATATTTGTCATATCTTTTTTGTTTTTTGATTTTTTATTTTCTTCTTTAATTGAGACAGAAGTTTCTTTCTTTTTCTCTTCCTCTGTTATTTTTTCAGCACTTTTAATTAGTTTGTTTATAGGGTATATTACAAATCTAGAAAGTATTACTGCTATTAAAATTCCTCCTATTGCAAAACCAATACCAGCTACAACTAATGCAGTAATATTAGTGTCTCTCATTTGTTGCACATAATCTGTAAGTTCTGAAACATCTTCTATCTCTCCACTACTTAGACTAATTTCTAAATTATTTATTGATTTTATATATACTAATCCTAATCCTGTAATAATTATAATTCCTATTAAAAAAAATATAATTATTATTTTAAATTGAATACTTTTTATCATGATTTAATCCTTTCTGATTTAATAAAAAAAGTAATCAGATTTTCTCTCCTTATTCAAATTATAAAATATTTGTATTTAGATATGATTGTTTATTTTTTAGTATCATATTTTTTAATTGTCTCTATAATCTGCTCATATATTTTGTTTTCTACATCTTTTGTAGAAACTTTTAAGGCATTTTCACCCATTTTTTTACATCTATTTTTATCTAATACAATTTTTTCTATCTTTTCATTTAGTATCTCACCATTTAATTCCTTATCTAATATAATATCTGCTGAATCAATATTTTGTAAAACTTTTGCATTATATAATTGATGGTCATGACTTACATTTGGCAATGGTACTAAAATTGATGGTTTCCCTAAATTCGAAATTTCAGTAATAGTCATTGCGCCACTTCTTGCCACAATTGCATCTACTGTATTCATTATTTCTTCCATATTATAGATATATGGTAATATTTTCATATTTTTTACATTATTTATGTTTATATTACTATTTTCTAATTCTTCTTTTATAATATCATATTGTTTTGGTCCTGTTGCCCATATGATTTGATATTTCTCATTTTTACCTAATTTTATTATTTCTACAATTGCATTATTTATATGTCTAGCTCCCTGACTTCCTCCAAATACTAATACTATTGGCATAGTATTTTTTAAGCCTGCTTTTTTTATAATTTCATTTTTTTGTTCCATTGTATAATTTTGTTTCTTTATCTTTACTGGTGTTCCTGTATATACTATTTTTTTTGCATTTTTTATTCTTTTTATCGCGTCTTCAAAAGAAACTAAAATTGTGTCTGTTTTTTTAGCTAGCATTTTTACCGCTTTTCCAGGGAAAGCATTGCTCTCATGTAATAATGTAGGAATTTTTAAACTATGTCCTGCTGAAATTACTGCACCACAAATATATCCTCCTGTCCCTATTACAATATCAGGTTTTATTTCTTTCAATATTTTTTTTGCTTCTCCAAATCCTTTTAATGTTCTAATCATTTTTTTTATATTATCTATTGATATTTTTTTACTTAATCCATATGCTTCTATTGTTTTTAATTCATATCCAGCTCTTGGAACTAGGTCATTTTCTAAACCTCTTGTTGTACCGATAAAAATTATTTTTGAATCTTTTTGCTCTTCTTGTATTTTTTTCGCTATTGCTAGACCTGGATTTATGTGGCCTGCTGTTCCAGCAGCTGCAATTACTACCTTCACTTTGCTTCCCTCCCTAACTCTTTTTATTTTATAAAATGTATATATATTAATATTGATTAAATTTCGAATGTGATTTGAATGCTTATAGAATTTTTAAATCTAAAAGTCATAATTATTTTTCAACCTTAGCTCCCGCTTTTGAAATATTCAGCAATATTCCCATCTCACAGAGTAATATAAATAGAGAAGTTCCACCATAGCTAAAAAATGGTAATGGCATACCTGTTGCTGGCATAGATGATGTTACAACTGCAATATTTATTATAACTTGTATTGCAATTTGTGCTGTTATTCCAATTGCCATTAAACTTCCAAACATATCTGGTGATTTCATAGCAATTAGTATTCCTCTCCATATAAATATTCCAAATAATATAATAACAATTGCACAACCAATAAATCCTAGTTCTTCTGCTAGTATTGAAAATATGAAATCATTATGTGGCTCTGGAATATATAAATATTTTTGTTTACTTTCACCAAGACCTGCTCCAAATAATCCTCCTGAACCAATAGCATATAAACTTTGTATAACTTGCCAACCACTTCCTGTTGCATCTTTCCATGGGTCTAAAAATGTAGTTACTCTTTCTAATCTATATGGTTCTAATAAAATTAGAGCTATTACACCAGGAACTCCCACTACAGCACCTGTTACAAGGAAATGCCAAAATTTACATCCTGCTATTATCATCATTATTGCTACGATTCCTATAATTACAATTGATGCACTAAAATGTGGTTGTATTAATAATAGCCCTATAATTGGAGCTAAAAATATCAAATGTTTTAAAAATCCTTTTCCATATTTATTTAACTCATCTCTATTTTTTACTAATATTGCTGAGTAAAATATAATCATTAATAATTTTACAATCTCAGATGGTTGAAATGAAAGTGATTCTGTTATATATATCCATCTTTTTGCTCCATTTACTTCTCTTCCTATAATTGGTACTGCTAATAGTAATAAAAATGCTACTATATATGCCAATTTATAATATTTTTGATAAAATCTATAATCGATATTTGAAATCACCCACATCATAAATAGTCCAGCTACAGCAAAAATAGCTTGCCTAAAAAAATATGAATAACTGCTTCCACTTTCAGAAAGTGCTGATGGAGAACTTGCTGAAAGTACCATAATCAATCCTATTGATAATAATAATAATATTGTTATCAATAATGTAAAATCTATCGGATTTTTCAGAAAGCTTGAAAAACTCTTACCTTTCTTTTTAGTCATTATTTTTCGATTCCTTTCTATTTTTATTATAAGAAATGTAATTTGCTATAATTTAAGAATTCGCTGAAAAATACCAATCTAGTTATTTTTCAGCATCTTTACTCTAAATTATATTTAGCCCAACAATACATAATAATAATGTTACTATGCTAAACACTATTACAACTTTATTTTCCTTCCAACCAGATAATTCAAAATGATGATGTAATGGTGCCATTTTGAAAAATCTATTTCCTGTTTTTTTAAAGTATGCCACTTGTATTATGACTGATAAAGTCTCTAGCACTGGTACTAATGCTATCACAATTAATAATAATGGCATTTTTAAATATAAAGATAATCCTGATATTACTCCTCCTAACATTAAAGAACCTGTATCTCCCATAAAAACTTTTGCCGGATGAATATTAAACATTAAAAATCCTAGAATCGCTCCTATCACAATACTTGCAAATATTGATACTTCGTAAACTTGCAAAGTTATTCCTATAACAGCTAAACAAGTTATAATTATTGCGCATACACTAGAAGATAATCCATCTATTCCATCTGTTAAATTGATTGCATTTGTTGCTCCTAATATAACAACTATTGCAAATGGAATATATATATATATTGGAAGGTTTATATATGTTTTTAATATTGGTATATAAGTTTCTGTTCCTATTTTTAATCCATATACTAAATATATTACATAGGCTACTGAAATTATAAGTAATCCTATCATTTTATAACTAGGCTTTAAGCCTTCTGTATTTTTTAATACTAATTTTTTAAAATCATCTATAAATCCTATTAGTCCAAATCCAATTGTCAATAATAGAATCGGCAGTAATTTATGTGATAATTCATTTTCTCCTTGCATTGTTAAATATACATATGTCCCTGTTACTACTAATATCATAGTAATAATTATTATAATTCCTCCCATTGTAGGAGTTCCTTGTTTTTTTAGATGAGATTGTGGTCCATCATCTCTTTCAATTTGACCTACTTTTAGTTTTTTTAATATTGGTATTATTATTAATCCTAAAATTATGGATATTACAAATGAAGTTATTAATACTTTTGCCTCAAATATCAATTTAATCCAACCTTTCTTTCGTTTATATTTTATACTATTTTATTTTTTGGATTTTTTATCTAATTCATCAATTATATCTTTTACTATTATTCTTTCATCAAATGGGTATTTTTTTCCATTAATTTCTTGATATGGCTCATGACCTTTCCCTGCTAAAATTATTATATCTCTTTTTGTTGCCATTTTTATAGCTTCTCTTATTGCTTCTATTCTATCTACAATTACTTTATATTTTCCATTTGTCTTTTTTATTCCTTCTTCGATTTGCTCTACTATTTTCTCTGGGTCTTCTGTTCTTGGATTATCAGATGTTATAATTGTAAAATCAGCAATTCTTCCTGATATTTCTCCCATTATTGGTCTTTTACCTGCATCTCTATCTCCTCCACAACCAAATACAGATATAACTTTTCCTCTTGTATAACTTTTGGTAGCATGAAGTATATTTTCTAAACTTTCTGGTGAATGTGCATAATCTATCATTATTGGTATTTCTCTTTTATTGTCTACCATCTCTGATCTTCCTGGTACTCTCACTTCTGCTAATGCCTCTTTTACCTTTTCAGGTTCAACTCCGAATTTTTGTGCTACACAAATAGCGGCTAATGAATTATATACACTGAATCTTCCTGGGATACCTGTTTTTACTCTTTCATTTCTATCTTTTATTTTAACTCTAAAATCCACATATGAATTTGTTATTGTTATATCTTTTGCTAAAACATTTGCATAATTATCTATTCCATATGTTGTTATATTGCTATCTGGAAATAACCTTGGTATTTTTGCACCATGCAAATCATCAGTATTTACTATTCCTGTTTTACACATTTTAAATAATTTTAATTTTGATTGGAAATAATCTTCCATATCTGGATGTTCGTTTGGACTGATGTGATCTTCTGAAAAATTTGTAAATAAAACTATATCAAAATCACATCCTTCCACTCTATTTAATTTTAAACTTTGTGATGAAACTTCCATCACTACAACTTCTACACCTTGTTTTACCATCTCAGCAAAAATTTGTTGTAATTCTAAACTCTCTGGTGTAGTTCTATCACTATCTTTTATCTTTTTTCCATTTATATATATTGCTATAGTACCAATTAATCCGACTTTTTTTCCTGCTTTTTCTAAAATTTCTTTTATCATAAATGTTGTTGTTGTTTTTCCTTTTGTCCCTGTTACTCCCACAAGTTTAAATTTTCTTGAAGGATGATTATAAAAATTATCTGATACTATTGCTAATCCTTCTCTCGTATCTTTTGCCATTACTACTGTTATATCATCTGGTATTTTCATTCCTTTTAAATCGCATCCTTCTTGAACCATTATTGCAGTAGCTCCATTTTCTATAGCATTTTCTACATATTGATGTCCATCTGTTGAAAATCCCTGTATTGCAACAAATAGGTATCCTTTTTTTACATTTTTTGAATTGTTTTCAACTCCTTCTATGTTGATTGCTAAATCTCCTTTTACTTTTAGGTTTTCTAAACCAACTAATAATTCTTTTAATTCCATTTTTTTCAATCCTTTCGATTACTAATATTTAATTATATGCAAATTATTCCATTTAATCCCTCATATTATATAACTAAATTCTTTTTTTGTATAGTTTTTTTACACATTTTTCTTGAATGTTTAAAAAATTTAAATTTCCACCGTAATTTCACTTTCTTCATTAACTACAATTCCTGCTTGTGGTATTTGATTTTTTATATAAGTATTTTCTTTGTCAAGTTCTTCTGTTTCATTTGTTATCCTAATTTTCAGATTACTTTGTTTTAAAATTTCCTCTGCTTCTCTTATACTTTTTCCTGTTATATTTGGTACTTCCACTTGATTAATAATCTCTTCATCATCACCTTCCAATACAGTTTTATTAACTTCCAAATATGGTAATATTTCACTAAAAATCTGTCCTCCTACAGGTGCTGCCACACCACCTCCTTGGTGTCCTCCTTCTCCTGTTGGGTTATACAAAGTCACTAGTACAACAACTTGTGGATTATCGATAGGAGCAACTCCACAAAAAGATGTAACATATTTATTAGTATTTACACCATCTTCTGATGTTCCTGTTTTTCCACCTATTCTATATCCTGCAACTTTTGCATTTTTCCCTGTTCCTTCTGATACAACACTTTCCATCATACTTAATACTTTTTCAGAAGTTTCTTTTGAAATTACTGTTCCATTTGTTTTTACTGGTATATCAGTAACTTCCTTTGTTTGACTATTTATAATTTGTTTTACAACTCTAGGAGATACACTTGTTCCGCCATTTGCAATAGATGAAACTGCTGTTGCAAGTTGAATTGGTGTTATTTCAAATCTTTGCCCAAAACTAATAGTTGCAAGTTCTACTGGTCCTGCTTTTTCTTTTGCTAGAAAAATACTCCCAGCTTCACCTGGCAAATCTATTCCTGTTTTTTGTAATAATTTAAATTTTTCTAAATATTCATAATATTTCGTTACTCCTAATTGTTGCCCTAATCCAATAAACACTGGATTACAAGAATTCATCAACCCTTGTCTTAAACTTTCTGAGCCGTGAGGTCTATAATATCTCCAACATTTTATTCTAACTCCTGCAACTTCTATTCCACCTGTACAACTAAATTGTCCTTCCTTATCTATATCTGTAACTATTCCTTCTTCTATAGCTGCAGAAGCAGTTATCAATTTAAATACAGACCCTGGTTCATATGTATCTGCAATTGCTTTATTTCTCCAAACAGCTTGTAATTTTGTTGTTTTTTCCTGTTGTTCTAATGAATCCCATGTTTCCTTTAATTCATCTGTATATGGTTCATATGGTTCATTTAAATTATAGCTTGGATAATTAGCCATAGCCAAAATATCTCCATTTTGTGGATTCATAACTACAATACTTCCACCATCTGTACATTCATTATCTATACATGCTTCTTCTAAATATTTTTCAACAATTGATTGTATAGTTAAATCTATTGTTAATACTAAATCATTTCCATCTATAGCTGATATGTAGTTTTCCCCTTCTTCTCCTATTTCTCCACCTTTTGCATCAGTATGTTTTTGTATTGCTCCTTGTTTTCCTTTTAATTCTTCCTCATATTTAGCTTCTATACCATCTAAACCTTGATTATCACTTCCACAAAAACCTATTATTTGTGATGCCAAATTATTATATGGATAATATCTTTTAGTATCTTCATCTATATTTATTCCACTAGTTATATTATTTTCTTCCATCCATTTTCTAAGTTTGTCTGTTTTTTCCTTATCTTGTTTTTTCGTAATTGTTTCAATTGAACTTCTTTTTTTAACTTTTTTTAATATAGTATCATAATCAAGCTCAAATATATTAGATAATGCTATCGCTACTTTTTCTTTATCTTCATTTGCTATATTAGTTGGATTTATCGTTACTGTTTCTACCGTACTACTAACTGCTAATATATTTGTTCCTGTTGCATCATAAATAGTTCCTCTTTTAGGATTTATTTTTCTATCTAATGTTTGTTGCTCATATGCTAATTTTGATAACTCTTTTCCTTGTATTAATTGAATATATCCAATTCTGACAATTAAGCATATTATGATCAAAAAGGATATAAATAAAGTATTTCTCATTTTTTTCTTGCTTGTTAGTTTTATTTCATTCATAAAAACACCTCTAATAATATGTATTAGGGGTGTTTATTTTTATTCCTATAGAAAAGGAAGTTAACATTAAGAAATCTCAAGTTATATTACACTTATTTTATACCGTATAAAAGTAGCAGATATTCGTAATATAACCCGTATTATATTAATTTTTTCTAATATTCTATTATCTATTAAATATTTTGTCGACAAATTTTTCAAACCAATTTTTATTATTATCACTAATTTCAACTTTCTCTGTTGCTGGTTCTATATAATCTTTTTTAGGTAAATTAACATATACTGTTTGTTTATTAGTTAATTTTTGCATTCCTAATTTTTCTTTTGCTTGTTTTTCTATATTACTAAAATTTAAGCTATTTTCTATAGTTACTTGCAATTGTTCATTTTCTTTTTGCAAAGACGCCAATTCTGTTTTTAAATTTTGCATATCATTGAATTTTTCATTTATTTTGGTGTTTCTATAACTTATGGTAAGTAACAATGCAAAAATCGCCAATACCAATAAAGTCGCTCTTCTATGTTTTCTTTTTTGTTCTTTTGATAATTTTACTTCTTGTTTAGGTAAGTCTTTTACAACTCTTATATTTTGTCTTTTCTTTTCAGTTTTATAGTCAGGTTCTAATTTTCTTGGACTTGTTTCATATTGATATCTGGTCGCCATAAGTTATTTCACCTCCTTGATTTTATTCTATAGTTTTTAATATATATTTTCATTATTATGCTTTCTCAAAAATTCTTAGCTTAGCACTTTTGCTTCTAGAATTTTCTTCTTGCTCTTGTTCACTTGCAATTATTGGTTTTCTAGTAATAATCTTTCCTAATGATTTTGCCCCACATACACAGTATGGTAAATCACTTGGACATGTACATTTCCCTTTTGCTTCTAAATATGCATTTTTTACAATTCTATCTTCTAAAGAATGAAATGTTATAATACATAACCTTCCTTCAGGTTTTAAACATTCTATTGAATCCATTACTGTATCATACAATGGTTTTAATTCATTATTTACTTCTATTCTTATTGCTTGAAATGTTCTTTTTGCGGGATGACCATCATTTTGTTTTGATTTTGGTATAGAATTCTCAATTATTTCTACTAATTCCTTCGTTGTGTTTATTGTTTTTTGCTTTCTATATTGGCAAATATTTTTTGCAATTTGTCTTGAAAATCTTTCTTCTCCATATTCATATATGATATTTGCTAATTCTTTTTCTGTATATTGATTAACCACAACTTTTGCTGTTAAATCTTGATTTTTATCCATTCTCATATCTAACTCATTTTCGCCTAGATAACTAAAACCTCTATTTTTTTCATCTAATTGGTATGATGAAACTCCTAAATCTAATAAAATCCCATCTACTTTATCTATTTTCAACTCTTGCAATATTGATTTAATATTATCATGATTATCATGTACATATATTACATTCTGATATTTAGATAATCTTTCTTTAGATGCTTTTAATGCCTCTTCATCCCTATCTATTCCTATTAATAATCCTTCATTAGATAATTTTTTTATAATTTCTATACTATGTCCTGCTCCCCCTAAAGTTCCATCTACATAAATTCCATTTGGCTTAATATTTAATCCTTCAATACATTCATTAAGCAGAACAGGTTTATGTTCAAAATTCAATTTTACACCTCTTAATATTTTTTATGCTTAAACAACTGGTAATTAGAAAATTACCAGTTGTCTTTATCTTTATATTTGTACAATTTTCTTTTGGGTTTCAAATTGCTTTAACTAATTCTTTTGTAAAAATTAGCTTTTGTATTTTATTATATTTTTTATTTTCTAATCTTTTGTACTTTATAAAACTTTTATCTTTTGTATTTTTAAAAGCTTTTGTACTTTTATCTTTTGTTTTTTTATATATTTATCTTTTGTATTTGTTTAATTTTTCTTTTGTACTTTTGTCTTTTGTATCTATATAAACTTTTTCAAGTTATATACCAAGGTTAGCCATGTTTTCTGCTATTTCATCTGCTGATATATCTTCATCACATTTTTCCCATGTGCTCTTATTCCATATTTCTAATCTAGTTCCTACACCTATGATGATTACTTCTTTTTCTAAATTTCCTGCATTTCTTAGATTATTTGGTATTAAAAATCTACCTTGCTTGTCTAATTCACATTCTGTTGCTCCTGATAAGAAAAATCTTACAAAGTTTCTGGCATTTTTATCTGAAAGTGGTAATGCTTTTAATTTTGTTTCAAAGTTTAACCATTCCTCTTGTGAAAATGCAAATAAACATCCATCTAACCCTTTTGTTACGATGAATTTATCTCCCATGTCTTGTCTTAGCTTTGCTGGCATAATCAATCTGCCTTTAGCGTCTAGAGAATGCTCATATTCACCAATTAGCAATGGTCTTCCACCTCATTTCCTTTTTACACCACTTTGTACCACTTCTCTCCACTTCACTTAGATTTTAATATAACTTTTGCTATTTTGCAATACTTTTTTTAAAATTTTTTTAATTTTTCTTTAAAAAACCAAGCATTTTAGAGATTTGAATTTTTTCTTTTTCTTTATACTCCGCTTTGCTCTAAGGATATACAATATTTGTCAATTATCTCTATCTAATCAAAAATTTTTAGAAAAATTTCATATATATTTTTAGCAATTGTTTTTTTATATCATAAAGTAAGTATAATTTTTTATGATATAGAACTAACAGTATTTTATATATATTTTTATCTAATTATTAGTTCATTTTATTTTAATTTCCTACTTGGTATACTTTTGTATATATTATTATGGAGGAGAACTTATGGATAATAATGAAAAATATTTAAGAAAAAATATTGGTAGAAAAATCAAACTAGCTAGATCTAGAACGAATTATACACAAGAAAAATTAGCTGAAAAACTTTCTTTATCAACAAGATATATAAGTCAACTAGAAAGAGGAATAGCTTTTGGTAGTGCAACTACTATTATAAATCTTTGTAAAGCACTTAATATTAGCTCTGATTTTTTATTTGATGATTTAATTGGAAGTGAACATACTTCTCTTAATGATTTGGTTGATGATAAATTTTTGGAAGCTTATATGAAATTAAATAATTATAATAAGGAAATTGTATATTTACTTACAACTCAACTAGTAAAACTTCAAGAGAATAGAACTAATGATTATAAAGATGCTTAAATGTTAAAAAAGTGTTCTAAATGAACACTTTTTTAATTTTTATATTAAACTCTGTATAACAAAAATAATAACAGACTTTTCTGATTTTTTTCTATTTATAACATTTTAAACCCACTGTCATTGTTCAACACCAATTTTACGTAAACCAAAATAATGTGCTATGAACTTTATAAATAAAATCCGTACTTACCTTATGATTACTGATATCATAAAAATACTATGATTTTACATAGTATTTTTACTTTCTAAATATTTTTCAACCAAATCTATTAATTCTCTTGCTGTTTCTATTTGGTTTTGTGTCTCTTCTGCTTTTGGTTCATATTCGTCATCATAATCACTATCTTCTCTAATAGCCTTTGCCTGACTTATTTTTCTACTTATCTTCTTAGGAAATATCTCTGTTTTTATATAGTATTGATTAAAATATGCTAATACATCTTTATGCCTTTTAAAATCTTTTTGTTCTAATGCTAATACTGCCCTGATTGCATGAAATATGGAATAATATGCTCTATTATTAGCATTCAAAAATCTATTGTTTTTATAACTAATTCTGCATCTGATAAATCTTGTTTTGCTCTTTCTAATCTGTATTTGGCAAATTGTTCTATGGTAAGTTCATCTTTATCCAACCAAAACCACTCCTTCTTTTTGAACATTCATATAAAATGGTACAACATTTGTTCTTTGATTATACTTAGTTATATTTCTTACAATAGGAGATAATGAAATGTCAAAATTATTATCCCATTCTATATCATAAGCATAATCCCATATCTTATCTCTATATTCAATGATTTCATCATCTGATAAATCAGTCAAAATCATAATATCAATATCTGAACTATTATTATAATCTCCTCTTGCATAAGAACCATATAATATAATCTTTTTAACTCTTTTACCTAATATAGACTTAACTCCCTTAATAAACTCTTGTATGGCATTATCTATTTGAACTGGTAAATTTGGCATTTTACATTCCTCCTCTCATTAATAACTATCTATATTATAGCACATTATATTTTTATTTTCCAATATTTTTAAAAATATATTTAATTAATTGTAGTACTTGTTGCACCTGTTCCCACAACTTCTTCTTGGAGTGAACGCCATGTATTACAACCAACTATCCCATCAACTGCCAAACCTCTTGTTCTTTGATATTCTCTTACTGCATTTTGAGTAGCTGAACCAAATATACCATCTAATCCATTTGTACGATATCCTAGAGTATTTAAATCATCTTGTGCAATTAGTACATAATTACTTAAACTTCCTCTTTTTAACTGTGGATAGCCACCTGTACTACAAGCTGGACTGCCAAATCTTTTGTCAAAATGTACCCATGTAGGTGTTAATGAAATCGGTTCTACATATGTCCATACACCTGAATTATTTGCACTATTCCAAAGAACTCTTCTTCGTTCAGCAGATAAAGTTTGCCCAACATCGAAGGCTACACCTGCATAATGTTGTGATTATGCTCACACAGTTGAACCACTTTTTGTGCAAAAGATAATTGCCAAAACACAATTCTTTTTTGCATTTGTTATTATATTAATCTTTTATTATATTAGCTTATCAACATCTATTTTTAATTCAAATTTTACAGATTTGTCGTGATAAATATAAATTTTATCGATTAGCATATTTAGTATTGCTTTATCTGGTACTTCCGCTTCTATAATTTGATTAAAATAGTCTATTGTTTGTTTCATTTTTTCTTGCTTTATTTCTAAATCTTCATTTTGCAACTCTTGTAATTTCTTTTTTGTCTTTTCTATTTCTTTATACTTTTCTTCTTCTAAACTTCTATATGCATTTTCTATAAATTCTTTTTTGTCTTCTAAAGAACTTGCTATTTCTTTTATTCTCTGTGATATTAAAACTTTATATTCTGCTTCCAAATTCTTTAAATTGTTTTTTTGTTCTTCAAAATTTTTCTTTTTGCTAGATTTATATTCATCCAACTTTAAATTATTTATTTCTGAAATATAATTATCTCTTAATAGTATCAAGAAATTTTTCAAATTAGCAAGTAGAATATCTTCTCTTACATTATGACATACACATCTTGACTTACCATATTTCCTATAAGCCACACATTCATATAATTTTTTAGGGACATATTCTTCTCTTTGACTTCTAACTCTTGCTACTCCTGTAACACTACCGTTTGCATTCTCCACATCTTAAAAATCCACCAAATATATAGTCTCTTTTTTTCTTTGTGTAAATACTAGAATTTTTTACTCTTTTTTTCATCATTTCTTGCACTCTTTCAAATTGTTCTTTTGGTATAATCGCCTCATGATGATTTTTAAATATGTATTGATTTTCTCTTTTTACTTTTTTGCCTTGTTTATGAATATCTTTTCTTTCTGTTTTATGTGTTATGAGTGTTCCTATATAGATTTCGTCTTTTAAAATTCTTTTTACCATATAAATATCCCATAATTTTTTGACTGGTTTTTTATAAGTTTTCCCTTTTTCTTTTAAATTTCTTTCTATTACCTGTGATGGTGTAAAAAAGTCATATTCAAAATTTAGTTTATGGCAAATCTTTCTCATTCCTAAGCCTTGCTCATATAAATCAAATATGGTTGTTATAGTTTCTCTTACACTTTCATCAACTACAAGTTCTCCTTTTTTAGCAGTTTTTAAATATCCATATTTTGTACCTTGAAGTAATATTCCCTTTTCTAGTTGTTTGTGCATACCAATTTTTACTTTTTTTGATACTTCTTTTACATATCTTTCATTAAACCAAGTGGAAAGACCTAGTAAATCATCATCTCCCTCTAATAAGTTAAATTCTCCAAAAGTATCCTTAGTTAGTATTAAATTTACATTCTTCTCTTTTAATTCATCAATAAATGTAAGTGTTCTACTACCTTTACGACCGATTCTTGATAAATCTTTTGCTAGAATAATATCTACTTTTCCATCATCAATATCTTGTAGCATTTTACTAAATTCCGGTCTTTCATCATTTGAAATATATCCAGATACATTATCATCAATGTAATATTTAGATATATTCCAGCCTTGAGAGTCTGCATATTCTTTCGCTAGTTCCATCTGTGCATTTATACTACTATATCTACTTTTGTTATCATCTTTACTTAACCTACAGTAACATACAACTTTCAATATATTTATCCTTTCCGAAGATAAATATATCGTGTTTTTAGATTATCTATATTTTATCTTCTTTTTATGACAAATACAATCCTTTTATCTCTTATTTTTACTTTTTTCATAATTTAGCATTTCTTTTATTGTTTTTATAGTTTCATTTTCTCCACTAATAAATATTGTTATGTTTGAATAATGTTTTTTTAACTCATTAATTTCTTTTATAATTTTTAAATCTTCTTGCTCTGATTTCTTAATATATATTTGAAGTATTTCATTTTTCTCAAATTTATATTTTTGAATTTTCATACATATCACTTGCCTTTTTTATAATGTATATTAAAAGCTTTTCTTTTACATTCCTCTTTTTTCTTTATCATTTATCAATATTTCCATATACTGTAATTCATATATCTTTTGTATTTTTTAAAATCCTTATAATGTATTCTTTTATTTTTCTGTCGGGTACTCCAATAAAATACTTTTCTATTTCTTCTTGTGTGAAAATTATTTTAAAACTTCTTTCATTCTTATAACTTTCTATCTTCTCTTTACTTAAAATATACTTTTCACCTAGGTTCTTATCTTTCCTAAAATCTCTCTTTATTTTTTGAGCTATTTTATTTGTAATTTCATAATTATAATTTTGTATTATTTCTGCTATCTTAATTTGATTTTTCTCATCTAAAAAACTTATATGTTCTGCTGAATTTATTCCTAACTTTTTATTATTTACAATTTCTTGTAATTCTGGTATTAAGTAATTTAATCTTAAATATTTTTGAAATGTTCCATTGCTAATATTTTTCTCTTTGCAAATTTCTTTTCTATTTTGATTGTATTCTTCAAAATGTTTTTTATAATTTTTCGCTATTTCTATAGGTGTATTTTTGTCTTTATGATCTTCTGCCACCTTACCTCCTTTTATGACCGACTCATAATCTTCTCCTATTATATTTAAAACTTCTTCTTTACTAATCCACTCCATATTGATATTTTCTAAAATTTCTCCTACTTCAACTTTTTCTTCCATCATTTTTTTGACTTTTTTCATTTCTTCTTTTTTGTAATAGTTTATTAGTAATTGATTTGTTTCTGCCATAATTAAGACCTCCGTTTAATTTATTTAAAATCAAAAAGCAAGAAAAAAGCTAGATTTCTCTAACTTAGTCTCTTGCTTTCAATTTTTCATACTAAGATAATAACATCTTGTTTTTTATACGTCAACGAATGTTTTTTGAAACATTTTTGAAATTTATATTTTGAACATAAATAATAATTTTATATAATTTATAAAATACACTATGTGTATGTTTAATACATCTAATGTATTTTACAATACTAGCAATGTATTTAATTTATAATTCTATTGTTTGCTTTCTACCTTAGCTTAGTTATATCAAGTGTTTTATCACATTTTTGTCGTTCTGTGCTTTTTCTGTATTATTTTAACTTTTACAGAGGTCTAGAAAACTTGTTTTTCTATGTGTTTGGGAGATACATTCTGTATCTCTTTCCTGCCTTTTAGTTTACTTTATATACACTTTCTCTTTTTTCCTCAATGCTTTCAGGTTCTTCTGCTATTATAAATAATAATTTACACAAAACTAATGTTATTCTTAAAACAGTCAACACAAATAGGCTAGCAAGTATAAGTGTCACTAATATTTGATTTATATACATATTATTTAATTCATTAAATTTCGTAGCTAAATACCCAATGTCAATTATCACTAAAATTCCCCATATTAGTGGCTCTATAAAGTAAAATAATAATGTTTTTATTTTATTGTTTTTTTTCAAATATTTCATAATCTTACTCTTAACAAAGCTTACAAAAACAGTAATTATTGTAATTATAAACCCCATTAATGTTGTCACAAGAGAAAATACATTCTCTAGTATAAACTCTATAGCATTAATTTGTACTATCTCTCCTTTTAAAGAAATTCTAAAAATTATTGCCAAGACAATTGTAATTATCATTGGAAATATTAATTCAATATATTTTTTCATACTATCATAACCTCATATTACTTTTTTTATTTTTGTATAGATTTCTTAAAACACTTATTATCCTATCGTGAGTTATTGGATTTTCTTTGCAATATGTTAAATTTTCATAATCATAAATTCTATCATCTAATAAATCTATCGTTTCAACTTTAGTATCCTCATTAAATTTTATTGATGTTTTCAATTTATTAACATGTATATTACCATATAATTCATTAATTGTATCTATAACTAAATTAGAATCTAAAGACTCATTTTTTTTACTCTTTTTATTATATCCTATTCTTATCGATACAACATTTCCTTTATATTTTTGGAAATTATTTAATACTCCCATTATTCCAGTTGAATCTTCAATTACCTCTTCTTCCATATTGTTTACTATACCTATTTCTAAACTTCTATATGCATGTCCATTGTCTAACAATTTTATTTTATTTTTATTAATAATTGGTTTAAGTATTATTTTTATTTTATTATCCACATTTATAAGATTAAGTAAAATTTCAACATTTGATGCTTGTAATCCATATCTATTCTTCTGCAATACTAAAACACTATTTTCTGGATCATATAACATAGTAGTAGATTCACAGTAATATTTTCCATCTTCTAATATTTCTATTGAATAATTTCCACTATCATCTGCTATCCCAGGCATAACTTCATCTCTTAATTTTAAAACTAAAATTTCCCAATATTCACCAACTTTTTTTAATTCTTGTATTCTTATTTTTTCATTTCCCATATTATAAGTTCTATCTACAGAATTAATTTTAGAAACTCTTTCAAAACACCCCGACAAATCTGCTAATTCTTCAACAACTTTGTTACCATCTTTTTCATATCTTTGTGTATATGTTTTTACATAATCAAAATATATTGTTTTATATTTCCCCATATTATCCCCCTGTAAATCGCTTATTAAAATTTAACTAACTTATTATTTGAATATTTCTACATTTATTTCATTGTTCATAATACTAATATTATAACTATTCTACTTATTATCAAATGTTTCTTTAAAGTTCCATCCATATTAAATATTATTACTTTTTTTCATTTAAAAATTGTAAACATACCTTTAGAACCTTTTGTACTAACAGTATTTTTACCTACTTAATTATTTGTTAATCTAGAATTCTCTTGTATAGGTATTATTCTAGTCTTTGTTTCATTAATAAATGCACATTTATGCTCTATTGCAAATATTTCTGTATCTGTTTTTAATTCATATTTAATTTGTATATTTGGAATAAATTCATATTTATCACTTTGATAATTCCCATAACTCGTATTATCTTCTGTATAACTTCCCTTTAGCATATTATATAAAAGTTTCCATCTATCGCATGATCCAACATCTATTTCTTTTGTTTTATCTTTATTATTATAAATAGCTTGTTCTCTCATATCAATAACAGATGATTTTATATTCTCTTTCTTATATAATTCCTTTAATTTTAAATTATTAAAATCTTGACTTAATGCAATATTTATACAATTCTCAATTTCTGTATCTTTATTTATAACAATCAATCTTACAGGTTTATCATTATTATAAAAAATAATTGCATTATGTTTATTACTTATATTTATATCTTCCATGTTTGTCGTTATTACACAGTTGCAATTCTTTACTATTTTATACTTATTAAATGGAATTTTATTTTTTTCAAATCCATCAACAAATGCTCCTTTAAAACATTCATAATGATTTTTATATTGTTCTGTCCATAAATCAATAGTACTTATTGTTAGCATACTAATCCCCCTCTCAAATTCATTGTTTTTTTCCAACTATATTTCTTTTGAAATATTTAAATAATACTCAATAATCCTTCTATCTCTTAGCACAACAAATTTTGTACTATAAATGGATGCATATTTTGACGCAACTAATTTATCAAAACATTCTATTATAAGTTCCAATGCCTTTTCAGGATTTTCCCACAATAATTTAGCTCCTTCATCTTTTTCTTTCTCTGTAACATTTAATTGTTTAGTATCTTTTAGAACTTTACCTACAAACACATAAGAAATCTGTTTAAAATTATTTAGAGACTTGTATTCCTCTGTTGTTCCTAAAGTTTTTATTATTTCTATTTCACAACCAGTTTCTTCTAACACTTCTCTTTTAAATGCTTCCTCTGGCTTTTCTTCTCCTTCTAATCCTCCACCAGGTAATTTATACTCATTTTTATTACTTTTGTTAAATATAGCAATCTTTCCATCTTCTCTTATAACAATCCCTCTTGCTCCTAATCTTAATTTAGGATTTTCCATATTAATAATTTTTTCTCCAATATCTTCGTCTGTTATCTTACATATTAATTCCATATTTTTACACTCCTAACTCTCTAGCCACACTATATCATATATTTACCTTTTTCTCAACAAATTCAGTAAAATTCGCATTAAATATATTGTATTTTTGGTCAAAAAAATAAAGTACCTATCGTAACAAGGCACTTTACTTAGGGTTTTCTTTAACTTTCAAATTCATATGATTATATACATACAACCCTATATTGGCAATTTTCACCTCTATTACTGCACAGTATTCGACATAGCTTGTAAACTAGTACTCAACATATTTACCAATCTATCTCTTCTGGATACTCTGTTCCATCTATCATTATATCATCTATATCGCATTGATTTTTTTCAGCATATTCTATCAATTCTTGTTCTAAATCTATATATTCTTGGTATTCCCAATATTTAATTACTCTTTTTGTAGTATTTACTAGCCCCTTTAGTCTATCTTCTTTATTTTTAGTTAAATATCTACAATCTATTAATTCAAGATATTGATGAACTAATCTATTAGTTCCAAATTCTCTATCATAAAATAGCTTTAGAAAAATTTTTTTATTCTTTTCAGATAAGATTTGTACTATAGCTTTTATAACTTTAGATTGAAATTCTTGTACAATATTTACCGCTTCATCATACACTACTTTTGTATAATATGAACTTTTATATTTCTTGTATTTGTAATTATCTATAAATATATTCAATGAATATACCACAAATATTGCCTGTGTTAAAATATATTTAAATTTATAATATACATTATTAATAGGTGTTATAATTGAATGCCATTTCATAATTTCATCATTCATATTATTTTCAACTAATTCTATTTCTCTATTGCCTTGTTTGGCATGTCTCAAATCATAACAAAAAGCTAATATTTGAATTCTCAATTTTTCTAGTGTAGGATAATCTTCTTCATCACCAATTATTTCGAAAATTGAATCATATAATTGTTCAAAATCAGCATAATCTCCTTTTACTTCAATCCCACCATAATTTTCGGTAACTTTTATATCTAACATATTTTCTCCTATAACATATAAATTTCTATGATTATTCTAGCATAAATTTCTAAAAAAGGAAGTGTTATTAAATATTTTTAGGTTAGGTCTTATTTAATTATTTATCTAACATTTTTTTGAACGATTTTGCTAACCTCAACAAAATCGTCATCAATAATTCTTTCTATATTCTAATACGCTAATTTTCACTACTTTCTATTAATTTATCAAAATAAGATTTGTTTAATTTATCTTGTACTACTATATATTTTTCAAATTCTGTTAAAGCCTTTTCTTTAGCTATCTCGTGTGATATCTTACCTGCATCTTTTAATACATCTCTATCATCTGATAATAAATAATGGTACTGCTTCCAATAAATATTTATTATTAATTTCGTAAAATAACTTCAACATTCAGTTGTCAAATAATTTTTGACAACTGAAGTTTGTTTTAATTTTAGTGCTTTAAAGATATTTTCCAAATAATGCCTTTAATTATTTTCTTTTCAAAATTGTATTATCTATTCTCTTTTAAATATTTATTAAGCATTTGATCCATACTAGAAATATATTCTTTATCTTGTTTAATTCTAAATTTTTCATATTCTACATTTGCTTTTTCAATTGCCTGTTTATGTGATATTTTTCCTGCATCTTTTAAAATATTTTTCTTTCTATATTTTAATAAATCATCTGCAACTTCTATCCATTTATTCATTGTCATAGTTTTCTGCTCTTTTGCTTCTGTTTCTGCTACATCTAGAAATAAATTCGTTAAATCATTTAATGTTTCTAGTTCTTCTTTTTGTAGATAATTCTTAGCAATTCCTACATCATATTTATAAATTAGTCCATCTGGTGAATTCTTCCATGAAGTTAGTCCCATATGATCTTTCTTTGAATCTACTCTTTCAAAAATTAATTCGGCAGCAGTTTTTCCTGTTATAGCATAATGTAACTTGTTTTGTACAATTTTGAAAAAAGTATATGCTTCTTCTGAATCTTTATTATAATCAACTGCTGTTGCTATAAATAAATCCATAATCTTTTGATAAGACATTCTTTCACTTACTCTAATAGTTTTTATGCGTTCCAATAATTCATCAAAATATCTAGTATCAAATTTATTACCATTGATAAATCTGTCGTCATTTAATGCAAATCCTTTAATCATATATTCTTTGATAATCTTATTTGCCCATGTTCTAAATTTAATAGCTGGTTTTGAATTTACTCTAAATCCTATTGATATTATCATATCTAGATTATAATAAGAAATATTTCTTGTAACACTTCTGTTACCTTCTTTTTGAACTTGTGCAATTTTTGCACAAGTTGAGTTTTCTTCTAATTCTTCATCTTTATAAATATTATTTATATGCCTTGTTATACCAGTTCTATCAATTTTAAATAATTTCGTTAAAGAATCAATGTTGAGCCAAACATTTTCATTTTGTAAAATGACTTCAACATTAACATTATTTTCTTCATCAGTATAAAATACAATATTATTTTCATTTCCAATTAAATTATCATCAATTGTATTATTATTCAAATAAAATTCCTCCTTTTATTGAAATTTTTAATAGCTAAAATTATCTCATTTTTTGTTATATATTATCAAACTTTTGTTCTTTTGTCAATCAGTTTACATCCAATTATTAGAAAATTTTTCAAAAAATAAGCATTAGCATTTACACTCGCTAACACTTAAAATTTACCTCTAAAAACACAAATTATATTTATCTTCTATTACAATTTTTTATATGTTCAACTGTATGTATTCAGTCATGACTCTGATTACCATGACCACCTTCATATGGTCTTTTAAACGCAAAACCTACTGGTATAGGTCCTCCAAAAATATATCTTTGACTATTCCAACTTTGCATACATCTTTTTGTTGTCCATAAAATATTGCTTTTACTTGAACCTCTAAACTCTCTTACCCTTAAAGTTCCATTTGTATTATATGGCATTGGATCAGATTCATTTCTGTAATATGTCTCCATTCTATCTGTATCATTATTAAAAACTAAAATTTTTGCCATAAAAAATAATCCTCCTTTTATAGCTTTTTTACTATAATATGAAAGGATTATTTTTTTGTTACTTATTACATTTTATACATCTCTTATTGTTAAATCATGTGCTGCCCCTTCTCTTATACTTAAAGTTGAAACCAAAGTTAATACTGCTTTTTCATGAAATTCTTCTAATGTACTAGAACCACAATTTGACATTGTTGATTTTATTTTCTTAACTGTAACATCTAAATTATCTTTTAATGGTCCTGCATATGGTATATATGAATCTACACCTTCTACAAAAGACATTTTTCCAACCTTAGTTCCTAAATCATATCTTTGCCAACTTCTAGCTCTTTTTGAACCTTCACCCCAATATTCTTTAACAAATTCATTATTTACTTTTACTTTTTGTGTAGGGCTTTCATCAAATCTTGCAAAATATCTTCCCATCATAACAAAATCACATCCCATAGCTAAGGCTAAAGTTATATGATGGTCATTTACTATTCCCCCATCTGAACAAAGTGGAATATACATTCCTGTTCTTTTAGCATATTCATCACGAGCTTTTACAACATCAATAACAGCTGATGCTTGTCCTCTTCCTATACCTTTTGCTTCACGAGTAATACATATAGAACCTCCACCAATTCCAATTTTGATGAAATCTGCTCCTGCATCTGCTAAATAGTAAAATGCTTCTTGGCTAACTACATTTCCTGCTCCTATTTTAACCTTTCCGTCATATTTTTTATGTACCCATTCTATTACTTCTTTTTGCCATACAGAATATCCATCAGAAGAATCTAAACATAAAATATCTACACCTGCTTCTACTAATGCTGGTATTCTTTCTTCATAATCTCTAGTATTTACACCTGCACCTACCATATAACGTTGTTCTTCATCTTGTAAAGATAATGGATTTTCTTTATGTTGTTCATAATCTTTTCTAAATACTAATGAATTTAAGTTTCCATTTTCTTCTACCACTGGTAAACAATTTACTTTGTTTTCCCATATTAAGTCATTTGCTTCTGATAATGTTAATCCTACTTTAGCATATGTTAATTTTGAAATAGGAGTCATTATATCTTCAACTTTTTTGTCTAGATTATCTCTTGTTAATCTATAATCTTTGCTTGTAATAATACCTAATAATTTTCCTGTTGATGTTCCATCTTCTGTAACTGGTATAGTTGTATGAGTACTCTCCTCTTTTATTTTTAATATGTCTGCTAAAGTATTTGAAGGTTTTAAATTCCATTTACTTCTAACAAAACCTGATTTTGTCTCTTTTACTCTTCTTATCATATCAGCTTGTTCTTCTATTGTTTGTGACATATAAATGAAAGCAATTCCTCCTTCTCTTGCTAATGCCACTCCCATTTTTTCTCCTGAAACAGATTGCATACATGCTGATACAACAGGTACATTTAAGTACATTGATGGTTCTTCACCTATTTTGTATTTTACTAATGGTGTTTTTAATGACACCTTATCTGGTGTGCATTCTCTTGTTGTTAATCTTGGAATTAACAAATATTCATCAAATGTTCTTGATGGTTCTTCTAAATATGTAGCCATTTTTTTCCTCCTTTTATTTATTTTTAATTGTACACTATTATATAACGTTTTTAATCATTTTGCAAATTTTTTTTGGGAGATATCAAATTGTTTTTTGGGGACGTGTCAAAATGGACAAAAAATGGTCAAAAGGGACAGGTCAATAACCA
>CAKNJL010000025.1 GCA_930982035.1 uncultured Clostridium sp.
AAAAAAAATATTTATCCCTTTTTCTTAAGTGTACTTGACAAGGGGTACAATTTAATCAAAGAAATAACAGGTTTTACAGAAGAAGAAATTAAGTTATTATAATAGTCTAGAGGTAATATAAGAGGTGAAAAATGAAAGCTAATGTATTTAAATATTTATTTATCATATTTGTGATAATTATAGCAATAGGAGCGTTTTTTATTATCCAAAGCAATGAAAATGAGCAAGAAACACAAGAAGATGAATCTACAGATAATGCTCAAGAAATTGTAAGGGAAATACGACTAGGAATAGCACAATATGATACACTAAATCCATTATTAACAACAAATAAAAATGTGCAAGATATAACAAAATTAATATTTGAGCCATTAGTAGATATATCTTCAGATTACAAGGCAACACCAGTTTTAGCTACAGAATGGGCAAAACAAGATGCTACAACATATATAATAAAACTAAGAGAAAATGTAAAATGGTCAAATGGAGAAAGGTTCACATCAACAGATGTTCAATTTACATATGATAGACTAAAAGAAAATTCTTCAATATATTCAAGTAATTTAGAACATGTAACAATGTTAGAAGTAGTTGATGATTACACAATAAAAATGTATTTAGACCAAGAAGTTCCATTTTTTGAATATTATTTAACATTTCCAATAATGTCTAAGACATTTTTTGATACACAAGATTATAATGATACAGGAATAATATCAGTAGGGACAGGAAAATACAAAGTAGAAGAAGTACAAGAAAATTATATTACATTAACTAAAAATACAAACTGGTGGGATAGAGATACAGAATTATCATTAGAAAAAATAACAGTAAATTTATATGACTCTATAGGGGAGTTATATAATGCTTTTAAATTAGGAAATATAGATATGGTAAGTACGAACAATAATAATATACAAGAATATATAGGAACAATAGGATATAGTACAAAAGAAATAAAAGGAAGGGAACACGATTTTATTGTATTAAATACACAAAATGAATTGCTATCTAATCAAGAAGTAAGAAAAGCAATTTCATATTCAATAGATAAGAGTAACATAGTATCAAATGTATTTCAAAATAAATATTATACGTCAAGTTTCCCATTAGACTTTGGGTCTTGGGTATATCAAGAGCAAGACGTAAGTTCTGGATACAACCCTGAACAGACAAACCAGTTACTATCAGAGAATGGATGGAGTTATAGAAATGGATATTGGCAAAAAACTTTAAATAGAAGGACTAGAAGAATAGAACTTAATTTGATTGTAAAAGCTTCAAATGGGACACAGATATCAGTAGCAGAAAATATAAAAACACAATTAGCTAGTCAAGGAATTATAATTAATATTCAACAATATTCTGATGAACAATATAATATTGCAGTACAAAACAAGTCATATGATATGATTTTATGTAGTATAAATTTATCTCCTAATCCAGATATGACATTATTTTTTGGAGAAAATAATTTAGCTAATTATACAACTGAAGAAATTACTAATCTAATGAATGAAGTAAAAAATACTACAGATGAACAAACAATAAAAAATGATTATACAAGATTAGCAGAAATTTATAAAAATGATGTACCATATATAAGCTTATATACTAATAAACATACAATAGCATATAATACGGAATTAGTCGGAGAAATAAATTCAAATTGGTTTAATCCATTTTGTGGAATAGAAACATGGTATAAATAAAAAATCAAAAAAGGGTATTGACAAAACAAAAATTTGGTATATAATGAGTATGTCAAACAAAAGTTCAAAAATGTTAAGGAGGATAATTATGAGTGAAAATGCAGAAAAGAAAAAAGCATTAGAAATGGCAATGAGTCAAATAGAAAAACAATTTGGTAAAGGTTCAGTAATGAAATTAGGAGAATTTAAAGCAATGGAAATAGAAGCAATTCCCACAGGAGCTTTAAGTTTAGATATAGCATTAGGTATAGGAGGAGTACCTAGAGGAAGAATTATAGAAATATTTGGTCCAGAATCATCTGGAAAAACAACATTAGCATTACATATAGTGGCAGAAGCACAAAAAATGGGAGGAGATGCAGCATTTATAGATGCAGAACATGCTTTAGACCCAGTATATGCAAAAAAACTAGGAGTAGATATAGATAATTTAATAGTATCTCAACCAGATACAGGAGAGCAAGCATTAGAAATAACAGAAAGTTTAGTAAGAAGTGGAGCATTAGATGTAATCGTAGTAGATTCTGTAGCAGCACTAGTTCCAAAGGCAGAAATAGATGGAGATATGGGAGATTCTCATATGGGATTACAAGCAAGACTTATGTCACAAGCATTAAGAAAACTAGCAGGAGCAATAAACAAATCAAAGACAGTATTAATATTTATAAATCAATTAAGAGAAAAAATAGGAGTTATGTTTGGAAATCCAGAAACAACAACAGGTGGAAGAGCACTAAAATTTTATGCATCAGTAAGAATGGATATTAGAAAAGTAGAAAATATTAAACAAGATGGAGAAGTAAAAGGAAATAGAGTAAGAGTAAAAGTTATAAAAAATAAAGTAGCCCCACCATTTAGAGAAGCTGAATTTGACATTGTATATGGTCAAGGAATTTCAAAAGAAGGAAATATTCTAGATATGGCTGTTAACCTAGATATTGTAGAAAAAGCAGGTTCATGGTTTAGTTATAATGGAGAAAGAATAGGACAGGGAAGAGAAAATGTTAAAAAATATCTAAAAGAAAATCCAAAAATGTTAGAAGAAATAGAAGGAAAAGTAAGAGCGGATTTTGCAAAAGTTTTTGAAGAAAGCTTAGGAGAAGAAATACCTGAAATAGACATGGATGATGAAGAAGATTAAAAATTAGGGGACGGACTAAATAGTTTAAAAATTGAACTAATTAGTTTGTTCCCAATTTTTAACTTAATTACATTGAAAGTGATACTATTTACATTTTTAAATTTAATATATATTTTTAGTTTTGAATGTTTAAGAATCATCTGTGGATCGTAACACTGAAATTTATAATATTTGAAGTTTTCAGATTACAAATATTGATATTTTAAAATCTTTATAGTAAAATATTGTAAGAAAATATTAAGCAATGAGAGAGTACATGGAAGATAAATATAGAACATTATCAGCTATTAATGAAATTAGAGAAATAATAGTAAGGAAGAAAGAATTCAAAAACTATATAAATAAGATACCATATAGTGAATTTGGATGGGATGAGAGAAAATAAAGGTGAATGTTATGATAAAATTGCTGGCAAGTGATTTAGATGGAACAATAATTGATAATAATAATCAAGTTTCAAATAAAGATTTAAATGTAATAAATAAACTAAATAATACAACTGTAAACTTTGCAGTTTGTACAGGAAAAACATATTCTATGATTAAAAATATATGTAGTAAATTACGTCCTACATATGGGATTTTTGGAAATGGTACACAAATTGTTAATTTAAAAACAGGAGAAGAAATAGAAAGAAATGTAGTTTTAAATGATAAAGCAATACATTGCCTAAAAATTGCACAGAAAAATAATCTACATGTACATATATATACAGAGGATAAAATTATATCACAAAAAGAGCTTAAATATATGGCTTTTAGAAATTATAAACTGTACAAAAATCAAGTTCAGTTTGAAATAGTAGAATCATTAGAAGACTATATAAAAGCAAAAAATCCCAATATATTAAAGCTGGTCATATCAGGAGAACAAGATTTAAAAAATATAAAAGAAGAAATTGAAAATTCAGAGAATTTAACAGCAATACAAATAAAAAAATATAATGAATATAAAGACAATATAATTGATGAAGAGTATGAATATTTAGATATTGTTCCAAAACATGTAACAAAATATGATGCTTTAAAACAATTAGGAAATTATTTAAATATTCAAAAAGAAGATATTATGGCAATAGGAGATAACATAAATGATATAGAAATGATAAAAAATGCAGGAGTTGGAGTAGCAATCGGAGGAAGTTATAAAGAAGTAAAAGATGTTGCAGTTTATGTAACAAAAAATGATGTGAAAAACGGAGGGTTTGCAGAAGCAGTTTATAAATTTATAAAATTATAATATTAAAATAAGTATGATAATCGTAGCTTTGTAACAAAAAATAAAAGATTTATTAAAAAAATATTCAAATCAGTTGACGAGGAGGAAAAATGTATACAGTAGAAGAATTTGACAAAGAAAAAACAAAAGTACTAAAATATGTGTTATACAAAAAAAGAAGTGAAAACGAAATAAGAAGAAAATTTGAAAGAGAAATAGGTTCAGATTTATTAGAAGACATAATAGAATATTTAAAAGAAGCAAGATATATAGACGATAAAGAATATATAAGAAAAACAATAAATAATTTTATAGCTTTAAAAAATCTATCTATTAGAGAAATAGAATATAAGTTACAAAATAAGGGAATAAAAAAAGATGATATAGAAGATTATATATATAAAAATAAAGAAGATTTAATGGAATATGAAATAAAATCTGCTAAAAACATTATAGCCAAGAAAAATGCATCATTAGAAATAGATGAAATAAAACAATATCTATTAAAAAAAGGATATAAAAAAGAAAATATAGAGATAGCATTAGATTTTGATTCGCAATAAAATTGAACATGCAAATAATTATATTGGATTTTAAAATATATAAAAAAATAAGAATGACTTCAAAAAATCAGTAATTATCTAAGTCGTAAAATATGGAGGAATAGTAATGTCAATACTAACACTGGAAACAAAAAAATATGCAATAAAAATAGAGAATTTTGAAGGTCCACTTGATTTACTATGTCATTTAATAGAAAAAAATAAAATGGATATATATGATATAAACTTAAATGAAATAACAGATCAATATATACAATATTTAAATGCAATGGAAAAAATGAACTTAGAAATAGCAAGTGAATTTGTTGTTATGGCTTCAACTTTGCTATATTTAAAATCTAAAAATTTACTTCCAAAGCAAGAGGAGGAAGAAGAGGAATTAACAGAAGAAGAATTAATTAGAAGAATTATAGAATATAAAAAATACAAAGAAATCAGTAAAGTATTAAAACAAAATTATGATATAAATGGAAATAGATACTACAAAAATCAAGAACCAATAAAACTTCCAAAACAAAAATTAGAAAAAGAATATGATAATAAGATAATTCCACAAATATATAAAGAGTTAATGGAAAGAAATAGTGTGAAATTAAATCAAAATGCCAAAAATATAGAGAAAATTGCATTGGTGGAAAATTATACTGTTGCAAGTAAAGTAAAAGAAATGTTTAAAGTTTTAGTAAAACAAAAAAGATTTGTATTTAATAAATTATTCTCACTAAATAAACATAATAGACAAGAAGTGGTAACAGCATTTAGTGGACTATTGGAAATGTCGAGAAGAAAAAAAGTTGAAACAACACAAGAAGAACTATTTGGAGATATAACTGTAGAAAAAAGTAAAAGAGCGTGATATGATTTTTGTGGTATAGGAAAAATCGCTTTTTCCTATACCACAAAAAAACAACGTTGCACAGAAAAATTGCAGAGCAATTTTTCGCGTCGACAAATCTTTACGCTTCTTTGAGAACTTAAATATTTGTAGTTGAATTAGATAAGTAGAGAAAAGTTCTCGCGAAGCGAGATTTGTCCGATGGAGAAAAAATCATCTAATAAAAATGTTTAAACCGAAAAAAATAGGAAAAACTAATATAAATGCTTAAGAAAAGGAGGCAAATATATTGGTTTTTCTTTTTATTTTATTAGCAATACTTATATTAGCATTAGTATTTGTTACCTCAAAAATTGAAATAAAAATAATAAATCTGATAGTAGATTCTCAAAGTAAAGATTATATTAGTAATAAATATGAAATTATTATAAAATTAAAGATATTGGGGAATATACCTATTATAAAAATAAAGTTGACGAAAAATAAATTACAAAAAATATATAAAAACCTAAAAATGAAAGAAAAAATAAAAAAATTAGAAGAAGATATTTATACAAATAAGGATAAAATAGATTTAAAATTAATAGAACTTGCTAAAGAACTCAAAAAAAGTATAGATGTAGATTACTTAAATTTAGTAGTAAAGTTAGGAACTGAAAATGCCTTTACAACAGCTATTATAGTTGCAATTATTTCAACAATAATATCAGTATTAGTTTCTAACCAAAAAATTGAAGAGAATGAAATAATGTATAAAATAGAGCCAATATATAATAAACAGAATTTAATAAATTTTCAATTTTCTGGTATATTTAAAATAAAAATGATACATATTATAAATATAATGTATTTATTGAATAAAAAAGGAGGTATTAATAAATATGAGCGAACATCCAATAGAAGGTCTTATGACTACAGCTATGAGTAGTATTCAAGATATGATAGATGTAAATACAATTATAGGAGAGCCTATAGAAACATCCAATAATATTGTAATAATACCAATATCTAAAGTATCATTTGGATTTGCAGCTGGGGGAAGTGAATTTAAAGGGGAAACGGTAGATGAATACAAAAAGAAAGAGAAAGAAGAAGAGGTACAGTATCGATTACCATTTGGAGGAGGTTCAGGAGCAGGTGTTACAATAAATCCAATAGCTTTTCTAGTTATACAAGGAGAAAATGTAAAATTGATGCCTGTAAATTATAGTTCATCAATAGACAAGCTTTTAGATTATATTCCAGATTTTCTAGATAAAACAAATAATATGATAAATAAATGTATTCAAAAGGCAAAAGTGAAAGAGGATTCAAAAGAAAGTGAAAAGAAAAAATCAGAAATGGTAAAAGAAGACAAAAATAAAATAGAAGAAGATTTAAATGAAAATAGACATATAAAAGAAAAAATAGAAAAGACTAAAAAACCTATAGAAGAAGAAATAACTTATGAATATGAGTATGATGAAACATTAGATGATGATGAATAGTAACTATCTAATGTTACTATTCACAGCTTAAAAATACTATTAATAAGAATGTATATATATTAATATCTCATAAATTTCTCGGCTCAATACGTGCATTAGAGTTTCTAAATCTAAAATGAACGAGCCTCTCGCTGTATCGCGCTTCCTCATTCATTTTAGATTAAGAAACTCTACAAGCATATTTTAAATCTGCAATTGCTGATGAAAAATCCCCATATAGAAACTTTTATATTTTTAAAAACGGAGAACCAGTTCATGGTATGGATATAAAAATATGCCAGAGCTAAATAAAGAAAATCCAGACGTAATAAAAGAGTGTGTAGAAGTTTTAAAAAAATATATAAGCATGGGTGTAGATGGTTTTAGAATGGATTTAGGAGATATACTGCCAAGAGATTTTCTTCTTGCAATAGTAAAAAGTATCCAAAAGGAATATCCACATATAATTTTCATTAGTGAAATGTGGGATATTGCAACTGACAGATGGAATCCAGAAATTTTTGATGGACAGGTAAACTCACTAATGAATTATCCATTAAGAGATGCCATAATTCGTTGGGGAAGATGGGGAAACTATGAACATTTTTTATATAATTTTAAAAAAATTTATAGTGAATATCCAATGGAAGTATCTAATATACTTATGAATGTTATTTCTACACATGATACAGTAACACTTATGACATCTTTAGTTGGAGAAATTATGAATTCAGATCCATATCAGAAACTTGACGATATTGAACAGCCTTGGAGACATGATACATTTGATACGTTTGGCTTTAGAGCTTACTGTGCAGAACATGACAAATTGACTGACGAGCAACAAGTTCTTGCAAGAAGATGTGAAAAGATAGTTTTACCGATTTTTTATACGGCTCAGGGAAATCCTTGTATGTTTCAAGGAACTGAGAACTGCGTAATGGGGTATAAAGATCCTTTTTGCAGGAAAACTATGGACTGGGATAATCCAGATATAGATATGCAAGAGTATATTAAGCGATTAAACCAATACAGAGAAGAAAATATAGATATCCTGAGTGATTGTGAACCAAGGATTAGAAATATAACTAAAGATTTTCTTTTAGTTGAAATGTATAATGAAAAAGGAAGTATTATTCTCATTTCTAATAATGCCAAAAGAGTTGTTGGTAATGAGTTTAAAGAGTGTAAAGTTATTTTTAGCGAAAATAGTACAAAAGATAAAATTGGAGAATATGGAACCCTGATTTTAAGGAGAGATTATTAACCAAAATAGATAGAAATATTTTTTGTACTTTAAACCAAAGGACAGGCGGATGCCTGTCCTTCTCAAAAATAAGAGAAGTCAAAATGATGATTTTTTTCGTCACTGGTGTCGTGGAAAAAATCATCATTTTAATTTGTCGAAAATTTCTAAAAAAACGACAAAACTTCTTAATTTTCACTCTTGGAAAATAATGGAAAAAGAAGTATAATACCAAAAGAAAATAAAATTTTATAACATTTATGCCAAAGTAAATAGAGAAAAGAAAAATTAGTTTATATAGCTAATCAAAGCAAAGAAGGGTGGAGGTAAAAATGGAATCAAAATTTTACGAAGAGGACAAGCTGTTAATATTTAAAATAACAGAAGAAATCGATGATTTTAGTGTTCAAAAGATAAGGAGGAGGGCTGATTATGAAATTGAAAGATATATGCCTAAAAAAGTTGTATTTGATTTTAATAGTGTTACATTCATGGATAGCGCAGGGATAGGGTTAATTATAGGAAGGTACAAATTTGCTAAAATGTTAGGAGGAACCGTAGAACTTGCAAATTTAACAAATAGTATAAAAAGAATATTTGAAATGAGTGGAATATTAAGATTAATACCAATTACTAAATTAGAGACAATATAGAAATTTAAAATATATAGTTTGGAAAGCTAGAAAATATGGGGGAAAAATAATGCGGACTTTAAAATATTTAGAACAGATAAAATGTTAAAAAGTCCGTTATTATTATAATATAGGAAACAATATGAAACTTTAAGTTACTTAAACTCAAAGTGAGTTTACTTTACTTTCAAAAGAAACACTATGAAACTTTTTAGTTTTGCAATCAAAAATGAAAATAAATTAAATGTTTTATTTTAGAAATCAAAGAGTTTTCTATATTATCAATAGAAAGGGATGAGAGTAAAAAATGAAAAGTGAAATTGAAAATGAGATGAAATTAGAATTTATAAGTAAATCTTCTAATGAAGCATTTGCTAGGATAGCAGTTGCAGCATTTGCATCACAGTTAGATCCTACAATTGAAGAATTAGCAGATATAAAGACAGCAGTTTCAGAGGCTGTTACAAATTGCATTATTCATGGATATGATAAAAAACAAGGGATAGTAAAAATATTTGCAAGATTAAAAGAAAAAGAAATAATTTTAGAAATATCAGATAAAGGAAAAGGAATAGAAAATATTGATATAGCAAAAGAGCCATTATATACAACAAAACCAAATTTAGAAAGATCAGGAATGGGATTTACGATAATGGAAAGTTTTATGGATAAAGTAGAAGTAGAATCAGTAGTAGGACTAGGGACAAAAGTAACTATGAGTAAGATTATAAAAACCAAAATAGATAATGAAGAGTCAGATGAGGAATTTGAAATGATTACAAAAGAATAGAGGTATAATATGTTTGAAAACAGTATTACAGCAATAAAAAAAGCTCAATCTGGTGATAAGTATGAAATGGAAAGAATAATTAGAGACAATAATCGGACTTATATGGAGTATAGTAAAAAGATTTAATGGAAGAGGATATGATTTAGAGGACTTATATCAGATTGGCTGTATGGGATTTATAAAAGCGATAAAAAGGTTTGATACAAACTATGATGTAAAATTATCTACATATGCGGTTCCATATATGATAGGGGAAATCAAAAGATATATAAGAGATGATGGACCTATAAAAGTAAGCAGAAGTATCAAAGAATTAGGAATGAAAATAAGAGAATTACAAAAAGAAAACTTAAATAAAAAAGGAAAAGAATTGACAATTGAAGAGTTAGAAAAAGAACTGAAGATTTCAAAGGAAGACATATCATTAGCATTAGAAGCAAACAATACTGTAGAATCAATAGATAACAGCTTTTATAGAGATAATAAAGAAGGAAATAGCATAAATTTAATAGAAAAGATATCAACAAATAAAAATGAAGAAGAACTTATAACAAACAAATTGGCAATAAAGCAATTAATAGAAGGATTAAAAGATAGAGAAAAAGAAATAATCTTACTAAGATTTTATAAAGATAAAACACAATCACAAGTAGCAAAAATACTAGGAATAACTCAAGTTCAAGTGTCTAGAATAGAGAGAAAAATATTAGAAAATATGAAAATGAAACTAAGCTCATAAAAAATATATTCTTAATTATTTAATATTTTATCATTATAACTATAGATTATAAATAATATTAATAAGAATATATATATTAAATTTTCTAATTAAACTTATATATTCTATAAATAGATTTGAGATGGTGAATAGTAATATAATTCTCACTAAGTGCTAAAATTAACGAAGGTGATATATTGAAAAAAGTTTTTATTTATTTTATAGCTTTTTTATTTATATGTTTCATATTGCCAGCATTATTAACAAAATTTGAAATGAGTGCAAATATAGAAACAAGTAGTAATGAAATACAACAAGAGAATGAATCAAAGACATCAGAAGAGGAATATGTATATAATAAATATGGTACAATAAAATTATTACATGCAGATACAAATGAAGTAGAAGAAGTAGCATTAGATACATATCTTTGTAATGTAGTATCAGCAGAAATGCCAGTAGACTTTGAAAAAGAAGCATTAAAAGCACAAGCAATTGTTGCAAGAACATATACAATATATAAAATCAATAATAAAAAGCATGACAATGCAGACATTTGTGATGACTCTACATGTTGCCAAGCATGGGTCTCAAAAGAAGATAGATTAGCAAGATGGGCAGATAACAAAGAAGAAAAATGGGCTAAAATCGAAGAATGTGTAAATGAAACAAAAGGAAAGATAATAACATATAATAACCAGCCAATAAATGCATTTTTTCATTCTAATAGTGGAGGAAAAACAGAATTACCAGTAGATGTATGGGGAGGAGGTACTAATATGCCATATCTCCAAGTTGTAGAAACATCAGGAGAAGATGGATATACACAATATAATTCAGAAGTAGAATTGACAAATGAAGAAATTTTAGAAAAATTAAAGACAAAATATTCAGATATTCAAATTGATTTTAATAATGAAGAAGATATAAAAATACTAGAATATACAGCAAGTGGAAGGGTAAAAACGATAAAATTTGGTAATCATGAAATTTCTGGAACAGAAGCAAGAAGTATATTTGGATTAAGAGCTACTAATTTTCAAATAACAAAAACAGAAGGAAAAGTAAAATTTACAGTGATAGGATATGGGCATGGAGTAGGAATGAGTCAAACAGGAGCAGATAGCATGGCCAAAAATGGGAGTACAGCTGAAGATATTATAAAACATTTTTATGTTGGAGTAGAAATCAAGGAAGTAAATTCAATATAATGATTTTGTGATTTAGGGACGGAGAAAAAATCATCATTTTAGAGTTTATTTTTGCAAATAGTAAATAAAAAGAAAATGATGATTTTTTCTCCGTCCCTAAATCACAAAATCATCAAAAAATTTATTAAACATGTATAATCTTCTAAAAAAAGGAAATACTTGTAATAACAAAGTATTTAAAGGAGGATTATATGAGAAGGAATGATAATTATAAAAATTTAGGGGAGAAAAATATAAATGATAAAATTATTTCATATATTGTTGTTGGAGTTATAATAGTAGCAATAATTATAATCTCGTTATTATTATATAGTCAAAAAGTAAATAAGGATGTAAAAGACGAAACGATGTCATTAGAACAGATGACAAATATAATAGGAGATACAGATGAGTATGATGAGGAAACTGAAAGTGCTAGTACAGACATAGGAAAAACTGTAGAGGAAAGTGAGGAAGAAGAGGAAGAAACAAAAAAAGAAAATACACAAACAAATTCAATTTCAAATAGTACTTCTACTACTTCAAACAATGTAAGTACAAGTAGTTCAAATGTAAATAATAATGTAAACAACACTCAAAATGTTGTTAGTGAGCAAAATGAAGCCCAAAATGTGAAAGAATTAAGTTTTCAAAGACCAGTAGAAGGTGAAATTGTTAGAGAATTTGCACAAGATAATTTAGTATATTCAGCAACTCTAGAAGAATGGGTAACACATAACGGAATAGATATAAAAGCAGATAAAACAACAGTGGTAAAATCAGCAGAAGCAGGTGTAGTAAAATCAATAAAAAATGATCCTAGGTATGGATTAACAATTGTAATAGAACATGATGATGTATATCAAACAGTATATTCTAATTTATTAACATCAGAATTTGTAGTTGAAGGAGAAACTGTAGAAAAAGGACAATCCATAGGAACAGTTGGAAATAGTGCAGTATTTGAAATAGCAGATGAACCACATTTACACTTTGAAATATTAAAAGATTCAGTTCAAGTAGATCCTTTAATTTATTTGGAACGTTAGGGATGTGCCAAATCGTTCCAAAATAATTTTAATAGTTATTTAGAAATTTACTATAAGATTAGTTATATCAATTGCACTATTAAACTTCAATTTGTAAATTGGAAAAATATATTGAAATATGAGTGTTAAAAATCAAAATTTTACTTATGAGTATTGAGAACTTATAAATTTTAAACTTTTAATGTAATAAATTACTACAAAAATTTCAAATTGCGAATTGAAGACTATTAAAATTAAAAGTTGACTAAGGAATACAAGTGTGGTAAAATGTGCAAGTAGTAAATGTTGCAAAAAACAATAAAATTCGTAGTATTATAAAAACAATAAATAAAAAAGAAAGAAGGAAAAAAATGAAATTAGGAATAGTTGGACTACCAAATGTAGGAAAAAGTACATTATTTAATAGTATAACAAAAGCTGGAGCAGAATGTGCAAATTATCCATTTTGTACAATAGAACCAAATGTTGGAGTTGTACCTGTACCAGATGAAAGATTAGATGTATTAACAAAAATGTATCATCCACAAAAAACAACACATGCTGTTATCGAATTTGTTGATATAGCAGGATTGGTAAAAGGTGCTAGCAAAGGAGAAGGATTAGGAAATAAATTTTTATCACATATACGTGAAACAGATGCAATATGTGAAGTAGTTAGATGTTTTGAAGATTCAAATGTTGTACATGTTGATGGAAATGTAGACCCAATAAGAGATATAGAAACAATAAATTTGGAATTAATATTTGCAGATATAGAAACAGTTAATAAAAGATTAGAAAAAGCAAAGAAAAATTTAAAGGCTGATAAAAAATATCAAGAAGAAATTGATTTACTTGAAAAAATTAAAGAAAATTTAGAAAATGGAATATCAGCAAGAGCTATAGATTTTAATGAAGATGAACAAGCACTAGTAAAAGATATGTTTTTATTAACTACAAAACCAATATTGTATATTGCAAATGTATCAGAAGAACAACTAAGTGATGCAGAAAATGACCAAATGGTCAAAAAGGTAAAAGAATATGCGGAAAAAGAAAAAGCAGAAGTGATACCTTTATGTATAAAAGTAGAAGAAGAATTATCAGGTTTAGATGATGATGACAAAAAAGAAATGTTAGAAATGTTAGGATTAGAAGAATCAGGATTAGACAAAGTAATTAAAAAAAGCTATGATTTATTAGGATTAATGTCATTTTTAACAGCAGGAGAGCCAGAAGTTAGAGCATGGACAATAAAAAAAGGAACAAAGGCTCCACAAGCAGCGGGTAAAATCCATTCTGACATAGAAAGAGGATTTATAAAGGCAGAAGTTGTATCATTTAAAGACCTAGTAGAACAAGGTTCAATGGTAAATGCAAAAGAAAAGGGACTTGTAAGGTCAGAAGGAAAAGATTATGTGATGCAAGATGGAGATATTGTATTATTTAAGTTTAATGTCTAAGATTTATACTTAAACACTAAATATTAGTCTTAGATTTAAGATAACAATATGTGTTTATAAATAATAATAAATTTATAATTTGAGTAATAATGGTGAAATAAAGATGTAACAAAAATGTAATATAAAAAAATAAAAAAAGGTATTGACTAAAAAAAGAATTAAGAGTATATTATATTTAGAAATTCAAATGAAAAATATTGTGTTTATAAACTTGCAATTATTAAAAGATTATGATATAATAATAATTGTTTATAGAGAAATATAGAAAAGACACTATTTGAAGTAAGGAGAGGTAATATGAAAAAATCAATTATTTTAAAAAGTTTTTTAGTAATTTTAGTTAGTATGATGTTAGTATTTGTAACATCAACAGTACATGCAGAAACAGCATCAAATTCTGAGTATGAAGATTTGTTTGGAGATGGAGCAAGCAACACTAATAACACAAGTAATACAGGAAATACAAATAATACAAACTCAAATTCAAGCAACACTAATAACACAAATTCAAACAGTACAAATAGAAACAATACAAATAATACAAGTAGAAATAACACAAATACAAGCTTACCAAAAACAGGTATAGAAGATTCATTACCAACAGTAGTATTAGTAGTTGTATTTGGAGTTTCAGCAGTATATGCTTATAAGAAAATTAAAGATTATAGAAACATAGACTAATATATAATTGAAGATGATTTTAATCATCTTCAATTTTTGCTTTTATAATAATTCTGTTTTTGTTAAAATTATTACAAGTTACTAAAGTTAATTCATAAGAATCTGTAATAGTGGTATATACTGGAGATAAATCATCAGATTCTACTTCATAATTTTTTACGACTGAATACATATATTTATTATCAAAATTATCATGTAAAATTATTTTATCATTAATATTTAAATCTTTTATATTACTAAAAAACTTATTATTATCATAATTATGGCCAGCGATACATAAGTTTAAATTGTCTGGATTATTAGTATTAGGAAAATCCCCATAAAATTTGCAAGGAGAAGTTTTTAATAATTCATCATCTAGTCCATTAAAAATCGTATATGAAACATTTAATGTTGGGATTTCGATGATACCGATTATTGTATCAGCAGGAAGATTTTCGTTTAAGTAATTATTATTAGAATTGTTATCATTGTTATTGTTTGAATATAATTTGGTTATACTATAATTGTTAATTAATAAATTAGCAAAACTTTCTTCATTGTTTAACGTTATTTTATAATATAAAAATACAATCGTGATAACAATGATAGCAATAATAGAAAGGAAAAATTGAACATTAAATGTTTTTTTTGACATTTTCTTTTTTGAACAAATATTATATAAGTTGTTTGGATTATTTTCAGAGTTCGAATTATCAATATTTTTGTTAAAATCAATGTTTATAATTTGGTTCATTATTTCTCCTCCAATCACTTAATAGTATTTCCGGATAGATTGAAAATATAATATAGATATGGGATAAAAAAATGGAAATTTTACATGATGCGAATTATGGTTTGAAAAATAATTAAAAAAGTACTTGAAAAATACAAAAAACATGATATAATTATGAACATAATATGGAAAAACGATAGTCAGGACATGGTAAATGGTATAATATCTTAAAGAGAGCCAAAGGTAGCTGAGAGTTTGGTAAGTAAAATCTATTTATTATCACCTAACTGTTGCTAAACTGAAATTAAAGTAAGTATAGTCGTAAATCTGCGTTAAAGATAAATGAGAGAATTGATTAGATTTGTTGCAAAAAAATTTTATTATTATATATAATGCTACAAAAAATGATTGATTAAAATAGGTGGTACCGCGGAAAAAAGCTATTTCGTCCTAGTATATAATGTATGAGGGAAGATATAGCTTTTTTTTGGTTAAAACAAATCAAAATCAGCATCTTGCACATTTTTGTCATATCTATGAAATCTCGATGTACAAAAGTACACCTTCGATTTCATAGCTACAACAAAAATGCACAATATACTAATTTTGATTTGTTTTAAAGATAAGTTGAATGAAAATCAGCATCTTATACATTTTTGTTATATCTATAAAATTTTGATATACAAAAGTATACTTTCGATTTTCTGGTCACAACAAAAATGCACAATATACTAATTTTGATTTGTTTTAAAGATAAGTTGAATGAAAATCAGCATCTTGCACATTTTTAGTTAAATAAAAAATTTTTAAAAGTTTATAATTTTAAAATATAAATAAAAAGGATAAAGGAGTGTCCCTTAATCCCTAAAAACCGGGATTAAAGGAACGTCCCTAAATCCCTAAAGGAGGAGTTTTTATGTACAAAAAAGTAGAATTGCAAAAAGGTTTTGTAGGAATGGAAAATGATGTTGCCAAAATGTGGAAGGATAAAGACATCATAAAGAAAAGTCTTAATGGAAATCAAGGTAAAAGATATTTTACATTTTATGATGGACCTCCAACAGCTAATGGTAAACCTCATGTTGGGCATATTGAAACAAGAGTTATAAAAGATTTAATTCCTAGATATAAAGTTATGAAAGGATATAGAGTTATTAGAAAAGCTGGATGGGATACACATGGTTTACCAGTAGAACTAGAAATAGAGAAAAAATTAGGAATTTCTGGAAAACAACAAATTGAAGAATATGGTGTTGAAAAATTCGTAAAACAATGTAAAGAAAGTGTTTTTGAATATGTTCATCTATGGGAAGAAATGACAAACAAAGTTGGTTTTTGGGTAGATATGGAAAATCCATATGTAACTTATCATAATGAATATATTGAGTCTGTATGGTGGGCTTTAAAACAAATGTGGGAAAAAGGTTTGCTTTATGAAGGTCATAAAGTTATGCCATATTGTCCAAGATGTGGAACAGCCCTATCATCACATGAAGTAGCACAAGGATATAAAGATGTTAAAGACTTAACTTGCATTGCAAAATTTAAAGTACTTGATGGACAAAAATTTGAAAAAGATACATATATCTTAGCATGGACAACAACTCCATGGACATTACCATCAAACTTAGCACTTTGTGTTAATAAATCTTATGAATATGCAGAAGTAAAAGCAAACATTGGAACAGATGACGAACCAGTATATGAAAACTATATTTTAGCAAAAGATTTATTAGAAACAGTATTAAAAGAAACACCATATGATGTTGTAAAAACATTCAAAGGTGAAGAATTATTAGGAACAAAATATGAAAGATTAATGCCATTTGGAGAAGTAGAAGGAAAAGCATTTGAAGTTATTCATGGAGACTATGTAACCTTAACAGATGGTACAGGTATTGTTCATATTGCACCTGCTTATGGTGAAGATGATAGTTATGTTGCAAAACAAAATGGTATCACATTCATCAACCTAGTAGACAAAGAAGGAAAATTTGTAAAAAAAGTAGAGCCATGGGCTGGAAGATTTGTAAGAGATTGTAATGAAGATATTTGTAAATGGTTAAAACAAGAAAATAAATTATTTAGTAAAGAAAAACATATGCACTCATATCCACATTGCTGGAGATGTGACACACCACTTCTATATTATCCAAAAGAAAGCTGGTTTGTTGCAATGAGTAAGCTAAGAGATGAATTAGTTGAAAATAATAGCAAAGTAAATTGGTATCCAGAAACAATCAAAACAGGTAGATTTGGAAAATTCCTAGAAAATGTTATCGACTGGGGAATCTCAAGAGATAGATATTGGGGAACACCACTTCCAATCTGGACTTGTGAAGATGAAGAATGTGGACATCAAGAATGTATTGGTTCAATTGCAGAACTAAAAGAAAAAGGAATAGATGTACCAGAAGATATAGAACTTCATAAACCATATATTGATAATGTATATTTAAAATGCCCAAAATGTGGAAAGAAAATGAAAAGAGCAAAAGAAGTTATTGACTGTTGGTTTGATTCAGGTTCAATGCCTTTTGCACAATGGCATTACCCATTTGAAAATAAAGAAATGTTTGACAACAACTTCCCAGCACAATTTATATCAGAAGCAGTTGACCAAACAAGAGGATGGTTCTATACATTAACAGCAGTAGGAACAGCACTATTTAATAGAACACCATTTGAAAACTGTATTGTATTAGGTCATGTTCTAGACGAAAAAGGACAAAAAATGTCTAAATCAAAAGGAAATGGAGTAGACCCAATGGAACTACTAAATACAGTAGGTGCAGATGCAACAAGATGGCATTTCTACACCTGTAGTGCTCCATGGTTACCAACAAGATTATCATTAGATAATGTAAAAGAAACTCGGAAGAGGATTTTTAAGTACATTATGGAATGTATACTCATTCTATGTATTATATGCAGAAATAGACCAATTCAATCCATTGAAATATAAAGATTTCAAAGTAACAAACATCATGGATAGATGGATTATTTCAAAATTAAATACACTAATAAAAAATGTAGAAAATAAATTAGACTGCTATGATATAACAGGATCTGCATTAGAAATTGAAGAATTTACAGACAGTTTATCAAACTGGTATGTAAGAAGAAACAGAGAAAGATTCTGGAGTCAAGAATTAACAGATGACAAAATCGGAGCATATGTAACATTATACAAAGTATTAGTAGAACTATGCAAAATATCAGCACCATTTGTACCATTTATAACAGAAGAAATCTATCAAAATCTAGTGGTTGGCTTAGATAAAACAGCACCAGAAAGCATCCATTTATGTTCATGGCCAGAAGTAAACGAAAACGTAATCGATAAAGACTTAGAAAAAGAAATGGACTTAGCATATAAAATTGTAAAACTAGGAAGAAGTGCAAGAAACTCTGTAAACATTAAAAACAGACAACCATTATCAGAAATGTTAATCTCAATAGACACACTTCCAGAATACTATACAGATATCGTAAAAGAAGAACTAAATGTAAAAGAAGTTGTACTAGGAGCAGAAATGTCAGAATACGTAAACTTCGAAATAAAACCAAACTTACCAGTACTAGGAAAAGAATATGGTAAACTAATTCCTAGAATTAGAGAAAAAATTGCGAAGAAAAATCAAATGGACTTAGCAAACACTGTAAAAAACGGAGGCACAGAATACATTGAAATCGATGACACACAAATTGGACTAAATGCAGAAAACTTACTAGTAACAATGCAAGGAAAAGAAGGATTTGCATTTAGTGGAGAAGGAGAAATTGGTGTAGTATTAGACACAACCATCACACCAGAACTAGCAGAAGAAGGAATCTTAAGAGAAGTCTTATCAAAAGTACAAAACATGAGAAAAGACAGTGGATTTGAAGTATTAGACAGAATCAACCTATATGTAGCAGGAAACGAAAAAGTAGAAGCTATCATCAAAAAATACGAAGAAACAATAAAACATGACACATTAGCAAATAATATTATCTATGATGAAGAAAAAAGAAAATATGTTGATACAAACATCAATGGAGAAAACTTGAAAATTAATGTGGAACGTTAGGGACGGGCCAAATCGTTCCAAAATAGAACAATAGCGACATGATTTCAATACTCTAACATTTTAGTTAACTAACATGTCGCATTATTGTTCGCGCGCCAATTTTACGCAAGTAAAATTGTGTGCAATGTTTGAAGTTATAGGAAAATCTTCGATTTTTCCTATAACAGAACAATAGCGGGCTTTTTTGAAAATTTTCTCTGTTTATAACATTTTAAGGCCCGTGTTATTGTTTGGCACCAATTTTTCGCAAGTAAAATTGTGTGCAATGCTTGATATTTTAGAAAAATCTTTGATTATTTTAAAATGGAATGAAAGGGACAGGGGGTGTCCCTTTATTATATGGAAAACACAACAGAATTTCCTAGTCTTGCTTGCACATGAAGTGAAAACAAAAATTAAATATTTTATTTTTGGATTTAATACTTACAATTGATATAACTACAAAAATGTTTTAATCATAACATTTGTATATTATTGACTACTAACGTTTTTATCTTATACTATTTTTGACTATTGCAGTCAAAAATGTAATAAAAAACAAAATTCATATGTTTTGAATGTAGTTTGCCATATGCTATTAATTATACTTAGATTTGACAAAGGTTAAATTTTATCAAATTGACAAAAGCACAATGAGATATTATAATACTATTATGTAACTGTATGTCAAAAGAGAATATTAAGGAGGTAATAGTATGACAACAAGACGGTTAGTAGCAATGATTTTTCTGGTATCTGCATCTTCTTTAGTAGGATGTTCAGGTGATGGACCAGAAAGAGTTTCTAAAGAGACAGAACTTGATTCTTTGAAACTTATGGAAGGAACCACTCTGACACAGAATCTAGACGTACCAGGTGAAGACTTTAAATTGGTTATTGACTATGATACGGGAAGATATGATTTTTCAAACTGGAGAATAACCAGTAACAAGTATATCAATATGAGTGCATATGCAACAGGAATTCCTAAGGGAACTACTGTATTGGTAGATCATATGCATGTGGATATATCTTTGCAATCCACATTAGCACAAGTTGATGGGATGTTGCAAGATAGCATGGATAATAGCTATAATGGAACAAGTCAAGATGGATATTATATCGATGAAAATTATCGGTATAGAAATACCTTTATAATAGAAGGATATTCACAGACGCTTATCAGTGGATGGGGATTTGTCTGTGGAAGTTATGGAACTTCTGAAATAGTGGAAGAACGTTTGACTGAGAAAAGTCTGATAGAAGAAGGAGAAGTATATGCTAATAAAGTACAGGCGGAATACAAACTACTTGTTAAAAACGAAGGTGAAGAATATTTTCATAATACAACAGTAGTATCAGAATTTTCCATTCCTGTACAATACACAGAGCCGGATACAGAAGAGGAATAATATTCTCAAAATGGTGTATAGAATATTTCTATACACCATTTAATATATGTAATTATAGTTTAGTTAATTAAACATTTTTATGCCAAAAAGACAAGTCTTAGTAAAAATCATAATGCTAAAACTACGAATTAAAGAAAAAATTGAAAATACAATTGACAAATGGGAAAAAATGTAATAATATAATATCCATTAAGAAAAAAATATTTTAATTCAAAGGAGTGTTTATGTCTAGGATTGCAAGAAATCAAATGGAAACTAGTTTTTTTCATAATATGACCCAAGGAATAAATAAAGAATATATTTTTAAGGAAGACAGATGTAAAAAGAAATACATAGAACTGATGAATGAGAAAGCAGAAGAGTTTGAAATAAAAATAATTGCTTTTACAATCATGGGTAATCATTCACATATGTTACTTTATACAAAAAATATAGAAAATATGAGTCAATTTATGAAAAAAATAAATGAAAAGTTTGCGATGTATTATAATTTCGTAAATGAAAGAGTAGGAATAGTATTTAGGAATCGATATAAAAGTCAGCCAATTTTAAGTGAAAGCCAATTATTAAATTGTGTGAGGTATATTTTTAACAACCCAGTAAGAGCAAAAATAGTTTCAAGTCCAGAAGAATATATTTATTCTAATTTTCAAGATTTTCAAACAAATCATTTATCAAATATTAAATTAGATCAAATTTATCAAAATATTGATTATTCAATCTATTTTCCAGAAATTAATGATAAAAAAGCAGAAGCAACAGAGGATTTTTTAGATACATCTGAGGATAAAGAAATATTTATAAAAGAATTAATAAAAAAATATGAGCAAGATAATAATTTGCTTATAATAAAAAACAAAAACAGAGAAGAGACGAAGAAATTGGTAAAATACATAATAGAAAATACAAATGTTTCATACAAACTTTTAGCTGATACATTGAATATATCTAAAACAACAATAGCTAGATATATGACAGAGGAATAGATACAGAAAATGATAATATTATTATAAGTTACAACTATAATAAAAAAGTGAATAATAATCTTAAATTTGTGACAAATACGTATAAATTGTCACAAAAGTATTGTAAAAATAAAAATTAAATATTATAATACATGAGAATAAAAAATAAGAGAACAGGGTCTGCCCATTTCGTTCCATTCTAGAAAAATCTTTGATTTTTCTAGAATATCAAACATTGCACACAAATTTTACTTTGTAAAATTTGGCACCGAGCAATAACGCGGTTTTAATATTATGAATATGAAAAAGTAAACTGTTTGTAAAAAAATCGCTATTGTTCTTTTTTTGGAACGATTTGGCCCGTCCCTAACGTTCCAGAAGGAGGAAAAAATGGGATTAAAACTTGAAAATGTATCTAAGAAGTTTGTTGGCAAGCAAGCTGTTGACAATATTTCTTTTGAAGTGGATAAGCCTGGTGTATTTGGTTTACTTGGAACCAATGGCGCTGGTAAGACTACAACTATAAGAATGCTTCTTGGTATTATAAAAAAGGATACAGGTGAAATTACATGGAATGGTAAGAAGGTTGAAAGAAAAAGTGTTAATTTTGGTTATTTGCCAGAGGAAAGAGGTGTGTACCCAAAGACGAAGATTTATGACCAACTAATGTATTTTGCAAAGTTAAAGGGTATGAACCAGAAAGATGCAGATACTGCAATTAAAAAATGGGCTAAGGTTTTAAAGGTAGAGGAGTATTTACCAATGCCTGCTGAGAAGTTGTCTAAGGGTAATCAACAAAAGATTCAATTTATGACTGCAATTATTCATAATCCAGAATTGATTGTTTTAGATGAGCCTTTTAGTGGATTGGATCCAGTTAATACAGAGATTTTGAAAAATGTTATTATTGATTTAGTTAAGGAAGGAAAATATATCATTATGTCTAGTCACCAAATGGCTTCGATTGAGGAGTTTTGTACAGATATTTTGATATTGAATAAAGGTAAGACTGTATTAAAAGGTAACTTAAAAGATATAAAAGAAGGGTATAAGGCAAATAGATTAGAGATTTCAACTGATAAGAATATTGATAAATATATTAAAGATTTTGATATGGATATAGAATTTTCTAAAAATAATGAATATTCTATAAAGATTAATTCAGAGGAAAAGGCTCATAAATTATTGGAAAACTTAGTTAAGGACCATATAGAGGTGAATAAGTTTGAAATTAAGAAGCCAACTCTTAATGATATTTTTATAGAAAAGGTAGGGTAAAAAGTATGTTGCATAAATTTTAAATTATTTATTTTCCAATATACAAAATGTATAATAGGAAAGTTTAAAATATTTAATTTTTATGGCTAAAATGTATACGTTCAAGTAAAAAGAAATGGAATTTTATATGAAATAGGTTTATAGGTAAAACCTTTGTAAAAAACCTAAATATATTATTACAAGGAATAAGTAAAATGAGGGATTTAAAAACAGTAATTGCATTTACAATTAAAGATATGGTACAAAGAAAGTCTTTTATTATTTCAACATTAATTATTTTAGTATTAATTGTGATAGGTTTTAATATACCTAATATAATGAAAGCACTTACAAATGGGGAAGAAAGTTCAAGTGCAGATAAAGTTTTAGTAGTTGATAGTACAAATTTATTTGAAGGAACTTTGGAAAATTTAAATCAAATGGAATTAGGAGATGAATTCCAAATTACAAATGATAATGTTAGTTTTGATGAGATAAAAACTAAGATAGAAAATAAAGATATAGATGAAGCAATTTTGATAGAACAAAAAGATGATGGTACATATACATTAAGATATATTGTAGAAAATAAGACACAAGTGGTAAGTGTTCCAGAGGATATTATAAATGCAGTAAGTACAATATATACAAATTTACAAATATCAAAATTGGGATTAACACAGGAACAAATATTAAGTTTAGCACCTAATTTTGAGGTTTCTATAGAACAAACAGAAGAACAAGAGGTAAGTGGAAATATAGGTGTTATGATGATAATGTCATTAATCTTATTTTATGCTATTTATTTTTGTGCTTACCAAGTATCTAGTTCTATTACAACGGAAAAAACTTCAAAAATTATGGAAACATTAGTAACTTCTACATCTCCTAGAACAATTGTATTAGGAAAAACAATTGGTATTGGTATAGTAGGATTGATACAAGTATGCCTTATAGTAGGAGTAGCATTGATATCAGCTAAGGCATTTTTAGAGCCAGGTTTATTAGAGGCTGTTTTAGATATGTCTAAATTTACACCATATTTAGCAATTATTACAATTGTGTATTTCATTTTGGGATATTTTGCATATGCATTATTATATGCTCTAACAGGTTCTACAGTAAGCAAACCAGAAGATATACAATCAGCTAATACACCTGTTGCAATACTTGCAGTTATTGGATTCTATTTAGCATATTTTACGATGATGAATCCAACTAGTGAATTAAACCAATTTGCAGCAATATTCCCGATTTCATCACCATTTTGTATGCCTTTTAGAGTTATGATGGGGGTAGCTTCAACTTCAGAAGTTATATTATCAATAGTAGTATTACTAATTACAATATTGATAATTGCAAAAGTTGCAATTAAGATTTATTCAAATGCGATATTAAATTATGGAACTAAAATGACTTTTAAGGATATTGTGAAAGTATATAAAGATAAGAATAATTAAAATAGAGACTTTGAATAAAAAATAGGATAAATAAATAAAAACTTTCTTAGAGTAGGACACTCTAAGAAAGTTTTTTCGTTTAAATTTTATCAATAAAATATTTTAAAGTCAATAAAAAATTATGAAAAATTAAAATCAAAAAAATAAAATAATTTACTATTAATATATAAGAATAGTAAGTAACTAATAAATCTAAATCCTTTAATAATACATTACTTCAAGGATTTTTTTATTTTATTTTTTTTCTTAGAGTGTCCTAATTAAAGATACTCTAAAGAAATAATCTACTACAATATGTTGACTTAATTCTATAAAATATGTAAAATGAAAATGTCAAAAATCTATTTTTGCAAATAGAGAAGAACATTGAAAAAAGTATATCATTATTAGAATAAAAAGTATGAAAATGTAAATACTATTTGCAAGAATAGAAAAAATATATTTGACATAAATCAAAAATAGGAAACAACTCATTATAAAAAGTAAAATTCAAACTAAATTCGGTTCCGAAATACAATAGCAAATACATAAATAGAAACAATAAGAGATAAAAAATAGAAGAAGAAAACAAAAGAAAGGAAGATTTATATGATAAGAAATAAAAATAAGGCTAATAATGGTATTACATTAATTGCTTTAGTAATTACGATAATTGTGTTATTAATTTTAGCAGGTGTAACAATAGCAACACTTACAGGAGATAATGGAATTTTAACAAAGACAACAGAGGCAAATTTACAAACACAGATTGGGGAGGAGAAAGAGGCAATTAATTTAGCTATGCAAGCTTTATTAATTGACAAAGTGGATAATCCGAATAATTATCAAGATGGGATTATAAATAATACACAGTTAAAAAACGAAATGGATAAATCTACTCCTAAACCAGAGGAAATAACAATGAATGGAACAACAAAGGTATTAACTGTAAAATTTGATGATAGTAGAGATAATAGAACATATACAGTAGGGCAAAATGGAACAATACAGGAAGGAGAACCGGAACCACCAGTAGAAACAAGTAGTATTTATGCGAAGTTATATTCATATAATGATGGAAGTGGAGATGTACTAGAATTTTCTAGTAAGCCTGATTTTGAAGATGTTTCTGGAACAGTAACACTTAAAGCAGACTATGGAGATATAGGAGCTAATCGATATTTGGGAGATTTGGGGGATGAAACAACATATTTTCTACCACCTTGGCTAGAAGAGAGTGAAGAAGGGATTTCAAATCAAACGATAAAAATAGTAAAAATTATTGATAAAATAAAACCTATATATACAGGTTGTTGGTTTGCCGGTTTGATGTCTTTAGAAAATATAGAGAATATGGAGAATATAGATACAGGCAATACGATAGATATGAAATCAATGTTTGCTGGTCTAAGTTTAACAAATTTAGATTTAAGTAATTTTAATACAAGTAATGTTACAGATATGAGTTTTATGTTTGAGGGGGCTCAAATTACAAATTTAGATATAAGTAGCTTTAATACAAATAATGTTACAGATATGAGCTATATGTTTGCTTTTTCTGAAATTACAGGTTTAGATTTGAGTATGTGGAATGTAAGTAAGGTGAATAATGTTGATGGTATGTTTAGGAATTCTGGAATAATAAATTTAAATTTAAGTAATTGGAATTTAAGCAATGTGACATATATGAAGGATATGTTTTATTGGTGTACTAAGTTGCAAAACTTGATTTTGGAAAATTGGGATACAAGCAATGTTATTTCAATGGGAGGAGTAGATGAAACGGACACAGTACGAGGTATGTTCCAAAATTGTTCTAGTTTAACAAATTTAGATTTAAGTAGTTTTGATACAGATAATGTTACAGATATGAGTTATATGTTTAGTGGATGTGAAAGCTTAACAAATTTAGATATAAGTAATTTTGATACAAGTAAGGTAACAAATATGTCTAGAATGTTTGAAGAGTGTAGTGCTCTTGAAAGTATAGATGTAAGTAGCTTTGATACGAGTGAAGTCACTTATATGTCTTGGATGTTTGCATTTTGTAGTAGCTTAAATGACATAAATTTAAGTAATTTTAATACAAGTAAAGTGATTACTATGGATCGGTATGTTTAACAGTTGTGACAATTTGCAAACACTAAATTTAAATAATTGGAATACAAGTAATGTTGTCGTAATGGGAGGAGTAGGATTAGGTTCAGGAATGTTTAATCATTGCAAAAGCTTGAGGGAATTAGATTTGTCTAGTTTCGATACTAGAGATGTTACAGATATGCGTGCTATGTTTGCTAATTGTTCTAGTTTAGAAACAATTTATATAGGAGAAAACTGGTCAACTTCGCAAGCTAATACCGATAATATGTATTTCAATATTAGCAGACTCCCACATATTTTTGAATATACCACAATAAATGAAAACCACC
>CAKNJL010000026.1 GCA_930982035.1 uncultured Clostridium sp.
TAATTGTATTTTTTTATTTCTAAGAATTTATGGTTTTCATAGTAGGAGTAACAATTGCAACATTAATGGGAGATAATGGAATACTAACAAAAGCAACAGAGGCAAAAGATGAACAAGCAGATGCAACAATAAGAGAAGCAATAGCACTTTTATGGAATGAATATCAACTAGAAATAAAATCATCTAATAATGAAGGAGTAAAAGAATCAACAAAGATAGCAAGTACAGAAATTACAAAAATACAAGGAGAAGAAACAAATTACTTAGCAACAACAGCAACAAGTTTTTGGGAATTTCTTTTGACAGATAAACAAGTTATAAATGCTGATGGGATAGTAAATGTTGAAAAATTAACAGGACAAATATTAGATAGAGGAAACGGAACAGATGGAGTAACAGATGTATATAAAATAGAAAGAAATGAAGAAACAAATGAATATACTTTAAAATACTGTGTGAAAGCAGGTGAAGAAGAAAATATATGGAATGTAACCGAAACATCTACAAATCAAGGGGGAACAGAAACAGGTAATGTAAACATTCGCATTAGCAAAACACCAGAAAATGAATTATCAGGTGGTGTGTTATTAAAAGTAGAAGAAGTACAAGGATTGGAGAATATAGATTTAAGTAGTATAAATGTAGATGAATTGGAAGAAAACGAGAAAAAAGAGCTTATTAAAAAAACAGAGATATATATAAATAATAATTTTTATGGAGAGAATTATCAAGATTTTAATGACATACTAGAAGATTTTGTTGATGGAAATGAACAGGAATTTTGGAATGTGATTGTTGGTGATATTGATAGTTATTTAAAATATAACATAAATAAAATTATTGAATCAGGAGCAGAGAGTTTACCAACTTATACTATTATAAATCCAGATGGAGAAGTATCTGATGAATACAGAGCATATGCAAATGATACATATACATTTATTGTAAAAGAAATAGATACAAATAAAATATATCAAGAGTCAGTTCAAGTTACAAATATTGACACTAATTTGGAGTATTATTATGTAGATGAGGAAGGGAGCTGTATATATTTATTAGACAAGACTAGTAATTCGGTTGATTTTCAAAAAGCTTATATTATATATAATGGAGAAAGAATTGATATAACATCATGTATAGAGGAAGATGATGAGGATTTTTTTGTTGCTATATATAGTGTTACAATAATTTTAGAGGATATGGGAAAAGTAGAATATAATTCTGAATTATCGGGTACGATACAAACTTTTGAATTTATTAAAGATGGGAAAAGTTATTTTGGTGACGTAGTAATGAATTGGGAGGAATAATAAAGAATCATAAAAGATATAAAATTCTTGATAAATGCAATAAGATTGGAGAAATAAATATTAAAATAAATATACCAAGTGATATATTGAATATATAAATAATAAGATGAGCCTGATAAAGTTTTAATGATTTTTAACAAAAATAAAGAGCTTTCATTAAAAAGGAGGTTCTTTATTTTTTATTAAAAAACATTATCTAGTAACTGTTTTAATTATGAATTAAAAATTGCCAGTTGAAATGCTCGAAAAAGTGAAAAGAATTTATTAAAATAAAAAAGAGAAAACATGAAAAATAATAAAAAAGAACAAAAAGTAGATATGCAAATATGGGGTATAAAAAAGAAGATGAATACTTAACAGATATGGTAAGTTATTACATAATTGAATTAACAAAATTGAAAGAGAATAAACCAAAAACTGCAGATTTGTTAGAAAAATGGTTATTAATAATAGGGGGCGATACAGAAATGATAGAGAAATGTAAAAAAGAAGAAGGAAAAATTAAAGATGCAATAGAACAATTAGAGGAAATGAGTGCAGATGAAAAGGAAAGAGAAATATATGAACAAAGAGAAAAAAATAGACTAATATATAATACAGAGATGAATGCAGCAAGAAGAAAAGGACTAGAAGAAGGTAAAAAGCTGGGAGAGAAAAATGAAAAGAAAGAAATTGCAAAAAAATTATTAGAAAAAAATATAGATATTGAAGTAATAATGGAAACAACAGGAATAACTAAAGAAGAACTAGAAAGTTTAAGAAATAAATAAATATTAATTCTAAAATGAAGCGATTGTTTTTAGATTATAGAGATTAAAATATAATTAGATAAATATAAAATAATATTAAAATTAAGACGTTTGTATTTATGGAGTTTTAAATTAAATCCTAAATATAAACGTTTTTAATTACACATTATGACCTGGCCCATATTGTATGTAAAATTTCATAAAAATATTGCAAAAAAATAAAAGTATATGTATAATAAAAATGTAAAACAAAATCAAAAGAAAAAAGGGGAGAAAACAAATGTCAAAAAAATTCTTTATTAAATGTTTATGTATATTTTTTATATGTATATTTTTATATACAACAATGAGTTATGCTACGTGGGTAACAGTAACTGATGAAAACTTGGAGCAAGCACTTGAAAAATTTGAAACATCAGATTCAGACACAGGAAATTATGAAATCACAGTAAGCAATAATATTATAAATATAACAGCAGATAATGTCACTTATGAATTAAATTATGATTTAACAGATGCTCCAACTTTTTGGGTAGAGACATCTACTATAGAACAAGGTATGACTTATGAAGATTTTCAAGCTGAAACAGAAAAATTAGTTTTACCTATGATTGGATATATAGCAGTTGCTAATGTGCAAGGAATAGAGATAGAAGATGGAATGTTATATTTTATGATGTCATATTTAGGGAATGCTATGGGAAGCTCTTCTGGAGAGAATTCTTATATAATAGTAGATGATACAAATTCATCAGGCGGAGAAATATCAACAGATGGAAAAAATGTAATTTATGTTTCTGAATTTGGCGATAGAGTCATGGAATATGTAAATAGTTTATATGAAAATGGAAATTCTATATCTGACTCAAACCAATTTGACACATACACAATGACTGTAGAAAAAGAAGATTCTACAGATACATCTTGTAAACTAGTATCTACTTTAACTGTAAATATGGATGCAGATTTTTCACAGCTAGAAGGATACAGTGACCAAATGAATGGTTCAGGCGGTAATAATAATAGTAACAATACTGGAAATAACGGAAATAATGGAAATCAAGAAGAACCTGAAGAACGACCAGAAAATAATAATGGTCAAAATGGAAATCAATCCAAAAAAGATAATACAGTGTCAAAACTTAATTTACCATCAACAGGTTTAAATAGTATAATATTTATTGCAGGGATAGTATTTGTCATATTAGCTATAGTAATAGGAATAAAATTAGTAAAATACAGAGATGTAAAATAAGGGATAGTAACACTATTTATAGAAAAATTAGAAAAATACTTGTAAAAAAATAAAAAATGTGTAATAATATTAACATAATAGAAAAAAACTATAAAAAAGAGGAGTAAGTTTACACATGTTTTTAGAGAATAGAAGTCACAGGCTGAAAGCTTCTTAAACAATGATAAACTGAAGGTAGCTTTTTTGTTGATATTCTGAAATAATAGTAAGAATATCCGTCTAAGCAACGTTACAAGCTAAAGAGATATATAAGTATTTGCAATTATCATAGATAAAAGAGCTTTTTTATCTACGCAAAAAAATACAGACAAATTGTATAAACGCAAAGAATTATATAATTAAGGTGGTACCGTGGATATTATTCGCCCTTATGCTTTAAGCATAAGGGTTTTGTTTTATCTATTAGAAAGTCATACTGACTTTCTAATAGATAAAAACCAATGCACACAATTTTACTAACGCAAAATTGGCACAGAACAAATTTACGGAAAGCCAATGAGAAAAGATAAAATTAGTACAAATTTTAAGGCTTTCCGATTTGTTCTATCATAAAAATAAATTGCAAAATTTATAAAAATCAAAACTGAACAATATATGACCTGTCCCTTTTGGACAAAAAATGTCCATTTTGACACGTCCCCAAAGTTCAGAAAAGGAGGAATTTTTATGCAAGATAAGTATAACCCAAAAGATTTTGAAGAAAAGCTATATCAAGAGTGGGAGGAAAAAGGCTATTTCAAACCAAGTATGGACAAAACAAAAGAAAGTTATTGTATTATGATGCCTCCTCCAAATGTAACAGGGAAGTTGCACATGGGGCATGCATTAGATGATACAATTCAAGATATTTTAATTCGTTTCAAAAGAATGCAAGGGTATAACACATTATGGCTTCCTGGAAGTGACCATGCATCTATTTCCACAGAGATGAAAGTTGTTGAAAAATTAAAAAATGAAGGAAAAACAAAACAAGATTTAGGCAGAGAAAAATACTTAGAAGAAGCATGGGAATGGACAAGAATTTATGGTGGAACTATACAAGAACAACAAAAGAAGTTAGGATGTTCTTGTGATTGGGATAGAAGAAGATTTACTTTAGATGAAGGATTGTCAGATGCTGTTCTAGAGCAATTTGTTGATTTATACAACAAAGGATTAATCTATAAAGGAAAAAGAATGATTAATTATTGCCCAAGTTGTAAAACATCTATATCAGATGCAGAGGTAGAATATAAAGAAGAAGCATCTCACTTATGGCATATTCGTTATCAAATAGCAGGTGAAAAAGATAGATATATAGTAGTTGCAACAACAAGACCAGAGACAATGCTAGGAGACACAGCAGTTGCAGTACATCCAGATGATGAAAGATATAAGGACTTAGTTGGAAAAACATGTATTTTACCAATTATGAATAAGGAAATTCCAATTATTGCGGATGATTTTGTTGATAAAGAATTTGGAACAGGATGTGTTAAGATAACACCAGCACATGATATGAATGATTATCAAGCAGGATTAAGACATAATCTAGAAATTGTAGAAGTATTTGATGAAGACTATAAAATGGGTGATTTAGTTCCAGAATATAAAGGAATGGATTTATTAGAAGCCAGAAAAGCAATTGTTAAAAAATTAGAAGAAATCGGAGCATTAGTAAAAACAGAAGACTATACACATAATGTAGCAAAATGTGAAAGATGTAAAACAACAATAGAACCTAAAATATCAGAGCAATGGTTTGTATCTATGAAAGGATTAGCAAAAAGAGCAGCAGATTCAGTAAGAAACAATGAAACTAGGTTTATACCAAAAAAATATGAAAAACAATATTTTAATTGGCTAGATAATATACAAGATTGGTGTATATCAAGACAATTATGGTGGGGACATCAAATACCAGCATATTATTGTGAAGAATGTGGACATATAAACGTTGCAAAAAAAGCACCTGAAAAATGTGAAAAATGTGGTAGTACAAAATTACACCAAGATGAAGATACTTTAGACACATGGTTTAGTTCAGCATTATGGCCATTTTCAACTTTAGGTTGGCCAGACACAACAACTGAGGATTATAAGACATTTTACCCAACAAATGTATTAGTAACAGGATTTGATATAATAACTTTCTGGGTATCAAGAATGATGTCACAAGGGCTAGAATTTACAGGGCAAGCACCATTTAAAGATATATTAATTCATGGAATGGTACGTGACAGTCAAGGAAGAAAAATGTCAAAAACATTAGGAAACGGTATAGACCCAATTGAAATTATTGATGAATATGGAGCAGACAATTTAAGATTTGCAGTAGTATCAGGAACAACTATGGGAAATGACATCAGATATATGCCAGAAAAATTGGACCAAGCATCAAACTTTGCAAATAAAATTTGGAATGCAGGAAAATTCATCATAAATAATTTAGCAGACGAAGAAAAAGTAAGAGAATTTTGTTATGAAGTATATGAAAAGAATAAAACATATAATCCAGATTTACTAAAAATAGAGGATAAATGGATATTAAATAAATTTGATAAATTAGTAGCTGATGTAACAAGAAATATGGAAAACTATGATTTAGGAGTTGCACTAGACAAAATATATAACTTCATTTGGAATGAATTTTGCGATTGGTATATAGAAATGGTAAAACCACGTATATATAGTGATGATAAAAATACAAAAATTGCTGTTAGTGATATATTAAACCATGTATTTGGCTCATGCTTAAAACTATTACATCCATTTATGCCATTTGTAACAGCAGAAATTTATAAAAACTTAATTTGTTTTGGCACAGAAGATATCATTGTAGCAAAATGGCCAACAATAAGAGAAAAATTTGTATTTGACAAAGAAGAAACTATGATGGAAAAAATAAAAGAAATCATTGTGGAAATCAGAAATGTTAGAAATACAAAAAATATACATCCAAGCAAAAAATCTAAATTGATTATTGTAAGCCAAGAATTTGAAAAAGAATTAAAAGAAGCAGAAAATATCTTATTAAAATTAGGATTTGCAAATGAAGTAATCATACAAAAAGACTACACAAATATACCAAAAGACGCAATCAAAATTATTACAGATGGAGTAGAAGTATTTATCCCAGTAGAAGGATTGATAGATTTAGAAGAAGAAAAGAAGAGAATTGAAACAGAAAAGAAAAGATTAGAAGCAGAGGTAGCAAGATGTGAAAAAATGTTATCAAATCCAGGATTTATGAATAAAGCTCCACAAAGTAAGATTGATGAAGAAAAAGCAAAATTAGAAAAATATAAAGATATGCTATCAAAATTATAGATATACAAAACAGACAGACAAAACGGACTAGGTCATATTTTGTATGCGAACTGAAAAATCGCATACAAAATGGGCCAGGTTGTTTTTTGTATGCAAAATTGAAATCTTATTAATTATGTACAAAAAGATTTTACTTAATTACTATTTAAATATATAATTTAGAATATCTGCAAAAATTATAGATAAAAGTTTAATAAATAAGAATTACTAATAAAAAAGTTAGTGGTTCTTTTTTTGTAGTACAGAAATACGGTGAACTTATTTAGTTTACAACTAAATAAAAATAAATCATCTGTAGTAAAAAATAATATGTTCTAAAATAGTGAATTTAAAAATAGTGAATTTAAATATATAAATACTTTAGAAAAATATTTTATTATGAAGTTTTATTCAAGTAAAATTTAAGCACTAACCATTGTAAAATTTTAATTTAATTCGAAATATAATTAATCAATAAAAGAGAAAATAAGAAGTGTAGCAAATTTAACCATTAAAAAAATTTCAATGTGCAAAATGCAAAAAATCAAAAAATGAAGCAGATATTTGAAGATTCTGTCCAAAAGATATAAGCTTTAAAATATAATTAAAATTTTAAAGCTTATATCTTTTGGACGATATTAGTTAAACATATAGTTTTATTCATATTCTCTATTTTAGATATTTAACTTAATGACATTGGGAACATGTTAATAGGTTCCTGGTGTTCCAGGTCTGTCCTTTTCATTCCTTTTTGGAGCGATTTGGCTCATCTCTTCATCATTTAGATTTTCCTCAACATCTTTAGAACGCTTGTAAGGCTTTTGCACGTCAGTAATTCCTAGTAAGTAATCAATTGAAGTGTTATAATATAAAGCTAAATTTATTAAAATTCTCGTAGGAATATCATTTTCACCTGTTTCATATTTTGAATATCCAGTTTGAGACATATTTAGAATAGAAGCTATTTTTTTCTGTGTTAAATCATGGTCCTCTCTTAAAGAGCGTATTCTACTATAAATTTTAAAATATTTATTATTCATATACTTTTATTTTTCCTCCTTTACATATTTTCCCCATTTATTTTTTTAAAAAAACAAAATACAAAAAAAACTTAAAAAACATGTGGAGTTGTTGTGAAATAAATAAAAAAAAGAATTATAAAAATATTTTAAAATATATAAAAATTACTATTGACTTCTAACCTAAATTAGGTTAAAATATAAATCGAACAACCTGAAATAGGTTAAAAAGTAAAGCTAAAAAGATAACAGCTCTTGCACAATTATAGGAAGTCTATGGGATTTTTTAATAAAGTGTTTAAAAAATAGAATAAGTTTAAATATTTTATTCATTTCATAGAGAATATATTTTATACAAATTCTTTATAAATTTCCTATAATTAGAATCATTATAGCAAAGCTGATTATTAAATTCTTAACTATAAATATAGTAAGAAAATAAATACAGTAGACAAAATAAGGAGGTGAAGGAGGAAGATGTGAAAAGAGTTATATATCGTCGAGGTAAGAGGAGTGCAAGAAAAAAGATAAATAAAAAAAAGGTACTAGTATTAATCTTTCTACTTTGTATAATTGCAATGTTATGTTTTTATACAGTTAGAAAAAATGAAAGCAATGCAAATAGTAATATACAAACCTCATCACAAGAAACTAACGAAGAAACACGGAAGTAATCAAATACCTGAAGAAGAAAAAAATATTGTAGATGTGGATATCCCAGATACTCTAGGAAACTATAATGTTCTTGGTCAACTTGTTATTGAAAAGATAGGGGTTACACAAAATATTTTAGATAAGACAGAAGATGAGTCTTTAAAATTAGGTGTAACAAAATTTTATGGACCTAAAATTAACCAAGCCGGAAATTTTTGTATATGTGGACATAATTATACAAATATTTTAAAGAGGTTAGACGAAATGCAAGTGGGAGATGAATTTTATATCATCACAAAAGAAACCAAGGAAAGAATTGATTATAAAATATATGATATGTACTCATGTGATCCAACTGATTTATCTTGTTTAAAGCAAAACCAAGACGAAAAAAGAGAAGTAACTCTAATAACATGTAATCCTGGGGGATTAACGAGGCTAATATGTAAAGCGAAGGAAATATGAAGATAAATGTATTAATAAAGATACATAAGATTATAAAAAAATAAGAAAGGAATGTGAAAAAATGAAAAATAAAATAATAGGAATAGTTATAACTTTAATAATATTAGTAGGAATGATGGCAAGTCAAGTAATGGCTGCTACATTAAGTGCAAGTAGCACAGAAGTAAATAAAGGAGATCAAGTAACTGTAACAGTTAACTTAGATAATTCTACACAAGCTGTAGGTTTAGAATTAACATATGATGCAAGCAAATTTGAATATGTAAAAGGTTCAGTAAGTTCAAGTATAGGAGATATAACAACAAATGATACAGTTGCAGGAAAGGTAAGTATATCAGCAGCAAATGCAACAAAATCAACAAATTCTGTAACATTTACATTTATAGCTAAAGAAAATACAGAAGGAGCTACATTCCAAACAAGTGGATTAGTAACAGAAAGTGGAGAAACATTTTCAGTTGATTCAGTATCAGTAGCAGTTGTAGAACCAGCTCAAGAACCAACACAACCAGAAAATCCAGAAAACCCAACACAACCAGAAAATCCTGGACAAACAGGAGATGAACAACAAGCAGGAACAACAAATAATGAACAAAACGCAGAAGAAACAAATGCAAATGGAGCAATTGTTGACGAAAATGGAAAAGTAATTACAAAATTACCTCAAACAGGAGTATCTGTTTACCAAGTAATTGCAGGAGTAGCAGTTGTTGCAGTAATAGCATTAGTAGTAGTTAGAAAAATAAGAAAATAGAATAACTTTATCATTAAAGGAGAATCTTTACAAAACTAAAGTAAATAACCTGTATTAGGAAAAAATACAGTTTTGTGAAAGAATCTCCGATATATAAAAAGTTTTTAATAAGGGAGGAAATTAAGTTGAATAAGAAGTTGAAAATAGTATCATCATTAGCATTAGCTGGTATGCTAGTAACAAGTAGTTTTGGAATGAATAAGGTATTAGCAAGCACAGAGGATTACACAACAAATCCAGTTGCAGTTTATAGAAATTTAGTAGAAGGAAAAACAGTAGTACCTTTTGTATTAGTAAACAAAGATGATGCTCTTACAGTAAAAGATGTTGTAGAAAATGAAATGTTTAAAGGAAAAGTAGAAAAAATCAATGGTACAACAATATCATCTCTAGATACTGTAGTTGGTACAGGTGATAAATTCACAACAACAGATGGAACAGAATATACAATAATTGTATATGGTGATGTTGATGGAGATGGAAAAGTAACAGTATTAGATGCATTACAAGTTGAAAAAGCAAATGTAAATATGCTTACATTGAATGATGTACAAAAAGAATCAGCAGACGTAAAAAATGATGGTAACATAAATCCATTAGATTCATTAGCAATCAAAAAATATAATGTAGAATTAACTGATAGTGTAATAGATATATTACCTGAAAAAGAAGAAGTTGTAGAAGATTCAAATTATACATTAACTTTAAATAATGGTACATATATAAACAATGTAAATTATACAAACAATAAATTAGCTATAGAATTAGAAGAAACATTAGATAAATCAGCACAATTAAAATTAGTTATTTCTGATGGAGCAAATAAAATAGAAAGAAATGTAACAGTAGAAGCACACAAAGACTATATGGAAATAACAAATATTGATTTATCAACTCTAAAAGATGGAGCAATAAAAGGGGAATTATATGAAGGTGATAAAATAGTAGGAACATTTGAAGCTACAAAAAATACAGTAGTGCCAAATGCCACAAATGTAACAACTAATCGTACAAGTACAAGAAAAGCAACACTTTCATTAGAAAAATGTGGAGAAAGTGATATTGCAAAAGTAAAATATGTTGTTAAAGGATTAGAAGAAACAGCTACATTAGAAGAATTAACAAATTCAGTAGATGTTCAAGATGGAAAATTAGTAGATGCTACTATAGCTGAAAACTTGGAAACAGATACTGCATATAAAGTATTCTATGTAGTAGAAAATCAATATGGTTCACAATCTGCAATTAAAGAAGCAATCATTGCTAAAGATAATGCAGATGTAAAAGCAGAAAAAGAATTAGAAAAAGTTACAGCTCCAAATTTAGGTGAAACAGCAGTAGCCGAATTTACATGGACAGCAGAAGCTTCAAAAACATATATTGCAACATTATATAAAGATGGAAAAGCAATAGCTGAAAAAGAAGTAACAAGTGGTTCAGTAGATTTTACTACAGATATGAAAGCAAATGGAACATATAAAGTTTCAGTTGTAGTAAAAGGAAATAATGAAGGTACAACTACAAATTCAAAAGCTACAGAATCAGGAGAAGTAACTGTATCAACATTAAAAGCTGTAGAAAATGTACAAATAGCAAATGGAGAAAATGGAAAAGTTATTCTTTCTTGGACAAATTCAAATGGAAAAGATGATTTTAAAGCATATGAAATCAGCCTATATACAATTGATGAAGAAGGAAAAGAAACTAATAAACAAACAATAACTCCATGTGAAAATGATAAAAATCAAGTAGATATAACAAGTTCAATTACTTCAAATACAATATATGTTGCAAAAGTAAAAGTTATAGCAAAAGACAATCAAGCAGTAACTTTAAGTACAGAAGAAGTTTCTTCAAATCAATTCTATAAAGTATCTGCTCCAAACATGGATACAGCAAAAGCTGGAACAACAAGTGTTACATTTACAGTAAATCCTATTAAAATGGCTAACAAAGATGTAACATACAAAGTAAAAGTATATGATGTAAAAACAGATAATGATCAAACAGAAGCAAGATATACATTAAATACAACAAAAGATGTTGTAATCAATGAAAATAACCAAATAACAATTGATGGTTTAACATCATTAAATACATATGCATTTAAATTAGTTGCAACTGTTGATGGAAATGAAGTAGAATCAGAATATAGTGATGAAATTAGAACATTACCAATAATAGAAAACTTAACAGTTGATACAGTAGCAGAAGCTAAAAAAGAGAATTCTGGAAAAGTTGCTGTTGATGGAAATAATTTAATTGTAAATGGAGAAAGTTTTGATACAACAGTAATAACAGAATTAGCAACAGCTAAAACAGTTATTTCAACACTAAAAACAGGTGATGTTGTAACAATTGATGAAAATGCTACAAATGTTACTTTAAAATTAGATGGTGGAGCATCAGCAAATGTTGCAGAAAGAGATTTAGGCAACTTAAAAGATGCAGTAGTAGAAGTTGAAAGTAATGAATATAACAAAACAATCAAAGGAACATTTAAAACATTAACTTTAAAGGGTGTAGATTCAATTTTCACAGTTGATGGTGTTACAGCTCAAAATCCTATTGTTTTAACTGATGGTGTAGAAGTAAATGGAAATCAAAACTATAAACTTCAAGCAGGTTCAACAGCTATAATAAACAAAGTAAAAGTTAGTGCAAGTCAAGATGCTACAATTTCAGCTACAGGGAAAGCATTAACAATTAAAGCTAATGAAAGTGCTAATGACTTAGTATTTGAAAATTCATCAGAAGGAGAAGCAGTAATCACATTTACAGGACTTGATAACAATACATCAGAACAAAAAGGAACAATCACTATTAAATCAAATGGTGGAAAAGTTACTGTAGAATCACAAAAAGTAAATGTAAGTGCTAATATCAAAGTTGAAGTAAATAACGGAGAAGTTGATATTACAGAACCTTCATTAACTGGTGATAAGACAGTTACAGTTTCTGCTGAAGAAGGAAAACAATCAACAATTGTTGCAAATGCTACAACAAAAGCTCCTGTAACAATGAATAATGTAGAATTAAAAGATTACACTGATGAAGAAATAAAATCAACATTTGGTGTAACAAATCAAGATGAAATAATTGCTATTGACCAATATATTAATTCTTTTGAATTAAATGGTAAAGGTGCAACAATTTCAGTAAATAAAGGTGAAGATAAAGTTACAATTACTGTAAATGGAAATGCTCAAAACTTAGAAATCGGTAACTTAAAATAATAATTTAGCCTAAAAAATCATATTTATAAACTTAAAAATAATAGAAGATATGGATAGTGTATCTTCTATTATTTTTTAAAAATTATAAAAATTTTTAAAAATGTAACCCTCTTCTTTTAAATAGTCAATAGAATCTTTTAAAACTAAATCAGTTTCATTAACATCAGAAGTATCATGCATTAAAATAACTAAAGTGCCTTTGTTTTTACAAGAATTTTTTAAATTATTTAATAGTTCAGAATTAGTATATTTTTTCTCAGAATCTTTATTTAAACAGTTCCAATCAATATATGCATAATTAATATCATTAAGTAATTTAGCATACTGTTGCTTTTGAGACTTAAAAGCACTTGCCATATATCCATTAGGAAATCTAAAAATATGTGAAGAATAATTATCTATTCCAATAGCTTTACCAATTTCTAAATCAGTAGATTTAATTTCATTTATAAAGTTATCACCACTAGAATATAATTTGTTATTATTATGACTATAACCATGATTTGCAATATAATGACCATCATTGTAAGCTTGTTTAACTAATTCAGGATTTTGCTTAACATGTTTTCCTATAACAAAAAAAGTAGCTTTAACATTTTCTTCTGATAATATTTTTAGAATTTTTGGAGTAGATTTAGAAGTAGGACCATCATCAAATGTTAAATAAGCAATTTTTTCATCTCCATTCATAAGATTAGAAATTTTATCTTGTAAGTTTTCTTCTTCAAAAGCACTAACAAGTATAGTTTTTTCACTAACAATATTAAATATAAAATAAATTATTGAACAAATTAAAACACATAATAAAAAAAATAAAATAACTTTTTTTCTTTTTATAATAAAAAACATTACAATTCCTCCATTATTTTAATGTATTAAAAAGTAGCAGATGGAACAAGTCTATCTGCTATTTAGCAATTATATAATTTTTATTTTTTTATTAATTAAGAAATTATAGACTAACCATAAGATAAATGGAGATAACAATGTCTAACTTAACTAAAGATTATCTTAATAAATTAAACCAAGCCGAATATACTTTTTGACTCATAGTAGCAATATCAATTTTATCAACTGAAATTTGAGAAACAAGATTAACAGTAGACAATACCTCACCATCTAGAGAAAAAGTAATTTCACCAACTTTTTGACCACTAGAGACTGGAGCAGAGATATTTTCATCAAGTGTTACAGTTTGTTCTATATTTTTTTCATTTCCTTTAGCTAATAATATACCTGCATCATTTTCTAACACAACAGGAATTGTTGATTGAACACCTTTATCAATATTAGCGGTTTGAATTAAGTCACCAGCTTTACCAAAGCTTTGGTAAGAAAAATTATTAAATCCATAATTTAAAAGTTGTTCAGCCTCAGAAAATCTGATTTTAGTAGTAGGAGCTTTCATAATAACAGCAATTAAAGATAAATCATCACGTGTTGCACTTGCAGATAAATTATATAATGCAAGAGAAGTAGAACCAGTTTTTAAGCCAGTTGCACCAGTGTAGTTTTTAATTAATTTATTTGTGTTAGAAAGTCCGAGTTTCACCATCTCTTAATGTATCTGTCCAGATTGTAGTATATTTCGTTATGTCAGGATATTTATTTAATAACTCTCTAGACATTACAGCAATATCATAACTTGATGTAACATGACCATCTTCATCTAGACCATGACAGTTTTTGAAAGTAGTATCACTCATTCCAAGTTCATAAGCTTTATCATTCATCATCTGAACAAAAGCATCTTCTGAACCAGCAATATATTCTGCCATTGCGACTACACAGTCATTTGCTGAATTAACACAAATAGCTTTTAACATTTCATCAACTGTTAAAGTTTCGGTAGTATCTAGCCATATTTGAGAACCACCCATAGAAGCAGCATTTTCACTACAAGGAGCTTCATCTGTTAAATTAATTTTCCCGGGAATCCAAAGCTTCCATTATAAGCAAAATACTCATAACTTTTGTGACAGAAGCAGGTCTTAATTGTTCATGAATATTATGAGCATATAATATTCTTCCAGAAGATTGTTCAATTAAAATTGCAGATGCAGATTCTAAATTTAAAGAATTATTATCAGTAACATCAGCAATTGCACTTGTTTCTAATGAATTATCAGATGAATTGGTATTGTTAGAATTAGTGTTAGTTTTGTTGTTATTTGTATTATTTGAATTCACATTTATATTATTGCTGGTAGAATTTGTACTATTATTGGTAGACTTTGAAGTATTGGAATTATTGGTTGTAGTATTAGAATGTTTTATATTATCATCTAAAATGTTTAAAGAATTAGAAGTACTAGACCATACATATAAAGAATCATCTGTGGCAAAAGATAGAGAACTATAGGAAACAAGAATACATAATATAAGTGTTGTGCATGAGAAAAGTTTAATTATTTTTTTATTATTCATAAGGACCTCCATAGTTATAAAAATATGTCATAAAATAGACAATTAAATTTATTAAAATATATGATAGAAGAAAATAAAAAAGAACTAAGTTGATTTTAAAAAATTATTGATAAAATGCTATATTTTATGCTATTATGAATATAATAATTAAGAACATCATTGTTTTAAATAAATGTGTTTGTCGCTGCCCCTTTGGCGACTAATAAATGAGAGAGTGAATAAATGTGTTTGTCGCTACCTCTTTAAGCGACTAATAAATGAGAGAGAGAATAAATTATTGGGGCTTACCAGAAATGGTAAGCTCTAAATGTTATAAAAGGAGTAATATAAATGCAAATAAAAGTGAAAAAAAGCATTACTTGATAGCAAGCCACAAATATGATAGAATGAAAATGCTTAATTAAATTTAATTGGAGGATTTTAATGAGAATTGGAATAGATATAGATAATTGTATATCAAACTTTGACGATGTATTATTAGAAGAATATTTAAAACATGATAAAGAATTAAGAAACACAGGAATTATAAATGACAAGCCATACCATATAACAGTAGGAATGTTTGATTGGTCAAAAGAGGAAAATGACGACTTTTATTACAATAATATACAAAGAATAGCAATGAGTTTAAAGCCACTAAATAACGCAAAAGATGTAATAGACAAATTAAAAGCAGATGGAAATGAAATCTATATTATAACATCAAGAGATAATGGAGAATATATAAATCCAGAAAAAATGACAAGAGAATGGCTAGAAAAATATGATATATATTTTGATAGATTAATCCTTACTGGAAGACATGAAAAAGGACCTGTGTGTAAAGAAAATAATATTGACATTATGATAGAAGATAGCATAAAAAATTGTGAAGATATAGAGAATAACGGTGTAAAATGCTATATAATGGATACAAGATATAACAAACATGAAACAAGATTTGAAAGAGTAAAAAGATGGAATGAAATATATTCAAAAATATCTAGCTTTTATAAAAAAGATAATAAAGAAAGAATAAATGTTATATTAGATACAGATACATATAATGAATGTGATGATCAATTTGCTTTATCATATATGCTTTTATCACAAGATAGATTTAATATAGAAGCTATTACAGTAGCACCATATCATCATGATAATGATATTAGCGTAGAAGAAGGACAAGAAAAGAGTTATCAAGAAATATTAAAAATTTGCAATTGGTTAAATTTTGATACAAGAAATAAAGTATTTAAAGGAAGTAACGGTTATATAGAAAACGGAAATAACGAAACAAATGAAGCAGTAGAAAAAATAATTGAAATTGCAAAGAAAAATGATAAAACATATATTATGGCGATTGGAGCAATAACAAATGTAGCATTAGCTATTAAAAAAGCTCCAGATATTATAAATAAAATTGAAATTATATGGCTTGGAGGACACAGTCCAATATGTGATAACAACAAAGAATTTAATTTTAGACAAGACGTACAAGCCATAAAGGAAATCTTTGAATCAAAAGTAGACTTAACAATTATTCCTTGTAAAAGTGTTGCATCAAACTTAAAAATATCAATATATGAATTGGAACATTATTTGAAAGGAAAAAGTGAACTTTGCAATTATTTATGTAGCAGATTTTATAATGATGGAATACATGGAATTCAAACAAGAAGGGTAATTTGGGATATAAGTGTTATAGCTTATTTAATCAATAAAGATTGGTTTGAAGAAAAGAAAATGGATTGTCCAAAAATTAATAAAGATTTAAGTTATAGTTTTAATAAAAATGATAGAAAAATAAAGTTTGTAACTTATTTGAATTCAGATAAGATATATAATGATTTATTTAATAAATTAGTAAAGGATAATTAATATGAAAATATATATAATTAGACATGGAGAAACAGATAGTAATTCCAAAAATATCGTTGGAGGAATTAAAGAAGATTTAAACGAGAATGGTATTAAACAAGCAGAAAAAGCTAGAGAAGAAATAGCAAATTTAAACATAGATTTGATTATTTGTTCTCCAGCTGATAGAACTAAACACACTTGCAATATTATAAATAAAAATAATGTACCAGTTATATTTGATGAAAGGCTAATAGAAAGAGATGTTGGCATTTATGAAAATAAAGATTGGAAGAATATAGATAGAAAGCGTTTTGGAATTTCTATTCAACAAAATATACAGGATTAGAAACAATGAAAAGTGTATATAAGCGAGTAAAAGAATGTTTAGATGAAGTAAAAGAAAAATATAAAGATAAGACTATTTTATTAGTAACACATGGAGGAACATTAAGAGCTATCTATTGGTATTTTAATGGAATAGCTGAAGATGGAAATGTTGGTTATGATATGCACTCAAATTGTGAGATAAAAGAATACGAATTATAATAATCATATAAAAAATGATAAAAGGAGCTTTTAAATATGAAATTAACAAGCGAAGAAGCAAAAGGAATTGTAGAAAGTTATAGAGGAAAAACGTTAAATGATAAATGGATAGACCATTGTATTTGTGTTGGAGATACAGCAGGGAAAATCGCTAAAGCTTTGGAAGAAAAAGGATATAATATAGATGTAGATAAAACAATAGCAATTGGCTATGTTCATGATATTGGAAAATATAATGGAGAAATTCATGGTCATGTGATGAGAGGATATAATTATCTAAAAGAAAAAGGATATGATGAAGATTATTGCAATATTTGCCTAACGCATTCATATTTGAATAATGATATTCTTTGTACTGCTGGAGGAATTCCAGATATAAATGAGAATCCATTTTTAACTAACTTTATTAAAAATCACGAATTTACAATAGAAGAAAAGATAATTAATCTATGTGATTTAATGTGTCCACCAGGAGGAAGAGTATATACAATAGATAAAAGACTAATTGATTTAATAATTAGAAAAGGAGCTTATACAAATACACAATATCATGTAAAAGAAACATACAAATTGAAAGATTATTTTGATAATTTACTAGGATATAGTTTATATGATTTATTTCCAGAAATAAAAGATAATTTATAAATAGTATGATAATTGTAAAGAAGAAAATAGGAAAACTATAAATTATGGAAATAGAGATAAAAAAGTAATAAAAAGTTTCTATATCGGTGTGAGATTTCATCCAGAAAGTTTATATAACAAAGATGAAAATATGAATAATATTTTTAAATTTTTTCTTGAAACATGTAGAAATAAATTAAGTGAGAATCAATAAAAAATTAAAAAAATGTTGAAAATAAGTCAAAAATATGAGATAATATTATGGTAACATGTAAATACATAAAAAATAGTAGGAGGACGAAAGATATGATAGTAGCTAAAAGAGTTAAAGCAGGTAAACTTTTTGGAGATTTGGTTATAGACCAAAAAAAGCATCCGTTTGAGCTTGACCTTGAAGAAGGTCGGTGTACTGTAAAAAAGAGTGACTTTGACAAATTGACGGAAAAAACATGGTATAAATCCATGAGACAGCTTTTGACAGGAAAGGAGATAGAATTTCATATGATTTAGTCCGGCGGGGAGAAGAAATTAATTTTCAGAGTTGAAGATTTTTTTCTTCTCCTCATTTTCTTGACAATATTCGTAAATAAAGGTAAGATAAACATGAGAAAAATAGAAAAATAAAAAAATGGAGGGGAGTAATAATGCCAACATGGGCGATGCATTTATTAACATCAAAAAAAGTAAGTAAAAAAATTAATATTAACAGCAATCTTTTTGCATTTGGTAATATATTACCAGATATCCCAAATAAATTTGTAGTAAAAGACATAAGAAATTATATACCACATTCAAAAAGCCATTTTGAAACAGAAGTTTTAGTCCTAGAACATATAGAAAAAAGATATGATTTAAGGACATTTGCAGAGAAATATAAAACTAAATTTTCTAACCCATTGATGTTAGGGTATTATATACATCTATTAACAGATTATTATTGGAATGCCAAAACATATGATGAACATGGTATATATAATCAGGAAAAAAAGAGAGTAGGATTGATACTAAATGATGGCAAGAGGATAATGTGTAGCAAAGAGACAGCAAGACAGACAAAAACAGCAGATTTTGCATTATTTTCAAATTACATTTATGAAAATAAATTAGTAGATGGATTGAAATTTAATAAGAAAATCGAAAAATATTTAAAAGATATAGATTGGTTAAAATTAGATGAAGATGAAATAATGATGACAATAAATTATATAATGGATAGATATACTGGCAAAGAAAAAATATTAAAAGATGAAGATAAGGATAAATTTACATATAAAATATATACAGAAAAAGAAATATTAGAAGGAATTGATGATTGTGTTATTTTTCTATTAAAAATGATTAAAAAACATGCTAAATATTTATTAAAAGAATGACAAAGGTTTATGATTTAGAGTAAAATTAAAATGGTTATTTAGTAAATAAAATATTATGATTTATTGATTCTTAAAATAAAAAATAATTTAATATTAAAACAAAAATTTTCTTAGAGTAGGATACTCTAAGAAATTTTTTTCTGTCTAAATTTTATCAATAAAATATATTAAAGTCAATAAAAAAATTAAAAAATTATAATCCTAAAAAATGAAATAATTTACTATAAATATATATAAATGATAAGTATTCAGTAAATAAAAAATTGCTAAATAAACAGTGTTATCAAGAGATTTTTCCCTTTTTTGCCTTTTCTTAGAGTATCCTAATTAAGGATATTAAAAAGAAATATTTTTTACTATAATACAATAATTTATGCAAAAACAAAAGAAAGGAATGGAATTTTTTATGAAAGTAAGAGTGAGTAAAACTAATAATGGTATAACTTTAATAGCTTTAGTTATTACAATTATCGTGTTGTTAATCCTTGCAGGAGTAACAATTGCGACACTAATGGGAGATAATGGAATATTAACAAAAGCAACAGAGGCAAGAGATAAAACAAAGATAACAGAGGAGCAAGAAAAGGTAAAATTAGCAGTAGCAGGAACATTAGCAGAAGAAAACGGGGGAAATATTAGGGTTGAAAGTTTAGAAGAACAGTTGGCTAACTATTTTGCAGATGGATATTATGATGTAGCAGTGGGCTCAAACGATACAGGGGAGAATGGATATATAGTAACAATAACAGAAAATAATAAAAATGGAAATATGTATTTTGTGAGTAAAGACGGAAATACAAGTGAACCAGAGAGTTCAACGGTTATGGCAACTTTAAAAATAGAAGGAGAAAAACCAGTAGGAGAACCACCAATACCAAGTGGATTTTCACACACAGAAGGAACAGTAGATGGGGGATATGTAATAGCGGATGAAAATGGAAACGAATTTGTGTGGGTGCCAGTAGATAAAAATCAAAAAATAAAAATAAATGTAACAAGTGAGCAAAATATAGAAAGTGTAGTATTGACAGATCCATATGGAGAAGAAATATTAAATTCAACTGTTGAAGGAACAAATTATAGTAATGAAAATGTAATACCAACAATAAATGGAGCATATAAATTGGTAGTAACAGCAGGAAGAGAGACAAAAGAAGTTGAATTGGATGTATATAGTTTATATGCAATAAGAATGTGGGAATTAGACATGTTGACAGAAGAAATAGCAGAAATAAAAGGATATGAAAATTTAGAAGCATTTTGCTTAGCTACATGGAAGACAAGTACATTAGAAGAAACACAAGAAAAAATAATAGAAAATTATAAAAATGATTATTCCGAGACAGAAAACTATAATGATTCAATAAACAAAAATGGAGGATTTTATATAGGAAGATATGAAGCAAGTAATGATGGGGGAAAAGTAGGAAGTAAGCCAACTACAGATACATTAAATTTATGGAATAGAATTTCACAAACAGATGCAATAACAAATATACAGAGTACATTTAATGGAAGTGAATATACAAGTTCCTTATTAACTGGTTCAGCATGGGATAGAATATTATGCTGGTTATATGAAACGGGAGAAAAAAATATTTCAGATATAGTAGGAGATAGTAAAAGTTGGGGGAATTATACAGATGATACTTTTTCAGAAACAACAAATTTAATAAATACGGGGTCAAAAAAAGAAACAAAAGTAAATAATATATACGACTTAGCAGGAAATTTATGGGAATGGACATCAGAAGCACGAGATACAAACAACAGAATTAATAGAGGTCGGTGAGTATACACTCATAGCTTATAAGTTTCCAGCTAGTGCTCGATATGGCAATAGTCCGGACATTACTAGTAGTACCTATGGTTTTCGCCCAGCACTGTATATTAAGTAAAATTTTGTAAGCGCATGATGTGTAAGCAAAATTTCATACTATAAAATTAAATATTAATAGACACCTAAAAGGTGCCTATATTTTTTGTGTATCAAAATATAACTGTATAAGTTCAAAAAAGAAATTTTAAATAGCAAAGAGAAATTTATAATAATATTTTTTTATAAAAAATCTAAATACATATTTAAAGAATGAATAAAATTTTATTGCAAAATGATTATAAATAAGGTAGAATATTATTAAATCTCTTTCGTACTTTAATTTAAGAGATTTAAACAAAAAAATAAGAGCAAAAAATTGCTCGAATGGAGGTTTATATGAGAAAAATCGGAAATACCTTATGGGGGATTGTACTAGTAATAATAGGAGTGATACTTACATTAAATGCATTAGAAATCACAAACATAAACATATTTTTTGAAGGTTGGTGGACATTACTAATCATTATTCCAAGTGCTATAGAATTAATAGCAAGAGAAAATAAATTCTGGAGTGCAGTTTGGTTAGTTATTGGTATTTTATTATTGTTATCATGTAGAGACATACTAGATTTTAATCTTATTTGGAAATTAACTATACCAGTATTAATCATATTGTTAGGAATAAACTTAATATTCAAAGATAAATTTGATAAAAAAGTTGAAAAAAAAAGTAAAGAGATAAAAAATAATGGAACAAAGCTAGAGGAATATTGTGCAACTTTTGGTGAAGTAAAAGGAGATTATAGTAACCAAGAATTTAATGGAGCTAATTTAACAGCAGTTTTTGGAAGTACAGATTTAGATTTAAGAAATGCTATTATAAAAGAAGACAAATTAGTAAAAGCTTGTGCTGTATTTGGTGGAATAGAAATATTAGTTCCAGAAAATGTGAATATCAAAGTAAAATCAACACCAATATTTGGTGGAACATCAAATAAAACAGGAAGAAAATATGATGAGAAATTACCTACAATATATATAGATAGTTTTTGTATGTTTGGAGGTGTTGATATAAAATGACAGGACTACAAAAATTTATAAAATATTCAGCAATTGTATTTGGTATATATCTTTCAATAACAATAGTTATGGTACTTCTAAGTTTAGCAGGAGCATTTACAGGAATTCCAGAAAAAGAAGTAGAAAATCTAATTAAAGACAGTACGGAATATAAATCAGAAGATATTTCGAAAGAGTTTGAAAATATTAAAAGTTTAGAAGTAGATTTAGAGACAATGGATTTAGTAATAAGAAATGGAGATAAAATAAAAGTAGAGGGAAATAATATACCAGATAAAATGAAAATAAATCAAGAAGGAGAAAAATTGAAAATAAGTGATGAAGAAATATCATCAAGTTATTCAGAAGATAATACAATAACAATATATCTTCCAGAAAATCAAAAACTGGACAATATCAATCTAGAAATCAAATATTCAACAGTTGATATAGAAAAGATAAATGTATCAAATTTGAAATTAGATTTTGAAAGTAATTATTGTGAATTCCAAGAAATAGTAGCAGATAACATAGAAATAGATAATGAATATGCAGATTTGGATATTTATGATGGTCAAACTACTAATTTTAAAATGGATTCTGAATCTGGTTATCAAAATATAGTTTTAAAAATAACTGGAACAGGCAATGTAGACATAGAAAATTCAGATACGAATATTACATTATTAGGAAAACAAGAGGATTATCAAATTAATAACAAAAATCGTCTAGGAACTACTTATATAGTAGATGAAGCTATATCAAACAATCAAACAATAGGTAGTGGAAATGGAAAAATAAATTTAGATATAAAAAGTACAGATATTTATATAGAATTTGAAGAAATTAATAGTGAAAGTTCTTTGTAAATTTTTTGTGAAAAATATTGAATAAATTAACTAGTCATGTTAAAAATATATACATGACTAGTTGTCATTTTTAAAGAACTTTAACTTTATAATATATAAAATTTATACTAATAATTTCACCATAAGTAAAATTAATCAGATAACTAAAATAGTTATTGATTTAAATTTGGAGTTAAAAATTAAGAAGAAAAGGAGTGAAATAATGTTAGAATTAAAAAATATAACAAAAGATTATATTTCAGGAGATTCAAAGGTTCAAGCTTTAAAGGGGATTAGTATTGAATTTAGAAAGAGTGAATTTGTATCTATTTTAGGACAAAGTGGATGTGGAAAAACAACACTTTTAAATATTATTGGAGGATTAGATAGATATACATCTGGAGATTTAATTATCAATGGAAAATCAACCAAAAAATTTAAAGACAAAGACTGGGATGCTTACAGAAATTATTCTATTGGTTTTGTATTTCAAAGCTATAATTTGATACCACATCAAACAATTCTTTCAAATGTAGAGCTAGCTCTTACTATATCTGGAGTATCTAGAGAAGAAAGAAAAGAAAGAGCAATTAAAGCTCTAGAAGATGTGGGATTAAAAGAACAAATTCACAAAAAGCCAAATCAATTATCAGGTGGGCAAATGCAAAGAGTAGCCATTGCAAGAGCACTTGTAAATAATCCAGATATTATTTTGGCAGATGAGCCTACAGGTGCATTAGACACAAAAACAAGTGTGCAAATTATGGAGATATTAAAAGAAATATCAAAAGATAAATTGATTGTTATGGTAACACATAATCCTGAATTAGCAGAAAAATATTCTACAAGGATTGTAAAAATTTTAGATGGAGTAATAACAGATGATTCAAAGCCTTTTACTGAAGAAGACAGAAAAAAGGAAAAAGATGCAAAAGCGAAATCTGGTAGGACTGCAATGAAATTTTTTACAGCATTAAGGCTTAGCCTAAACAATTTAATGACAAAAAAAGGAAGAACATTACTAACATCATTTGCTGGAAGTATAGGTATTATCGGTATTGCACTTATATTATCTATATCAAATGGGATACAGAACTATATAAATCGCGTAGAAGAAGACACTCTATCTTCTTATCCAGTAACAATTGATGAATCTACTGTTGATATATCAAGTATGCTAGAAAGTATGATAGGTGAAGCAGATGAGGAAAATGAACAAGAACATGAAGATGGGAAAATTTATTCTAGAGATATTATGGACGAAATGATATCAACATTATCTAGTAAAGTGACAAGTAACAACTTAAAAGAGTTAAAAAATTATATCGAAAATGAAAACAATACAATAAAAGAAAATGCAAGTGCAATAAAATATAATTATAATTTAAATATTAATTTATACAAAGAAGATACATCAAATGGAGTAGTTCAAGTTAATCCAAGTACAGTTATGAATGCCTTAGGAATGGGAGATATGTTAGAAACAAGAGAAACATCATCTGTAAATTCTATGTTTGGTTCAAGTATGACATCAAGCATGTCAAATACAGATGTGTGGGAAGAAATGTTAAATAATGAAGAACTATTACATTCTCAATATGATTTAGTAGCAGGAGCATGGCCACAAAATTATAATGAAGTAGTTTTAATAGTTAATGAAAACAATGAAATCAGCGATTATACACTATATTCTTTAGGATTAAAAGACCAAAAAGAATTAGAAGATAGATGGAAAAAAGTACAAAATGGAGAAACTGTTGATAAAACTGAATCAACATCATATACATATGATGAATTACTAAATTTATCATTTAAACTAATCTTAAACTCTGATTATTATGAAAAAGAAAACGGTTTATGGGTAGACAAAAGCGAAGATGAAGAATATATGAAACGAAAACTTAATGAGAGTGAAAACATAAAAGTTGTAGGAATAATAAAACAAAATGAGCAAAGTGTAGCAACCGGAATGAGCGGAGGAATAGGTTACACAAAAGACTTAAAAGAATATGTAATAAATAAAACAAATGAAGCAGAAATAGTAAAAGAACAAAAAGAAAATCCAGACATCAATGTGTTCACAGGAATGGAATTTCCAAAAGAAGGTAACAAAACATTTGACTATACTCAAATAAGTGATGAACAAAAAGCACGACTTGCAACATTAAGTACAGAAGAATTAGCACAAGTTATGGAAACATACAATCAAAATGCAAATGCTACTTATGAAAATAATCTAGAATTATTAGGAGCAGTAAATTTAGATGAGCCATCATCAATTAGTATATATCCAAAAGACTTTGACGCAAAAGACACTATTACAAGTGAAATAGATGCATATAATCAAAAACAAAGAGATGAAGGTAAAGAAGAAAATGTAATTAATTATACAGATATGATAGGAATAATGATGAAATCTGTAAGTCAAATTATAGATACAATAAGTTATGTATTAATAGCTTTTGTAGCCATTTCATTAGTAGTTTCATCAATTATGATAGGAATAATAACATATATATCTGTATTGGAAAGAACAAAAGAAATAGGAATATTAAGAGCAATTGGTGCTTCAAAGAAAGATATATCAAGAGTATTTAATGCAGAGACATTTATTGTAGGATTAATTGCAGGATTATTAGGTATAGGTGTAACAATATTACTAAATATACCAATTACTAAGATTATATATGCTGTAACAGGAGTTACTGTAAATGTGACTTTACCAGTAGTTGGAGGCGTTATACTTGTACTTATTAGTATGATATTAACAATTATTGCAGGTTTAATTCCAGCTAGAATGGCAAGCAAAAGAGACCCTGTAGAAGCATTAAGGACAGAATAGTTGCAAATAGGCTGTCAATGGGTGTCAATGGGGACGGAGTTGTCAGTGGGGACGGAGTTGTCAATGGGGACGGAGATTTTGAC
>CAKNJL010000027.1 GCA_930982035.1 uncultured Clostridium sp.
GCTAGCCTGTCACGCTAGAGGTCGACGGTTCGAGCCCGTTCCGGGTCGCCATTTTTTTATGGCTTCATAGCTCAGTTGGTAGAGCAGAGGACTGAAAATCCTCGTGTCAGTGGTTCGATTCCACTTGAAGCCACCATATAAAGTAGTATTTTTATATAAATACTACTTCTTTTTTACTTAATAATTTATTGTGGAATCGAAAAGGACGTGCCGAATATCATGAGGCAAAAACAGTCCATTGGACTGTTTTTAGGACGCGGCTCGCCGATTCCACTTGAAGCCACCAAAAAAAGTAGTATTTTTTAAAATACTACTTCTTTTTTACCAAAATTTAATCTACTCCATTTTGTTCCACATCTCTTATTTCATAATCTTCTGGTATTTCTATTAATGAATTATCTATGCTATCATGAGAAATTGTAACTCTGAATACATATGACTCTTCATCAGGATTGCTACTTAAACTATCATCTAATGCTCTAGCACTTAAATACATTAAATCTCCATCACCGTTAAAATAAAACTTTATATCTGTTTCTTTAAAGTATTCATAATACATAAAATTTCCATCTATCCACTCATATCCTCTTGTATAATATGTATTATTTGTAATTAAATCCATAATATCTTCTGCCCATCCAGCATACAATTCAGTAGCTTCTTCTTTCATTGTATCAAACTTTAAACAAACTTTATCTTCATCAAGCAAGATATATGATTCTCTTCCCTTTTTTGATATTATATTTACTAATTGTGTATGTTGTGTTGTTTCTTCTGAAGTTTCACTAAGTTTTGTTATAGATACTATTTCTCTTTCATTATCATAATCTGTTGCATAAATCCATGTAATTTCTTCATCTCCTATATTCTCTAATTTCATAGTCGTATTATTCTCATTATGACCATATTCTGGACCATACTCATAAAAACTCTTAAACAATTGATATGCATTCGAATTTTTTGGATTATCAGATCTTCCCCAACAAATAAAAGCAACTGCTACTATAATAATTAACACAATTAATATGTTTCTTACATTTAAAAACTTTTTCATGATAATCATCCCCTATTCAAAATAAAATATATCTTCAAATTTTTTATCTAATGCTATACATAATAATAATGCTAACTTTGCTGTTGGACAAAACTGTCCTGTTTCAATGGAACTAATTGTTTGTCTTGATACTCCTACTAATTTGGCTAATTCTTCTTGAGAAAGATTTTTTTCTACTCTTGCTAATTTTAATTTATTTTTTAAAATTAAATTCTCTTTCATAGTCTCACCTCATTAATAAAGCTCCAAGTAAATATGATTGCTAATATTAATGTGATAATTCCTAATATTAATAATATTTTTTTCTTCATTTTGAAATATTGATAAAATTCTGAAATAGTTAATTGCGCAAGAGTAATCACTATTAAATCACTTATTACATATTCTGCAAAAAATATCCTTATTAGTACAAATACAAGACATAGAATTGGTATAATAATTGTGCTAATTCCTAAAGATTTTGTTAATATAGCTTGTTCCATTTCATCTCCTTCTTTTTGTGCTTTTGATAAAATCTCTTCCTTATTCATATTCATCCCCTCCTATCTTCTTAGAGTACCTTTATATATTTATTTTCATCTCGTAATTAAACTTATATATCTAAGTTAATAATAACATATTTGTGCTTTGTTGTCAAGTTTACTTGTCAAAAAGTAATGTTTCCTTGTCAAGTTTTTCCATAATAAAAGAACATAGAAAAATCTATGTTCCATTTTTTAATACATTCCATCCATTCCTGCTGTTGCTCCATCATGTCCTCCGCAATTACAATTTTTCTTTTCTGGAGCATCTGTTACTAAGCTTTCTGTTGTTAATACCATTGAAGCAATTGATGCTGCATTTTGTAATGCACTTCTTGTAACTTTTGTAGGATCTACAATTCCTGCTTTTTTCATATCTACATATTCTTCTTTAGCTGCATCAAATCCAACACCTACTTTTTCACTCTTTACTTTATTAACAATAACAGCTGGTTCTAATCCTGCATTAATAGCAATTTGTCTTACTGGTTCTTCTAATGCTTTTAATACAATTTTAGCTCCTAATTGTTCTCCACCTTCTAGTGAATTTACTAATTTTTCAACAGTAGGTATAACATTTACTAAAGCTGTTCCACCACCTGCAACAATACCTTCTTCTACTGCTGCTTTTGTTGCAGATAATGCGTCTTCTATTCTTAATTTTTTATCTTTCATTTCAACTTCTGTTGCAGCTCCAACACCGATAACTGCTACACCACCAGCAATTTTTGCTAATCTTTCTTGTAATTGTTCTTTATCATAATCACTCTTTGTTTCATTAATTTGTGCTTTAATTTGAGCAACTCTATCAGCAATTTGTTGTTTATCTCCTGCACCATCAACAATGATTGTATTTTCTTTTTGTACTTTTACTTGTTTTGCTCTACCTAATTGTGCAATTGTTGTATCTTTTAATTCTAATCCTAAGTCTGATGTAATAACTTCTGCACCTGTTAATGTAGCAATATCTTGCAACATTGCTTTTCTCTTATCTCCAAATCCAGGAGCTTTAACAGCTACAACATTTAGTACACCTCTTAATTTATTTAAGATTAATGTTGATAATGCTTCTCCTTCCATATCATCACAAACAATTAATAGTTTTCCTGATTCTTGCATTAAACTTTCTAATAATGGTAATATTTCTTGAATGTTACTTATCTTTTTATCTGTTAATAAAATATATGGATTATCTAAAACTGCTTCCATTTTTTCTGTATCTGTTGCCATATATGGAGATAAGTATCCTTTATCAAATTGCATTCCCTCAACAACATTTAATTCTGTATTTGATGTTTTTGATTCTTCAATTGTTATAACACCATCTTTTGAAACTTTTTCCATTGCTTCTGCAATTAAATTTCCGATTTCTTCATTATTTGCAGAAATACTTGCAACTCTTGCAATATCATCTTTTCCATTAACTTCTGAACTAATCTCTCTCAATCCTTCTACTGCACTATTTACAGCTTTATCCATACCTCTTTTAATTGCCATTGGGTCTGCACCTGCTGCTACATTTTTAACACCTTCTTTAATCATACTTTGTGCTAAAACAGTAGCTGTTGTTGTTCCATCACCTGCAACATCATTTGTTTTAGTTGAAACTTCTTTAACTAATCTTGCACCCATATTTTCGAATTTATCTTCTAATTCAATTTCTTTTGCTATTGTAACACCATCATTTGTAATAAGTGGTGCTCCAAAACTTTTATCTAGGACAACATTTCTTCCTTTTGGTCCTAATGTAACTTTAACAGTATCTGCTAATTTGTTAACACCTTCTAATAAAGATTTTCTTGCATCTTCTCCAAATTTAATAACTTTTGCCATTTTAAATCAATCTCCTTTCAGTGATTTAGGAACACTCCTTCAATCCCTATTTTTATGGATTAAGGAACAGTCCTTACAATCTCTCTTTATTTATTTTTTTAGAATAATAGCGGGGTTTTTTGTCAATGGTTGTCAATGGGGACGGAGATTTTGACAACTTTTCTAACTATTTTTAAATATATAAACTTTCTTTATATAATTGTCAAAATCTCCGTCCCCACTGACAACCTCTCCGTCCCCGTTGACCATCTGCTGACCATTTGACAACTTTTCTTACTCTACTCTACAACTGCTAATATATCATCTTGTTTTACAATAATATAATCTGTTCCTTCGTATTTTACTTCTGTTCCAGAATATTTACTAACAATTACATTATCACCTTTTTTTACTATCATTGTTTCTGGTTTTCCATCTATTATTTCTCCAGGCCCTATTTCTATAACTTCTGCTACTTGTGGTTTTTCTTGTGCTGATTGTGATAATATAATTCCACTTTTAGTTGTTTCTTCGCCTTCTTTCATTTTTATTAATACTCTACTTCCTAATGGTTTAATCATTTAAATTACCTCCTTTATTTTTTAGCACTCTATCTTTATGACTGCTAATAATTTATACCCATTTTTATGAAATGTCAATACTATTTTTGAATTTTTCACACAAAGTTCACATATTTATTGTATTCCTTGATTTTTCAATATATTCCTAAATTCAAAATTGCTTTATAAATAAGTTGAGAGCCCAAGGCTCTCTTCTTTTTAAAGCTTAATTGATATGGTAAAGTTAAAAAGTCTAGCAAAGCTTAATTTATTATTTTTCCACAACTACTTTTTCATCTTTAACACCAATTTTATTAACTTTATTCTTTTTCAATTTTCCATCTAATATTTCTTCTGCTAAGCTATCTTCTAATACACTTTGAATGGTTCTTCTTAAAGGTCTAGCACCAAAATTCTTATCAATTCCTTTGCTTGCAATTAATTTTTTAACAGATGGTTCTATTTCAATATTTATTTTTTGTTCTTTTAATCTGCTAACTACTTCTTTTAGCATAATATCAATAATCTTATCAATTTCTTCATCTGTTAATTTATGGAATACAATAATTTCGTCAATACGATTGATAAATTCTGGTCTTAGTTCTTTTTTCAAGGCTTCCATAACTTCTTTTTTAGTTTCTTCATAATCTTTATCTTTTTTAGAATCATTATTATCACTATCTTTAGAAAATCCTAAAGACTTTTTATCTGTGATAAGTCTTGCTCCTATATTAGATGTCATTATGATAACTGTATTTTTAAAGTTAACTGTTCTTCCTTGGCTATCTGTTAATCTACCATCTTCTAATATTTGAAGTAACATATTCATAACATCTGGATGGGCTTTTTCAATCTCATCAAATAAAATAACAGAATATGGTTTTCTTCTTATTTTTTCTGTTAATTGACCACCTTCATCAAATCCTACATATCCTGGAGGTGAACCAATTAATTTAGATACAGAATGTGGTTCCATATATTCAGACATATCTATTCTTATCATAGCATTTTCATCTCCAAATAGACATTCTGCTAATGCTTTTGATAGTTCTGTTTTACCAACACCTGTTGGTCCTAAAAATAAGAATGAACCTATTGGTCTTTTTGGATCTTTTAATCCCACTCTTCCTCTTCTTATTGCTTTTGCTACTGCTTGAACAGCTTCATCTTGTCCTATTACTCTTTCATGTAAGTTTTTCTCAAGATTTTTCAATCTTTCATTTTCATCTTCTGTAATCTTTTTAGCTGGTATTCCTGTCCAACTTGAAATTACTTCTGCTATATTTTCTTCTGTAATATCTGTTACAGATTTATTATTTTTATTTTTCCATTTATTTTGTTCTTTTTCATATTTTGCTTTTAATTCCTTTTCTTTATCTCTTAAAGATGCAGCTTTTTCAAATTTTTGAATTTTAACTGCTTCTTCCTTATCCTTTGTTACATTAGCAAGTTCTTCTTCCAATTCTTTTAAAGAATCTGGTTCTACATATGTTTTTAGTCTTGCCCTTGATGCTGCTTCATCAATTAAATCTATTGCCTTATCTGGTAAATATCTATCATTAACATATCTAACAGATAATTTTACTGCTGATTCGATTGCTTCATCTGTTATTTTAACATTATGATGTGCTTCATATTTATCTTTTATTCCTTTTAAGATTGTAATTGTATCTTTTTCTGAAGGTTCATTGACTGTTACAGGACTAAATCTCCTTTCAAGTGCTGAATCTTTTTCAATGAATTTTCTATATTCATTTAATGTTGTTGCTCCAACTAATTGGATTTCTCCTCTTGCCAATAATGGTTTTAAGATATTTGCTGCATCTATTGCCCCTTCTGCTGAACCTGCCCCTACAATTGTATGGATTTCATCAATAAATAGGATAACATCTCCTGCTTTTTTTACTTCATTTAATGCCTTTTTAATTCTTTCTTCAAAATCCCCTCTATATTTTGCACCAGCTACCATACTAGAAATATCAACAGTTACTACTCTTTTATTTTTTAGAATTTCTGGAACATCTCCAGTAACAATTTTTTGTGCTAATCCTTCTACAACTGCTGTTTTACCAACACCTGGTTCTCCTATTAAACACGGATTGTTTTTAGTTCTTCTTGATAGAATTTGGATAACTCTTTCTATTTCTTCTTTTCTTCCAATTATAGGATCTAGTTTTCCTTCTCTTGCCTTTTCTGTTAAATCTTCACCAAATTGATTTAATGTTGGTGTTTGGTTATAACTTCCAGATTTTTTCCTTGAATTTTTTGAATCTGACTCTCCTGTTAAGTTTTCTCCTTCATTTATTACTCTTATAATTTCTCCATATAATTTTGGAATATTTACATTTAATTCAATTAAAATTCTTGCAGCTACACTATCTCCTTCTCTTAATAATCCAATTAAAAGATGCTCTGTTCCTATGTAGTTATATCCCAATTTTCTTGCTTCTATAAAAGCATTTTCTATAACTCTTTTTGTTCTTGGTGTAAAACCTAAAGTTTCATCAATTGGCTCATCTTTTCCTACTAATTCAAGTGTTACATCTATAATGTTTTCTGGTGTAATCTCTTGATTTTCTAATACTTTAGATGCTACACCACTGCCTTCTTTTGCTAAACCATATAGCAAATGTTCTGTTCCTATATATCTATGTCCTAATTCTATTGCAACATCATTAGCAATTTCGATTGCTTTTTTTGCTCTACTTGTAAAATTATATGTCATATTTATCACCTTACCTTTCTTTTTCCCATTAGACTTTATTATCAACTAGTTACTATCTACAGTCTCAAAGCTATTTTATAGAATATATTATCTTATTAAAAGTATTTAGTCTGTGAATTGTAACATCAAGTAATCTTATTAATCTTGATATTTTCTTATCTTTCTTGCATTTTTATGAAAATTCATGTTATAATTTAAGTCATAACTCATAAATACATACTTATTTATGGCTAGATATAGCCATTCCCATACGGAGGTAAAAACAGTGAAAAAATTATTTGCAGAATATTTATCTGGAAGTTTTTTGGGGTTCTTTTTTGGAAACCTAATATTAAGTTTTTTTAGAATAACCTCAAATATTACTGTAATGCTATTTGGAGTTTTATTCCTACTAACAATCCCATTTTATTTATGTACGCACAGGAAAAACTCCTAACTTTTGCCCCATATGGGGCTTCTTTTTATTATATCTCTTTTCTTTAATCCACGCCTATTTTTTTATTGAATTATTGATTTACCACTTGTTTTATCATCTCTGCTCTTTTCATTTCTCTATCTAATCTTTCATATTGTTCTCCAAAATATTTTTGCAAATTTCCTGGCTGAATATATAAATACAATTTTTGAATTTGTAAATCAGATAATTCTTTCAAAATTCCTAAATCTACACCCAATTTTACAGTGGATAATAAATTTTGTGCTTCTTCCATAGTAATTTTTCTACAATTTGTTAAAATCCCATAACTTCTATAAATCAAATCTTCTACTTCAATACCTTCATTTGCTAAAAATCTTCTTGCTTCTCTTTCTTGTTTTATAACCTTTTCCACAATGATTTTGATATTTTGTATGATTTCATTTTCTGTAATTCCTAATGTCTTTTTATTAGATATCTCATACATATCCCCTACGATATGTCCTTCTTCATCATAAACTCCTTTAATATTAATACCAAAATTGTTTATAGCTTCTAATACTTTTTCTGTATTTCTTGTTTTTGCTAAAGCTGGTAAATGTACTTTTACAGACGCCTTTAATCCTGTTCCAATATTATTTGGACAAGCTGTTAAATATCCATATTGTTTACTAACACAATATCCAAATATGTCTTCTATTTTTTTGTCAATTTCAATTGCAAAATTCAATGTATTTTCTAATTCTAATCCACTACTAAATACTTGTATTTTTAGATGATCATCTTCTCCAATCATAATACAAATATCTTCTTCATCATTTATTAAAATAGCACCTATATTATCTGATTGAAATGCAAATTTATAATTGATTAGTCCTTTTTCTACTAGACTTAATTTTGTAATGTCATCCATATCTTCCAATTTTAAAAATCTCAAACCATATCCAATTTGATATATATTGTCTTTTATTTTATTTTCTAATTCTTGTAGCTCTTTTGGAGTTAATTTAAATTTATATCCTTGTATATTTCTAGAAAATCTGATTCTCGTATTAATTGCAATGTCTGATTCTTTTCCACTTTGTAAATACCAATTCATTCTATTCCATCCTTTCTTCAAATTTTACATTTTGTTACTTTTTATAGTCGTTTTAATTTTCATAACTAGAATATTAGTACTTTTAGAAACATTTCCTAATACATAAAATATTTTTCATTTTTATAATATATCTATTTATTGTCTTCTATTTTTTTTATTTCATCTCTTAATTTTGCTGCATCTTCATATCTTTCTTCTTTAATTGCTTGTTTTAAATCTTCTTTTAAAATTTCTAATTTTTCTTCTGGTGTTGTTTCTTTATTTGTTCTATTATTATGTTGTTTTTCATCTATTTTTTTGTCAATAATTTTTCCTAATCTTCCTACATGATGGTTGCTACTTTGAATTCTTCTAATAATTGGTTCTAATCTATCTTGAAAAACATCATAACAATTTGCACAACCTACTCTTCCAGTATGTGCTATATCCTCAAATGTATATCCACAGTTATCACATTTCAAAGTTTTTAGTTCATTAAACATTGGCATAAATTCTGAATTTGAAAAATCTTCTATAAAATCTCCAAAGAAACTAGAAAAATTAATTGGCATATCTAATCCGATTTCACCAATTCCTAATTTTTTACTACATTCTTCACATAAATTTAATTCTCTCCTTATTCCATTTATATTTTCTGAATACCTTACATTTGCCTCTCTTTTTTTACAATTATCACATAACATAATAATTCCTCCTTTATTCTATATTTAATAACATATTTTTAAATATTTTCGCCCTTAGTTTGTCTTTTACATCTTTTGCTATTATCAAAACATTATCACTTGTTGCTACTTTTAATAGTTTTGCTTCTTCTTTTGTTATTAAATCATAAGTTAGAAAGTCATTAATTAATATATCCACATCATTTGCAGTCATTTTTTCTCCAATATTTTTTATAATGTGCATAAAGTAATCTGACTTTGTATTACTTACTTTTTTTATTGTAATATGACCTCCTCCACCTCTTTTACTTTCTACATAATAACCTTGAGATGGCTTAAATCTTGTAGATATTACATAATTGATTTGTGATGGTACACAATTAAAATGTTCTGCTAATTCATTTCTTTGTATTTCTACTAATTGATTATCATCATCAAATAAATCTTTTATAAATTCTTCTATTAAATCTGAGATTCGCATTTGTCTCATCTCCTTTTGACTTTGACTTTCTTTGACCTACATTATTATTATACTCCTTTTTATTATTTTTTCAATATTAATTTTATCTCATATTTATTAATATGGTTTTAAATTTTGTCATTTATTTCCTTTTTTAATACTTTTTATAATTTTTTCTTTAATTTTTACGCTTTTTTGCTATTTTTTCGCAAATTTTAATCTTAAATTGAAAAATTATACATTTGACTTTTATTTTATACCTAAGTAATTTGAATATTTTATATTTTTACTTTATCCATATACAACAAGGTTAGGTTTATGATATTCGTGAAGTACTGCCAAGCATTCTTCACATGTGTGCGTCGAAATCTTTGATTTCGTTAACGCGCACCTTTCTCATCTTTTTTACCCTTTGTCATGTCATTTAGTTCTTCTGCTCTTTCTTTTTGGTTTGGTAAAGAAATCCATGCAAAATAAGAAGAAATAAACTCTCCATATTTTGTACTATCTTCTCCTACTTCATATTTTTGTTCTAACTCTTTGTTTACTCTTTTTTCAAAATCTTCATTTATATTTTCTTTTTTGTTCATAAAAAATGCACTCACCTTTCTAATATCTTATTTTAGGTATGTGCATTTTTTTAGTTTTTATACATTTTTATGCATGTTTATATTTTAATTCATCTTCTATTTTCTTGAATCGTGCATTATATGAGTTATGTTCTATTTTATTACTCAATATTTCTTCATCTAGTTTCTTTTCAGATTTCCTGGTTTTATCTTCCATATGAGCTATTATTTCATGTATTAAATCTGCAATTTCTTTTGTTTGCTGTTCCAACTTTTTATCTATTGACTGCTCAATTTTTTTACTCATTTCATCCATTTCTTGTCTAAGTTCTTCTTTTTGATCATCCATTTCTTGTCTAAGTTCTTCTTTTTGATCATTCATTTCTTGCTTAAACTCTTCTCTTTGTTTTTTCATCTCTTGCTTAAACTCTTCTCTTTGTTTTTTCATTTCTTGCTTAAACTCTTCTTTTTGATCTTTCATTTCTTTTTCAATTTTGTCAATTTTTTCATTTTGCTCTTTTATTCTTTTGTCAATTTTTTTCATTTCTTTGTCAAACTTTTCATTCTGCATCTTTATTTCTTTTAATATTAAATTTAAAACTTCTTGCATATTTATCACCTCCTTGAATAAGATTATTAGAAATTGAAATATAAGAAAAAAATTTCGAACTAAAACTGTCAATTTGATAAAAAACGTGAACTAATTATATTATCTTTTTTTATAAAAGTCAATATTAAAATTTAATTTTTAAAAAAATTTTTCTATATAAGTGTTACAATTCACAGTTTAAATAATTTGTTAATTCTAAAACTAACAATATATAAATTTTATGAAATTAAATGTGCAAATGGAAGAATATTACAAATTTTTATATTATAAAGTATAAAATCTGCGGTGCGCCAGCAATTTTATACTTTATAATATTAGAATTTGTTTATTCTGTAATGTTAGCCATTTAATGAATAAAATTTATATATTATTAGGTTTAGAATGTTTAAAAATTGGCCGTGAATCGCAACATATAAGTAAACATTTATTGTTAATTAATGGGATAGGAGGACTATATGATAGCAAAAAATAACTTTATCATTTTTAAATTAAAAAGAAATATGTTATCACTCATATTTTTGCTATTTACAATTTGTATCTTAATATTTTCTAATTCTAATTTAAATGCTGTAAAATCTGGAATATCACTTTGGGCAACTTCTGTTGTTCCATCTCTATTTCCATTTTTTGTAGCTACAGAATTATTAATGCACACAAATATCATTTATCAGATTGGAAATATATTAAATCTTTTTATGAAACCTTTATTTAATGTAAGAGGCGAAGGTGCTTTTGCTTTTATTATGGGTATCATTAGCGGTTATCCAATAGGTGCAAAAATAGCTACAAATTTTAGGAAAGAAAACATTTGTACCAAAGAAGAATGTGAGAGACTTCTTAGTTTCACTAATAATTCTGGTCCTTTGTTTATAATTGGTTCTGTTGGTATTTTGATGTATAGAAATACCATGATTGGAATTTTATTATTTATTACACATTTACTTGCTTCTCTATCTGTAGGGTTCATTTTTAGATTTTGGAAAAGGGATAAACATTCTGAAAGTTTTTCTCACTCTACAAAAACTTATTTAAATAAAAATAATATTGCCACTTTAGCTAATCTTGGTGAAATTTTATCTGATAGTATTGTTAGTAGTATAAAATCTGTTTTGGTAATAGGTGGATTTGTTGTTATATTTTCTTCTATCATCTCTATTCTAAAATCAAGTGGATTGACACATTTTATAGAAATCTTATTTACACCTTTTTTCAATGCCATTCATATTGATTCTTCTTTTATCGAACCGATATTTACAGGCTTTTTTGAAATTACAAATGGAATTAGCAATATTTCTAATATCGCATGTAAAAGGATTTCTATAAATATTATCATTACTGCATTTCTACTTGGATTTGGTGGCATATCTGTTTTTTTACAAGTACTTAGTATCACCTCAAAAAGTGATTTATCTATAAAACCTTATTTATATGGAAAATTATTACATGGAATTATATCTGCTATATATACATACATATTTATTACTATATTTCCATTTTTTAATTTTGATTTATTATAGTTTTTGTTTTGAAACTTAAACTTTTATGTATATATTTTTCTTATTTTAATATATTTTATTAGGATTATATTTTTTAATACTATACTCGAATAAAGGTTTTAGTTTGAAAAAAATTAACTTTCATGACTAATGTATGCCTTTAATTAAATAAGGAAAGGAATGGAATTATTATGGAAAGAGATTTTAATTATTATCAACAACCTTTTATGGATTTTAACACTATGGGAAATAACAATTTTGATATGAATGAATTGTACAAAGATCCAATGTTTAATCCAATTATGCAATATGAACAAGCTTTTAGCTATTATCGCTATTTGTGTATGCAGATGGATTATAAAATCAAATGTAAGGAATATGAAAAATTATGTGCTAATTCTCCTAATAATAGTAGAAGAGATAATAACAAAACTGATAATGAGCGTTAAGTGTGTTTCAATTGTTACTAAGTTAAGGATAAAATTTTTAAATTATTCTATAAAAAGCCCAAAGTTATATTATAATATTTTATGAAATTAAATGTGCAAATGGAAGAATATTACAAATTCTTACATTATCAAGTAGGAGAATCTCAAACCCCGCTTTGAGAGGTGCCTGCTTTATAATGTTAGAATTTGTATATTCTGTAATGCCAGCCATTTAATGAATAAAATATTATAATATAACTTTGGGCTAATTAGATAATTTCTCAATATTATAACCATTGAAACACACTTAACACTCATTATGCAAAAAAGAAATATGCTAATACTATTATTCCAAGTACAATTCTATAATATCCAAACACTTTAAAATCATGTTTCTTAATATAATTCATTAAAAATTTAATTACAAACATAGATACCACAAAAGAAATTACCATACCAACTAACAATATAATGATTTCTGCACTTGTAAAAGCCAACCCAAATTTCACTAATTTTAATAAACTTGCACCTAACATTGTTGGAATTGCTAAATAAAATGTAAATTCAGCTGCATTTGGTCTTGATAATCCTATTAATAAACCTCCAATAATTGTTGCTCCTGAACGTGATGTTCCTGGAAATATTGCTGCTAATAACTGAAATACTCCTATTATAATTGCATCTTTATATGTAATTTCAGAATTTTTATTTTTTGCACTTTTTCTATGTTTATTCCAATTTTCGATAACAATAAATGCAACACCAAATACAATTAATGCAATTGCAATGCAGGTTGGATTATAAAATAAAGCTTCAAATACCTCATCAAATAATAAACCTATTATTGCTGCTGGTATACATCCAACTAATATTTTTCCCCATAAATTCATAATGTCTTTATCAAAATATGACAATATTCCTGTTGGCTTTATTGCCTTTTCTTTATTTTTTGTAATTGGCCATATCTTCCTAAAATATATTAACACAACTGCCAGAATCGCTCCTAATTGTATTACTACTTGAAACATTGACCAAAATTCTGGTGAAACATTTTCAAATTTCAAAAACTGTTCTACTAATATTAAGTGCCCTGTACTACTAATTGGCAACCACTCTGTAATTCCTTCTACAATTCCAAATATAATTGATTTAATAATATCTATAAACATTTTTCCTCCTTTTCTTTAAACTTTTAATATGTGTTAAATATTTTTATATATTAGAAAGTCAGTATAATTTTCCTAATATATTCATAATCATATATGAATTAGCACATATCAAATGTTTAAGTATATTGTTTTATAATTTCTTTTATATATTTTGCTGATGTTACTGGTGCAGATTTTCCGAGGCAATCCCAATGCTTCTATAAAATTAATTTTTTCCTCTTCTACTATATTTCTATCTATTCCATATGGTTTTCCTGCCAAATCTATTACTAAAGTTTCCTTTTTTATATTTCTTAATTCCTCTTTAAAAATTATTTTAGGAATTGTATTTATAATTATATCATATTGTTTAAATTTTGAGCCATCATTTTTAATATTTTCTATTTTTATTGTATCATACCCATATACTGTTGCCCATGCATTTTCAATTTCATTTGTTACCATACAAGTTACATTAATTGATAATCCTTGTAACTTATGTGCTAAAATTTTTCCAATTCTTCCAAATCCCATAACTAAACAATTCATACCTTGTATTACTTTTTTTGTATTTTTTAATATAATTTCTATTGTAGCTTCTGCTGTTGGTATTCCATTTAAAATTGCAAATTCTTCTTTTTTCATAATATCAATCACTTTATTGTTTTTATTAAGTAATTTTTCTTTTATTTCTTCATTAATATTACCTACTATTATCGTTTTATTTTTCAAATAATGTATTAATTCTTCAATGTTAATAACTTGATTGCAATATGGCATATTTACTGTTATGTTATCTCTGGTAAATGGCAATGGTAACACAATTATATCTGAATCAGCTATCATTTGATTAAGGTCTGTATCTTTTTTTATATTCTCTAGTTTTTCAAATCCATAAATTTTTACTTCATTTTTTTCTTTACTTAACAATTTTGCTAAGAAAAAACTTCTCGAATCTCCTCCAATAATACAATAATTCATACTCATAAAACCTCCTATCAATTATTTAAACTCTAGAAAATTCAATAGATAATATAATTCGTGAAATAATACTAAACATTCTTCACATGTGTACTTCAAAATCTTTGATTTCGTTAATGTTTAATTTTATTATTTCATAAGCTAATAATATTATTATAATAAATTATAGTTTTTATATTAAATTTTATGAGTATCATTTTTGTCTTTCATCTTGTTCATTTTCTCTACTATCTATTTTTATATTTTTTTGTGGCATATTTTTCTTTAACAAATCAATATCACTATAGCTTAAATGCCTTGTAATATCCACCATTTCCTCTAGATGTTCTTTTGCCTTTATTTCTTTTTCTTGTAATTTGTTTTGTTTTTCTTCCTGACTTTCTAAATTGAATGGTATAGAAATTCTTGCAATTATAGGAATAAATAATGGTTCTTTCTTTACTTTATCAACTATTTTTTTTGCATTTATATCTATTGCTGTATTTACATATTTTACGGCTGTTTCCTTATCCCCTTTTATTAAATATATTTTAGCTAATTCATAATATCCATCGGCTGAAAGTTCTTCTTCTTCAATTGCTTCTAAGAATTTTCTTTCTGCCTCTTCTAAATCTTTATAAATTAAAGCAATCTCTGCTAAAGAATATTTAGCATTATATAATAAAGAATTAATCTCAGCTGCCTTTTCATAACAAATTTTAGCATTTTGAAAATCATTTAACATTGTATACGCTATTCCTAAATTATAATTTATTTCATAACTTACAGGATTATATTTTAATGCCTCTTGATAAACATTTACTGCTTCTTTATACATTTCTGTTGATATTAATATATCACCTAGTAACTCTGTTGCTTTATACATATCTGGCTTTTTGTCTAATAGATTAAATAACATTTCTGAAGCTTCCTGTTTTTTATCTAAACTATTTAATAATTCTGCCACTTTATAATATGACTCATAATCTTTCTTATTTATATCAATTGCTTGCACATATTCATCTATTGCTTTTCTCATACCGCCTTCTTGTTCATATAGCTCAGCTAACATTTTATGTCCTTTATAACTATTAGGAATTTTTGTAACTAAATTCAATAATGCTTCTTTTGCTTTTTTATCATTTTCTAAACTTAAGTAAATCTTAGCTCTCGCTACATTTATAATTTCAATTAATGTCTTTCCTCTAATTTCTAATATTATTACAATTCCTGGTATGATTATTGAAAGTACATATTTTATTATATTTAAAACAATATTTACTTCTTTAAACAGTGCAAATTCTAAAAAGTTTAATGCAATTCCTATAGCTTCTAATATTAGTATTACTATATAACTTGTATCATTATTTTTTATCATTTTAAAAAACATATATACAAAAATTGCGAGCGAAACTACTGTAAATATAAATTGTTCTATTATCATTTTGCCTCTCCTTCTTTATTAATTAGATTTGTCTTATATAGCTAATTTTTATTTTCACATTCTCTTTTCTATCCTAAATTTTTAATTGCATTTCTTGCCATTTCATCACATCTATTATTAAATTCATTATCACTATGGCCTTTTACTTTTATAAATTTAACTTTATGTTTTTTAGTTAACTCATATAATTCTTGCCATATTTCTTTATTTTTTACAGGTTCCTTTCCAGAAGTCATCCATTTATTTTTTATCCAATTATATATCCAACCTTGATTAAATGCATTTACAACATAAGCACTATCACTATATACTTCAACTTCACAAGGAAATTTCAACATTTTTAGTCCTTCTATAACAGCTGTTAATTCCATTATATTATTTGTGGTATTTTTGTTTCCTCCTGATATTTCTTTTTTATTTTCTTTATACATTAAAATAGAGCCCCAACCGCCTGGGCCTGGATTTCCAGAGCATGCTCCATCTGTATATATTATAACTTTCTCCATAACTCCTCCAACTACTTTAAATTACAAATTAAAGTTTAACACATTTTTAATTGTCTTTTATATTTTTTTATGGTATTATTATAACAGTAAATTACAAATTATACAATATTTTGAGAAAGGAAGTTGAAAAATGAGTAAAGTTCTTGGCATAATAGCTGAATATAACCCTTTTCACAATGGGCATTTGTATCATTTACAAAAATCTTTACATGATACTGGCTCTTCATATTCTATTGCTGTTATAAGCGGAAATTTTACTCAAAGGGGCTCTACATCATTAGTTGACAAATGGACAAAAACAGAAATTGCTTTAAAAAATGGCATAGATTTAGTTATTGAACTTCCTTTATTATATTCTATATCAAGTGCTGAAAATTTTGCAGAAGGTGCTATAAAGATTTTCGATTCACTAAAAGTTGTTGATTATATATCATTTGGTTCCGAATCTGGTGATATTTCCACTTTAAATACTGTTGCAGATATTTTATATAAAGAACCACGCGAATATAAAAATATATTATCACATGAATTAGGTAAAGGTTTATCTTTTCCTAAGGCACGCGAAAATGCCATGCTTATGTATTTAAAAGATATTAGAAAATTCTCAAGTGTTCTATCTTCTCCTAATAATATTTTAGGAATTGAATATCTGAAAGCTTTGAAAAAATATAAAAGTAATATCACACCTGTAACTGTTGAAAGATTTGATTCAAGCTATAATGATACATCATATACTGGAAATATTGCAAGTAGCACTGCTATACGAAATATTGTAAAAAATGGTAGTTTTGATATTTTAAGAAAAGTTGTACCTGAAAGTACTTATTCTATTCTTTTAGATAATGTAAAAATCGGACATATAATTCCTGATTTATCTGTTTTTGAAAGAGAAATTATTTATTTATTAAGAAAAATGTCCATTGCAGAAATTGCAGAACTTCCAGATGTTGGTGAAGGTCTAGAAAATGCAATAAAAAATACAGCTAATTCTTGTAATAGCATAGTAGAATTTTTGAATATTATTAAATCTAAAAGATATACTAATACTCGCCTTCAGAGAATACTTTTATATACTTTATTAGGTATCACAAAAAAAGATATGGCTCTATCTAAAAAATTGATGCCTTATATTAGAGTTTTGGGCTTTAATGATAATGGTAAGTATTTAATTTCTGAAATTTCGAAGGCTAATCCAAAATTGGAAATAATTACTTCTGTAAAAAAATATATGGATACTAGTAATAATAAAAATTCTAAATATATGCTAGAAAAAGATATTTGGGCTACAAATGTTTATACAATTGGTTTTGAATATGATTCTTGGAATAATTTAGATTATACTCATAAGATTGTAAAAATGTAAAAAATAATTCAAATCCTGCAAATATACATTTTTATTAAAACAATGGGAACACGGCAAGGTATATATAATATAAAAAAATGAACGATTTTGCGTATCTAAATTTGAATTAGAAATTCTTAAAGGAAAACATGTTGGATATGCACGGTACTCGCGGAACGCGAGGGTCTGAGTGCAAGTAAACATTTTTTCCTTTTAGAATTTCTATGAAAATTTAGCTTATACAAAATTGTGAATGATTTTATATTATATATACCTTGCCGTGTTCCCATTGTTTTAATAAAAATGTATATTTGCAGGATTACTTTATTTTTCTAATTTCAAATAAACTATTTGCCCATTATTTTCACTAAAAGTAAGTGTATATTGTTTCTCAGAATCAGATTCTATGTATTTAAATACTAATTCATACATATTATCTCCAATAGTATCTAAAGAAACTAATTTATAATTTACTATACCATATCCTGTTGGGATACTTATTTGTACTTTTCCGTCTTTTAGATATTTTTCTAAGCTTTGACTTTGTATAGCTCTACCAAAATACGTCTCAGCTAAATTTTGTACCCCTTCAGTGCTTGCTACTGCATAATAACCATCACCTTGTTCAAGACTTTGAGTGAATATGTCAGAATTATCCAAGTTTGGTAAGCATGATAGTATTTCATCATCAGTAAATTCTGCCACACTAAAATCTTTATTATTTACCATATCTTGTATTAATGCCTTGTTTTCAAATACATTATCATATAATTCTTTCTTTCTTGTCTCTGAAAGTTCTTTTGATTGAGTCTCTTTAGTCTCTGTTGGGGGTTGAGTTGTCTCTGTTTCTCCTTGGTTATCTACATTTTGATTTTCTACAATATTTTGCAATCTTTCTACTTGGTCTTCTAAAGCTTTACTTTTAGTATCTAAATTCTCAATAATCTGGTCATTTGATTTTTGGGATTGAATATTATAATATGCCATTAATACTATTGCATATATTAAAATAAATATTACTATAATACATATTGCTGTGCTAAATCTAACTGTAAGTTTGTCTTTTTTCTTTTCTTTATTTTCCATATAAAAATCCCCTTTTCTTTATTTTTTAATATAGTATAAATTCAATTTTCAATTTATATTTTTGTGATTTTTTCTTTTTTACTACAACTGTTCAGTTATGTATCTGCACACACTTTTTAACCTGGCCCGTATTTTCCTGTCAAAAAAGACAATATTCGACATTTTGCATACAGCTTGCAACCTGGCCCATTTTGTCTCCTTATTTTGTTATCCATTTTACTAAATTTAAGTTTGCTGGTTCTAATAACATTTCATGTTTTGGCATTACTCTAAATGTATATCCATAGTTACCACCTGTTGTTAATTCTATTTTTGTTGTAAAATAATATCTTTTATGTTCTTCATCTGATTCTTGTAATTGCATTGGAATTATTTTTACATCTTCTACAACACCATTATCTAATATTTTTCCATAATATGTTTCTACTGTAACATTATTTACATCTATGTTTGGAAGTTCTACCTCACATCCTACTTCAATATTATTTCCTGCATCTAATGTTATATTATCTAAATTATTATTTTCTTGTGTTATTTTTATATCTTTCCAGTTTTCCATTAAATCTTTTTTCCAAGCATTGTATTCTGCTACATTGTCTATATTTTCATAATATTTTTTTGTAAGATTACATAATGGAATATATAATTGATTAGTATAATCTACAAGCATTCTTGCTGTACTATATTTTCCACCTGTTGTAATAATTGAATTTTTCATTATTTCTATCCATCTTTTTGATATTCCATTTCTATCTCTATCATAATATGTAGGAATAATTTTTTCTTCTAATGTATGATACATACTTTGGCTATCTGCCATATCTTGTGCTTCATATGAGTCATATTCTGCATTTGTTCCAATTGTCCATCCGTTATTTTGTGTATATCCTTCTGCCCACCATCCGTCTAACACACTAAAGTTGATAACTCCATTAACAGATGCTTTTTGTCCACTTGTTCCTGATGCTTCCATAGGTCTTCTTGGATTGTTTAACCATACATCTACACCACTTACTAAATATCTTGACATTGCTATATTATAATTTTCTAGTAAGAATATTTTTCCTTTGAATTGTGGCATCATTGATACTTCATGAATATACTTAATTAAATCTTGTCCTTCTTTATCTGCTGGATGTGCTTTTCCTGCAAAGATTAATTGAATTGGTTTTCCAGGATTATTCATAATCTGTGTCATTCTTTCGATGTCTTTAAAAATTAATGTTGCTCTTTTATATGTAGCAAATCTTCTGGCAAATCCAATTGTTAAGGCGTCTGGATTTAATTTTGATACAATTTCATTAATTTCTTCATAACTATATCCTGATCTTCTCAATCTTTCTGTTGTATTTTCTTTTACTAAATTGATTAATTTTCTCTTTCTCTCTACATGTGCACTCCATAACTTGTCATCTGGAATATTTTTGATTTTTTCCCATACATAATCATGGTGCATATTGTCTTGCCAATATGGTATTAAATATTTATTATATAATTCTTTTAATTTTGGTGCTAACCATGAACAAGTATGGATTCCATTTGTAACATATCCAATTGGTGATTCATTTGCTGAAATATTAGGCCATACATCACTAAATAATTCCCTAGAAACTGCTCCATGAAGTTTACTAACCCCATTTTTCTTTCCTGCAATTTTTAATGCTAATATTCCCATATTAAATCCTTTATCTAAATCTGGACCTGGTTTCATTCCTAATTTTAAGAATTCTTCTCTTGAAATTCCTAATCTTGGCCAGAAGTCTTTAAAATATTTTTCTACTAATGCAATTGGGAATATATCATTTCCTGCTGGTACTGGTGTATGTGTTGTAAATACTGTTTTTGAACTTGCTATATCTTTTGCCATATCAAAAGATACTTGTTTTTCTTTTATTATATCTTTTATAATTTCTACAGTTAAAAATGCTGAATGCCCTTCATTCATATGATATACTGTTGGTTTCAATCCTAAATATTTTGTAAGAAGACTAACTCCTGCCATACCTAAAACAACTTCTTGTCTTATTCTCATTTCTTGGTCTCCACCATACAATCTTAGTGTTACATCTCTATCTTCTCCATTATTTTTAGGTATATCAGAATCTAATAAATATAATTTTACTCTTCCAACATTTACTTGCCAAACTTTTAAATATAATCTTCTCTTTGGAAATTTAACATATATTGTTAAATCATCACCTTTATCATCTTTTACTGGATTAATTGGTAAATCATATAAATCTATATTGTTATATTCTGTTTCCTGTTGTCCATATCCATTAATTTTTTGATTAAAATATCCATTTTTATATAATAATCCTACACCAACAAGTGGAATTCCTAAATCACTTGCTGATTTTAAGTGGTCACCTGATAATATTCCAAGTCCTCCTGAATAAATAGGAATAGTTTGATCTAGTCCGTATTCAGCTGAAAAATATGCTATTAAGTCTTTTTTATTTCCAGGATATTTATTTGAAAACCATGTATTTTTACTACTCATGTAATCTTGAAAATTTTCTGCTACTTTGTCATATTCTTTTAAAAACGTAATATCTTTTGATGCTTTTTCAAGTCTTTCTTGTGATACTTGTTTTAAAAATTTTACAGGATTTTTTGAACATTGCTCCCATAAATCCATGTCAATTTTTTGGAACAATCTTAAAAATTCTGTGTTCCAAGACCACCATAAATTATTTGATATTTCTCCTAGCTTTTCTATTCTTTTTGGTAATTGTGGGTTTACCGTTATTCTATTAAATAAATACATATATATTTCCTCCTTAGTAATTTCATTTTTTATCTTTTTGTTTTACATATATATTATCTATTAAATATATTAAAAAGTCAAACCTTTTTCATAAATTTTTTTAATTAAAAATAGCATAGGGTTACAATTCACAGCTTAAAGATACTATTAAAAAGAATGTATATATATTAATATTGAATAAATTTCTCGGCTCAATACGTGCTCTAGCCTTTCTAAATTTAAAACAAACGAGCCTCTCGCTATTCCCGCTTCCTCATTTGTTTTAAATTAATAAAGGCTACAAGCACTCCAATCACATTCGAAATTTATTCAATATTAATATATATACATTCTATAGAAAAAATTTGAGACTGTGAATTGTAACAGCATAGGACACAAATGTAAAACGCTGTGTCCTATGCCAGAAAAAATTAGTTATTTTTTTCTTCTTTCATGCAAAGTATGTTTACTATAAATGCCACAGTAGCCATTACTGCAAAAATCCAAAAAACAATGAAAAGAACACCGTTTTCTACGATAATGCAACCTGCTACACTAAAAACTATCGCGATTCCTAACACAACTGATATGAATATATTAATTTTTTCTGTCCGTTTCATTGTAAACTCCTCCTTTTGTTGTTGTATTTCTCACAAAAAAGTGAGAAAATATCTACTCGCTACATAACTATATCATACGATATTTTATATAAAATTTCAAGTTATATTATTTTCCACTTAATCTCTACTTTGAACAAGTCTCCATCTATATAAATTTTAAACTTTCCTCCTTGAAGTTCTGTCAAACTTTCTGCAATAGAAAGACCTAAACCACTTCCTTCTGTATACCTAGATTTATCTCCTCTTACAAACCTTTGCATTAATTCTTCTGCACTAATATTTAATTTATCCTTTGAAATATTTTTTATTTCTAAATTTACATCATTACTATTTTTATAAAGTTTTATATATACTCTAGAACCTTCTAATGCATATTTTGAAACATTGCTAAATACATTTTCAATTACTCTATACAAATATCTGTTATCTGCCTTAATTAAAACATTTTCATTTGGTAAATCCATTTCTATTTTCAAATTTTTCTTTTCCAATTTATCTTCAAATTCACCAATTGTTTGATTTAGCAATTCTTTTAAATTGATTGTTTCCATATTTAATTTAACATTTCCAGATGATACTTTTGATGCTTCTACTAAATCTTCTATCAACTTTTTTAGTCTTTGTGATTTTTTATCAAGCACTGCAATATATTGTTCTATTTGTGCATTATTAATTTCTTGTTTCTTCAACAAATCTACATAATTTATTATTGAAGTTAATGGTGTTTTTATGTCATGTGACACATTTGTAATAAGTTCTGTTTTTAATCTTTCTGATTTCAAACTTTGTTCAATTGCATTTGTAAATCCGCCTGCTATATCATTAATATATTTTGCCATAATTTTTAAAGTACCTTCTAATTCTTCTTCATTTAATTTCACATTTGGATTTCCTTCATATATATTTCTTAATGCGTCATTGATTTTTTGTATCTTTTTATTATATTGTAATAATTTATAATATACCCATCCCCAGAAAGCAATTAATATCAAAAATCCTATTCCACTCCAGATTGTGCAAGCTAATATGATACTTATACCAACAAATCCCCAATAGATAATAGTAATTTTTCTATTTGTATTTTGCTTATCTGTTACTTTTCTAAATAATTTCTTCGTTGTTACTACTATCCATCTGCAAACTTTATATGTTAAAAATGAGCGTATAAATTGTTTTGCTTTCAATCTTCTGATTGTAGTACTTATCCATAACGCTAAACAAGCATAACCTATCAAGTAACATATCAAAAATACAGATACTAGGATTTTTTGTGGTATTTGTGATTCTACACTTGCTACTGCAAAACTCATCATCATTCCAATAATTGTCATAATCACAATAGATATGATTTCATAAGAAATTTTATCTATACTATTTAATTGAATTCCTTCTTTACCTTTTTCATGACCAGTTGCCCAAATTAAATATACTATCATAACAATAATCAATATTGAAGATAAAGGAATTAAATAAGCTGGTGAATTTTCATGTCCTTTAAACAAATTATATACAACTTGTTGTACATATAAAGAATTTGAATATGTTAATGAACTTGGATCTATATTAGAATATACTTCATATCCTTCAAAGTTATTTACTGAATAATATGAGTCTGTGATATATTTAGCACTTTCTTGATTAATAGTATTAATATTAGTTGTAATATTTCCATCTTGATAACTCCAATTGGTTTTTTCTGCTTTTAGCTTATTAATTTCTTCCGGATAATTATTTGATTTTATATTTGTAAACATGTTTCCATTTTCTTTATCTATAATAATATAATTTATAAAAGTGCTGACTCTTGAATATGTATAATTTGATACTTCATAATATACAGGATATTCATAACTCTCATCTTCTATTTCACTATAATTGTCATATATATTATCATTTGCTTTTTCTGATACTGTAGTGTTTCCTACATTTACTTTTGTTTTCCTTTTATCTTTACTGATATCTTCTATCTTATAAATTAGTGATATCAAATATTCTCTTCCAAACTCCTCTGTTTCTATATATTCTTCTGGGCCATCCATTTGTCCATATTGTGATGTAATAGAAACATCTACAATGCTAATTGCCAAAATAAAAATCATAATTGGTATAAACACATAACATAAAAATTTTAATAAAATAGATTCTTTTATATTTTTCATTTTCTCACCTTCTTATTTATTAATATCCTTTTTAGTTCTGAATTTTCTATTAATACATCAATAACTTATCCTTATTTAATTGTTGATATCTTTTTACTCATAAGAAATGATATATAACTTTAAACTTCATATTATTTTATATCCTCAACTTTATATCCAATCCCCCATATTACCTTTAAATATTTAGGTTCTTTAGGATTAATTTCTATTTTTTCTCTTATGTGTCTTATATGTACAGCTATAATATTTTCTGCCCCATAACTTTCCTCATTCCAAACATTTTCATATATTTGTTCAATCGAATATACCTTTCCTTTGTTCTCTAATAAAAATTTTAATATGTTATATTCTGTTGCTGTTAATTTAATTTCCTTTCCATCAACTGTTACTTGTTTTGTCTCATCATTTATCTCTAGTGCTCCTGTACTTAAAATTCTCTCATTTTTGTTTTTATTACTTATATTTGAATTACTAAAATCTACATATCTCCTGATATTTGACTTTACTCTTGCAATTAATTCTAATGGATTAAATGGCTTTGTTACATAATCATCTGCTCCAGTATTTAACCCTGAAATTTTATCATAATCTTCTGATTTTGCAGATAACATAATAACAGGAATTGTTTTGTCCTTTCTGATTTCCTGTAATGTTTCAATTCCATCTTTATTTGGCATCATAATATCTAAAATTATTAAATGTATTTCATTTTCTTTAATTTTCTCTAAAGCCTCTTCTCCATCATATGCTTTTATAATATTATACCCTTCCTGTGATAGGTAAATTTCAATCGCATTTACTATTTCTTTATCATCATCTACAACTAATATATTATACATTTTCTTTCCTCCTTAGGGATTGTGGACAGACCTTAAAATCTACTATAGTTTATAACATTATTTTTCATCTGCATATATAATATACCATATTTTTATTAATAATTAATAGAGGATTTATTAATTTTTTATTAAGGATTATCAAAGAGAACGGAAAAGGGTGCGGAGAGGTTGTCAGTGGGGACGGAGATTTTGACAATGGCACTGGGGACAGAAG